>NZ_MDEJ01000098.1 GCF_002940065.1 Xanthomonas populi
GCGATTACGCACACTGCCCGAACACGTCTACAACCAGATGGTCATGGGCTGAAAAACGTGGGGATACCTCAGATCCTGGTTGAGATGCTGCAACAGACGGCGAAATGCGGCCGCTTCGATAGAGGTGGTGATGGAATCGGGCGTTGAGGTGGTGTCGGTCATGACGGAATCGGGGACAATAGACGGCCTTCGACTCTACACCTGACGCCCCATGACCGTTTCCACGCCAGCTGCCTCTGCCCCGGCCCGCCTCCTCGATGGCCGCCGCATTGCCGAGGACCTGCTCGACGGATTGAAGCTGCGGGTGGATGCGCGGGTGGCGGCCGGCAAGGCGCGTCCCGGGCTGGCCGTGGTGCTGGTCGGCGGCGATCCGGCCTCGTCGGTGTATGTGCGCAACAAGCGGCGCGCGGCAGAAAAGGTCGGTATCGAAGCGTTCGACTACGACTTGCCGCATGGCACCAGCGAATCCGAATTGGCGAGATTGATCGACCAGCTCAATGCCGATCCCAACATCCACGGCATCCTGATCCAGCTACCGCTGCCGGGCATCCCTGATGCCAATCGCTTGATCCAGCGCATCGATCCGCGCAAGGACGTGGATGGCTTTCATCCGCAAAATGTCGGGCACCTGGCGCTGCGCGAATTCGGCCTGCGCCCTTGCACCCCGCGCGGCATCGTGACCTTGCTCGGGCATACCGATCAACCGGTGCGCGGCCGCAACGCGACCATTGTTGGCGTGAGCAATCACGTCGGCCGCCCGATGGGTCTGGAGCTGCTGATCGCCGGTTGCACGGTGACCAGTTGCCACAAATTCACTCCGCCCGAGGTGTTGGAAGCCAGCGTGCGCAATGCGGATATCCTGGTCGTTGCCGTCGGCCGGCCGGGCCTCATTCCGGGCGAATGGATCAAGCCGGGCGCGGTGGTGATCGATGTGGGCATCAATCGCTTGGAAGACGGGCGTCTGGTTGGCGATGTCGGTTTCGACGCCGCTGTGCAGCGTGCGGCCTGGATCACGCCGGTGCCGGGTGGGGTAGGGCCGATGACCGTCGCGACGCTGATGCAGAACACGCTGGAAGCGGCCGACGCGGCTGGCTGAGGCGCGCGAGTAACGCAGCATTGCGGCTGCCTGGTGTCTTCGTGAAGGCTTTCAGGGTAAAATGCCGCGCTTCCCCAAACTCGGGTCCGCCGATGCTACGCATCCAGGCTGAAGCTCTCACCTACGACGACGTTTCGCTCGTCCCCGCTCATTCGATCGTCCTGCCCAAGGATGTCAGCCTGGAAACCCGGCTGACCCGCAATCTGCGTGTGAAATTGCCGATTCTCTCGGCCGCAATGGACACAGTGACCGAACACCGCCTTGCAGTGGCCATGGCCCAGCTGGGCGGCATCGGCATCATCCACAAGAATCTGACGCCTGCGCAGCAGGCGGGCGAAGTGGCCCGGGTCAAGAAGTTCGAGTCCGGCGTGATCACCGAGCCGTTTACGGTCAGACCGGAGACAACGATCGGTGAGGTGCTTGCACTGACCCGCGCGCGCAACATCTCAGGCGTGCCGGTGGTGGATGGCAGCGAACTTGTCGGCATCGTCACCAGCCGCGATATGCGCTTCGAAAAGCGGCTGGACGATCCGGTCCGCCACATCATGACCAAGAAGGACCGCCTGATCACCGTGCGCGAAGGCGCCAGCGATGAGGAAGTGCTGGAGCTGCTGCATCGCAACCGCATCGAAAAGATCCTGGTGGTCAACGACAGCTTTGAGTTGCGCGGCCTGATCACGGTGAAGGACATCCAGAAAAAGACCGACAACCCCAATGCTGCCAAAGACGCCGCCAAGCGCTTGCTGGTCGGCGCGGCGGTGGGCGTGGGCGGCGATACCGAACAGCGCATCGAACTGCTTGCCGCAGCTGGCGTGGACGTGATCATCGTGGATACCGCGCATGGTCATTCGCAGGGCGTGATCGATCGCGTGGCGTGGGTCAAGAAGACCTACCCGCGGCTGCAGGTGATCGGCGGCAACATCGTCACCGGCGATGCCGCGCTGGCGTTGATGGATGCTGGCGCCGATGCGGTCAAGGTGGGCGTGGGTCCGGGTTCGATCTGCACCACGCGCATTGTTGCCGGTGTCGGCGTGCCGCAGATCACCGCAGTGGACATGGTAGCCGAAGCGCTGCAGGACCGCATTCCGTTGATCGCCGATGGCGGTATCCGCTATTCCGGCGACATCGGCAAGGCATTGGTTGCTGGCGCGTCCACGGTGATGGTGGGTGGCTTGTTCGCCGGCACCGAGGAAGCACCGGGTGAGGTCGAGTTGTTCCAGGGCCGCAGCTACAAGAGCTACCGCGGCATGGGCAGCCTGGGCGCGATGGAGAAGGGGTCCAAGGACCGCTATTTCCAGGATGCCAGCGACGCCGACAAGCTGGTGCCGGAAGGCATCGAAGGGCGCGTGCCATATCGCGGCCCGGTCGGCGGCATCGTGCATCAGCTGATCGGTGGCCTGCGCGCGACCATGGGCTATGTCGGCTGCGCTACCATCGAAGACATGCGCACCAAGCCGAAATTCGTCAAGATCACCGGCGCTGGCCAGCGCGAGAGCCACGTCCATGACGTGCAGATCACGAAAGAGCCGCCGAATTACCGGGCGGGCTGATGAGTGGCCGGGATTGGGGATTCGGGATTGGTAGCAGCCCACCGTTTCCCCATCCGGCGGCGCTTGGCGCCGCAGTTTCTGTTGCGATTCCCCAATCCCGATTCCCGGCGCTCAATGACCAACATCCATACCGACAAGATCCTCATCCTCGATTTCGGCGCGCAGTACACCCAGCTGATTGCGCGGCGTATCCGCGAAATCGGGGTGTATTGCGAGATCTGGGCATGGGATCATGATCCGTCGGAGATTGCCGGCTTCGGCGCCAAGGGCATCATTCTGTCCGGTGGTCCCGAGTCGACCACGTTGCCGGGTGCACCGGTCGCACCGCAGGAAGTGTTCGACAGCGGCTTGCCGGTGTTTGGTATCTGCTACGGCATGCAGACGTTGGCTGCGCAGTTGGGCGGTACGACAGAAGCCGCAGATCAGCGCGAATTCGGCCATGCCGAAGTCGATGTGGTTGCGGCCGATGCGTTGTTCGCAGGCTTGACCGATCACGCTGGCGCATCGCGCTTGAATGTGTGGATGAGCCACGGCGACCACGTGTCGCAGGTGCCGCCGGGCTTCACCGTCACTGCGGTGACCGACCGCATTCCGGTGGCGGCGATGTCCAACGAGGACAAGCGCTGGTACGGCGTGCAGTTCCACCCGGAGGTCACTCACACGCTGCAGGGCCAGACCCTGTTGCGTCGCTTCGTGGTCGATGTCTGCGGCTGCCAGACGCTGTGGACGGCGGCCAACATCATCGACGACCAGATCGCGCGCGTGCGCGAGCAGGTGGGGCATGACGAAGTCATTCTCGGTTTGTCCGGCGGTGTCGATTCATCGGTGGTCGCCGCGCTGTTGCACAAGGCGATCGGCGACAAGCTGACCTGCGTGTTCGTCGATACCGGCCTGTTGCGTTGGCAGGAAGGCGACCGGGTGATGGCGATGTTCGCCGAGCATATGGGCGTCAAGGTCATCCGCGTCAACGCTGCCGACCGCTACTTCGCCAAGCTCGAAGGCGTCAGCGACCCGGAAGCCAAGCGCAAGATCATCGGCAATCTGTTCGTGGATATCTTCGACGAAGAATCCAATAAGCTTACCAATGCCAAGTGGCTGGCGCAGGGCACGATCTACCCGGACGTGATCGAGTCGGCCGGCAGCAAGACCGGCAAGGCGCACGTGATCAAGAGCCACCACAACGTCGGTGGCCTGCCGGAGCATATGAAGCTGAGCTTGGTCGAACCGTTACGCGAGTTGTTCAAGGACGAAGTTAGGCGCTTGGGCGTCGAACTCGGCCTGCCGCGCACCATGGTGTATCGCCATCCGTTCCCCGGTCCGGGCCTGGGTGTGCGCATTCTGGGCGAAGTGAAGCGCGAATACGCCGAACTGCTGGCCAAGGCCGATGCGATCTTCATCGACGAACTGCGCAAGGCCGATCTGTACGACAAGACCAGCCAGGCGTTCGCGGTGTTTCTGCCGGTCAAGTCGGTCGGTGTGGTCGGCGACGCACGTGCCTACGAATGGGTGATCGCACTGCGTGCGGTGGAAACCATCGACTTCATGACCGCGCACTGGTCGCATCTGCCGTACGATTTCCTCGGCACGGTGAGCAACCGCATCACCAACGAACTGCGCGGCGTTTCGCGTGTGGTCTACGATATCTCCGGCAAGCCGCCTGCGACGATCGAGTGGGAATGATCCGGCGTCTGACACCGGCTGGCATCTAGTAGCACGAAAACATATCTAAGTCTTCGTCATTACAGGATTTTTTGTGATTTCGTTCGGCGCCATCTGGCAATGAATAGCATCGCCAAGCGCCGTTTTTTCATGGCATGATAGATGGCATTGAGTGCTTCTATGGCATGAGAAGTCGCCGATACCATGTAACCACCTTGCGGATGTTCATGGTATCGAAATCACGTAACGCGATGATTTTATTGTTTTTTTACGCAAGGATTGGCCGGCTTCTGGATCATGGTATTTGAGTTGAATCAGGCCGAGAACCATGTTGACCGATACCAAGCTGCGCAACCTCAAGCCGAAGGACAAGCTCTACAAGGTGAATGATCGCGACGGCCTCTATGTAGCCGTCACGGCCGCTGGAGCGATTTCGTTCCGCTACAACTACTCGATCCACGGTAGGCAGGAGACCATCACCTTCGGCCGCTACGGTGTCGGCGGCATCACCCTGGCAGAAGCCCGCGAGCGGTTGGGCGAGGCCAAGAAGATGATCGCGGCCGGGAAGTCACCGGCCAAGGAAAAGGCGCGGGACAAGGTCCGTGTCAAGGACGCGGAGACGTTCGGGGCCTGGGCGGAAAAGTGGCTACGGGGCTACCAGATGGCCGATTCCACCCGCGA
Source organism: Xanthomonas populi (assembly GCF_002940065.1). GTDB lineage: Bacteria > Pseudomonadota > Gammaproteobacteria > Xanthomonadales > Xanthomonadaceae > Xanthomonas > Xanthomonas populi. Next base: position 4,987 of record NZ_MDEJ01000098.1, read on the forward strand.
CATGCGCCGCTCAGTCTACGAACGCGAGCTAAAGCCGAAATTCAGCAATCAGAAGCTTGTGGAGATCACCCACGAGGACTTGCGCGCACTGACCGATACCATCGTGGAGCGCGGAGCACCGGCGACCGCTGTGCATGCTCGCGAGGTGGTGTTGCAGGTCTTTCGCTGGGCTATTGAGCGCGGCCAGAAGGTCGAGAATCCGGCAGAGCTGGTGCGGCCGACCACTATCGCCAAGTTCGAGCCGCGCGACCGTGCGCTGAGGCCCCACGAGATCGGCCTGATGTACCAGTACATGGAGCGCATCGGCACAACGCCATCTATCCGAGCAGCCGCCAAATTGCTGCTGCTGACGATGGTGCGCAAGAGCGAGCTGACCAACGCGACATGGAGCGAGATCAGCTTCAGTGATGCGCTTTGGACCATCCCAAAGGAGCGCATGAAGCGACGCAATCCGCACCTGGTGTTCCTGTCAAGGCAGGCGCTGGACATCTTCATTGCCCTCAAGACCTTTGCCGGCGGATCGGACTACGTGTTGCCGTCGCGATACGACTCGGACTTGCCCATGAGTAGCGCCACGCTTAACCAAGTGCTGACGCTGACTTATCGGCTGGCGCAGAAGGAAGAGAAGTCACTCGCCAAGTTCGGGCCACATGACTTGCGGCGTACTGCAAGCACGCTGCTACATGAGGCCGGCTATAACACGGACTGGATTGAGAAATGCCTGGCGCACGAACAGCGAGGCGTCAGGGCTGTCTACAACAAGGCCGAGTACCGCGAGCAGCGGACGGCGATGTTGCAGGACTGGGCGGACATGATTGACGAATGGACACTGAAGCGGTCGAAGGCGTAAGCCAGAGGATGACAGTTCGCTCACCTGCCCGAACGTCGAGGCTTAGCCCCCCCGGAGAGAGGCGCCAGCGCCCCTCTCCCACCGGCACTGCGCCAACCACCGCGCGGCCTAATCAAGCCCCAGGCGCAGTGCCGGCGGCTCCCTCACCGCAAAAGCAGGTCAGCAGGGAGTGATATGGCAAGCGTGGCGACGACAAGGCCCTGGCCAGGCCGAGGGTATCGATCAACGCGCAGTGGTAGAGCGGTCATCGTGCGCTACGCGCACAACAGCGCGGCCGCCGTCACTTCACCCGGTGGATCAATCCGCTGCGGCAGATCACATAGGCCCGGTCGCATGGAAACACCGTGAGCTTACGAATCGACTTTTTGCGCGGTGTCCGGTTGTCCAGCTCGATGGCCACGGTCCATCTGCCGTTGCTCACAACCAGGTCAATCACGCCCTGCCGATTTCTTTCCAGCTGCATGGGCACCTCCCAAGCGACATGCCATGTCCGCCGCTGCAAGCGACGTGACCACTGAAGCTGGAAGCGGTGGGCTGGCTGGGGCATCGCGGCAATTATCAGCCGTTGCCGCCCCGAGCCGCGTCACTGGCGGCGCACATCACCGAACCCAGCGCACACACCGCGCCGAGAGGCGCGCGGCGGCTATGCGCGTTGCGTCGAAGTGTAAAAAATGTCACGAAATAATCACTTGACCAGTAAGAATAATATTATTCTTCTTCTTACTTATTAATCCGCACGGAGCCTTACATGGATCTGTCCCAAGTCGTCATGACGCCATGCATGCTTGACGCTAACGCAGCTTGCATGCATGGCATCTTGTTTCATTGACACTTGAGGGGCGCTGCGTTTTAGCCGCTAAAAAGTGGCGGCTGCGACCGACGAGGTGAAGCCGGGGCGCATGGCCTGAGTGCCCGATGCCTTGCGCGCCTCGATCCAGTCTTCGACTTCGGCCAAGTCCCAGGCGACGTTCCGGCTGGTGAGTGCGATCCGGCGCGGGAACTCCCCGCGCTGCTCCATATTGAAAATAGTGCGTTCAGACAGCGGAATCATCGCCAGCAGCTTCTTGCGGTTGATGAGCGTCTTATTTATCGTTGAGTGCATCCCCGGCCTCTTTCGATCACTTGCGAGCATGTGCCTGATGGTGCCTGTGAACGCAGATTGATTCGTCCTATTAGTTGGTCAATTTGGTTTACGCCGCGAGCGTGACTTTGATCTCAGGTGGTACATCGCAGGGATCGACGCCAGCGCCTTCGATACTGCTTGGCGTTCGATGCCCAGCTTCCGCGCAATCTCCGACTGATTAAGTCCAGACCACTGAAGCATCAGCATCTGCTTCTTGCGGTCCGATAGCTTCGAGTCCGCCATCAGCCGCGCTTGATTGCGCAACTCCGCCTTGTCCGCCGGTTGCAAGGTCTGGCCCGTGACGTAGTGAAAGAAGTAGCTGTCAACCAATTGATCGCCCGATTTCATTTGGGCAGTGGCCGGCTTCGCGCATTGCTGGCTGAGTCTCGCCAGTTCGAGGTCGAATTGCGCGAGGGATCGCCTTGCTTGTCTGTAGGCAGGGTTCCATGCGCCGCTCGGCAGCTTGGGCCGGTGATCTAAGCAATATAGGCTGCTGAGTCGAAGCTTTTCCTCTGGATCGTCAGCCTTCGGATCATCGCTCCCGCCAGCGAATAAGGTCAGCTCGGCGAGTGATCCGCAGAACCGGCAGAACCCCTGAAGGCGCTCGCCATTCAGTCGGGTGTCGCGCACCTTTGATTTCGTCGGCCGTTTGCAGGCGCAGTCCCATACAAGCCCGATCAACGATTCGAGTGTCGCTACAAACCGCCGATCTCTTGGGGTCTGCTTATCCCCCGTCTTGATGAACTGGCGCAGCAACTGCCGCTGCATGCGAACCATCGCATTAAGTCCTACCAGTCGAATGATTCCGCTGAAACTCACCCCTGTTCCTGCTCCGGGGATATGGCCCAAGTAGCGTTGCGGCAGCGTCGCCGTGTACGCAGCCACGGCGGGGTCAATGAGTTCCTGTATCAGCCCAACGATGGGGTAGCGCCGCGAGGAGGCGGAATACGGCCGCCAGCGATCCTTGAACTGCTCGATGGCTTCCGAGACAGTGGGATCGCAGCCTTCCCAGGTGACAATGGTTGTATCGTTCTTCATGTCAACCATTTTGGACAACTAATAAGATGTAGGAAATCCCCATAAAACCTAACCTTCGTAGCAATTCGGTTGATAACGGAGGTTTACGCAATGACGATAGAAGACACGCTGCTGCAACGCTTCGGCCCGCTGCTGAGCATGGCGCAGCTCGCCTCTGTCCTGGATCGATCACCGGATGGACTGCGGGTCAGTTTGCGCACGGCGAGCGAATGGGCGGGGCGAATCAACAAGGCTCGCTTCAAGATCGGTCGGCGCGTCTACTTCCGAACCTCGCAGATCGCCGAGGTGTTGAGCGACGAGTCCCTATACGGAACGGGGAACTGAGTCGTGGCGATTGACGTCCTGGCGGCGTTCGAGTGCGAACCGCCGGTGCTGGACTTCATATGGCCGGGCTTCCTGGCGGGAACCGTGGGCGCGCTCGTTGCTCCAGGAGCCACCGGTAAGAGCTTCTGGGCGCTGGAAGCGGCCATGAGCATCGCATGCAGCGTTGCCGGCGGCGACCTCGTGGGCCTGGCTCCCGCACACTCCGGGCGCGTGGTTTATCTGGCTGGGGAAGACCCGCCGTCCGCGCTTGTGCGGCGCATTCACGCCATCGGCCAGCACCTCGGACACGCAGCACGCCAAGCCATCGCAGAGAACCTTGCGCTTGAGCCAATCATGGGTAAGCGCTTGAACGTCATGGACGAGGCTCACTTGCGCCGCGTCATTGAGTACAGCGCCGGGGCCAGGCTGATCGTGCTGGACACACTGAGCCGCATCCACGCCCTCGATGAGAACAGCAATGGCAGCATGGCCCACCTCGTGGCCGTGTTCGAGCAGGTCGCGGCTACCACGGGCGCATCCGTGCTCTACCTGCACCACGTCAGCAAGGGAAGTGCCCGCGAAGGCCAAACCGACCAGCAGCAGGCCGCGCGTGGCGCGTCCGCGCTGATCGACAACGCCAGGTGGTGCGGTTACGTCGCCCGCATGACTGAGGACGAGGCGAAGCGCCTTAGCGACCGCGCCCATGACCGGCAGCCCATCGGCAATGAGCGCCGCGGCTACTTCGTGCGTTTCGGCGTTAACAAGCAGAACTACGACGCTACGACGCTTGATCGCTGGTACATGCGGCACGCAGGCGGCGTTCTGGTGCCAGTGGAGCTGCATGAAGCCAGCAAGAATGAAGAAAAGGGACGTGATGGCCGGAGGCGAAGCGATGGCTTTTGACCTTACCCATGCCCGGCACGATCCGATGCATTGCCTGGTCCCCGGTTTGTTCCGCAGTCTCAAGCGCGGCGAACGGAAGAGGCTCAAGCTCGATGTGACGTATCACTACGCCGAGAATGAACAAGCGCGGTTTGTCGGCTTCGAGCCTCTTGGTGCTGATGACATGCGACTGCTACAAGGTCTTGTGGCTCTTGGAGGGCCGAAGGGCATCATCCTGACGCCAGATCCAACAGCAGAGTTGCCGAGGCAACTGCGTCTATTCCTTGAGCCGAAGTTCGAAGCGGTAGGGCAGGATGCGCTTGTCGTGCGAGAGAGCATGACAAGCCTGCTAGCCGAAATCGGCTTGACCGATGGCGGCGACAATATCAGGGCTATCAAGGCGTGTTTGCTGCGCATGGCAAACGTGACGGTGGTAGTCACCAATGAGATTAGGCAAAGGTCTTTTCACTTGATGAGCTACGCCTTCGACGAAGAGGACGGACGGCTATTCGTCGCGTTGAATCCCCAGATTGCAGAGGCGATTCTTGGGCGGCGCCCGTATACCCGCATCGAGATGGCCGAGGTGCGGGCGCTACAAACCGACCCGGCCCGCCTTATTCACCAGCGGCTATGCGGCTGGATCGATCCTGGCAAAGCCGGGCGCGTGGAACTCGATACGCTTGCTGGCTACGTCTGGCCGGACTAGGCGAACGCCGAGGCTATGAAGAAGCGCCGCCAGAAAGCGCGCAAAGCTCTGGCCGAGCTTGCTACCGTGGGCTGGAAGGTGAGCGAGTATGCAGCAGGGAAGTGGGAAATTGGCAGGCCGAAGCCCGTAGTAACGTTCCCCAAGCTCCGTAGCAATGTTCCCCTTTATCCGTAGCAACGTTCCCCGCCTCAAACCGGAAAACACAGCAACGGCGCGGGCTTGCGGCTAGTTCGCAAGTTCCATCCATGATCTTCCAGGATCATCTACTAGGCGCGGTACTTGCCGCCGCCCTGTAGGGCGACGCCAGGCCTTGCCATGTTCGGCCTTCAGCCGTTGAGTTGTACGCCAGGAGGGGTGACTCGGCCGCACCATTTTTAGCGGCTAAAAACTAAGCGCCCCTCAAGTGTCAATGAATCGGTTTTGTATGTTGTAGCGCGCTACAACATACAACATACAACAAGCGCCATTCGCGGCCTGGCCGCGAACGTTAGACCCGTCTTTGGCGGTGTTTCAGGATCGTCATCCCAGGCAAGGCTTGCGTCTAACGCCGCTTTCGACGATGGCGGCCGAACGGTTCATTGACACTTGAGGGGCCACCTCGCTGCCGATTATCTATGGACCAACTCCCTTCTTGGCGTTCAACTTGTCGGTGATGCTGAATGGCTGCCGTCGCTGTCTTGGGGAACGCTAGTGGCACCAGCTTCATGTCAACCATTTCGGCCAATTATTGGAATGTTGCGCAGGCCGACACTCCGTAAGCTTCGCAGTAGTTCAGTTGATAACGGAGGTTTACGGACATGGCGACGACAAACAGCAGCTACCCTGCCGACTTGGCCGCACGGCTCGCTCTTGAGCAGCAGACCTCGCAGATAAAGCGCCGGGACTACCAGGCCGCTTTCATGGCGGCGCGCTCAGACGTTAAGAAAGCGATGGAGGCCGGCTACACGCTCAAGATCATCTGGGAGCACATGCGCGATATTGGGCGCATCCCTTTTCGATATGAGACGTTCCTGAAATACGTTCGCCAGCACATCACCAATGCGCCGCCTGGGTCCATGAGTCACGGCAGCGCGAAGTAAGGAAAGCCCCGTGTTCAATCGCTGCAAGTGCGTGGCTGAAACACTGCTATCGGTTGTTGGATCGCTGCAAACGCGCGGAAATGGGGCGTTTTTGTCGATCCTCGCGCTGCTGGTGCGCTGTTGCGAAACAACGGTGCGCTTACAGCGCGAAATTCGATGAGTCATACGAGGCAAAAACAAGGCCGTAAGGCGGGCAGGATAGGTGAAGTAGGCCGACCCGCACGCGGGTGTTCCTACTTCACTGTCCCTTATTCGCACCTGCGGTGCTCAACGGAAATCCTGCTCTGCGAGGCCGAGCCGGCTACCGCCGAAGACTTGGAACGCAGGAGAGATAGGCCGCAGCCGCCCTTGCTTTAATGACATCATTTGTGTAATATTGAAGTCAATGAAGTCACACATGAGGTTCTGACTATGGCAATCCTGACAGTGCGGAATGTGCCCGACGAGGTACATCGCGCTCTGCGCTTACGGGCCGCCGAGCATGGCCGCAGTACAGAGGCGGAGGTCCGCGAGATTCTGGAGAGTGCAGTTAAGTCACAAAAGCGCATCCGCATGGGCGACGCGTTGGCGGAGCTTGGCCGCCGCGTAGGGCTAACAAACGATGATTTCGCAGTATTGGACCAGGTGCGCGACAAGGTGCCGGCAGAACCGATGAGGTTTGAATGATTGTCTTGGATACGAATGTCGTCTCCGAGGCGATGAAACCCGAACCCGACCCGGCCGTGCGAGCTTGGTTGAATGAGCAGGTAGCGGAAACCCTCTACCTGTCCAGCGTGACGCTTGCCGAACTGCTGTTCGGCATCGGCGCGCTGCCGAACGGGAAACGTAAAAAAGGCCTGGGCGAAGCCCTGGACGGATTGCTCGAACTGTTCAGCGAGCGGGTGCTGATGTTCGACACCGAAGCAGCTCGCAATTATGCCGAGCTGGCGGTGAAGGCCCGCATAGCCGGGAAGGGTTTTCCAAAACCCGACGGATATATTGGGGCTATTGCGGCCTCCAAGGGATTTATCGTAGCAACACGCGACACCAGCCCTTTTGAAGCGGCCGGGCTTACTGTTATCAATCCTTGGAACCATCGGTAAATTCAATCGCTACTTGACACCGTGATCTGATCAAAAAGGCCGGGCTTCGGTGTCGCCCAGGTCAATTACCGGTAGCTCCGTGGCGCAGCTACGTGATGAACCCTTGAACAAGCGCGCTTGCTCAAGGGGGCAGCCATTCATCGCGAGGTAATGACCATGAAGCAGCACGTTTTAGCGGCTAAAATCGCTTTCTCCCTAGCCCTCACTGTTGGCGTCGCCTCAATTCCCGCGCATGCCGGCATCCCGGTCATTGACGGAACCAACCTGTCGCAAACGACCGTGACCGCGATTCAACAGGTCGCGCAGGTCCAGAAGCAAATCGAGCAATACGCAACGCAGTTGCAGCAGTACGAAAACATGCTGCAAAACACTTTCGCGCCCGCCGCCTACATTTGGGATCAGGCTCAGTCCACCATCAACGGATTGATGCAGTCCATCGACACCCTGAATAACCTCACCAATCAGGCCGGCAGTCTGGACGCTTACCTAGGCAATTTCCAGGACATGTCCTACTACAAATCGTCGCCGTGCTTCACCTCGGCCGGCTGCTCGGACACCGAACGCGCCGCGCTGGAAAAGACTCGCGCCTTGGCTTCGCAGTCGCAAAAGGCTGCAAATGATGCGCTGTTCAAGGGCATCAAAGATCAGCAGGAAAATCTCAAGTCAGACGCGCGACAGCTTGAACGTCTGCAATCGCAGGCGCAGGGCGCAAAAGGGCAGATGGAAGCCATCGGATATGCCAACCAGATTGCCAGCCAACAATCCAACCAGCTCCTGCAAATCCGTGGCCTGCTTCTCGCGCAGCAAAACGCCATCGGTGCGCAGTTGCAGGCCCAAACCGACCGTGAGGCGCAGCAGGAAGCCGCGCATAAGGCATCGACGGAACCAAGGATCGGGAAGACTCCCAACCCGAAAAACTGGCTGCAAGTGAAGCCGTAGGAGGGCCAGAACATGAAGAAATCAACGGTCCTCTTGACCGCCGTTCTCGTCGCATTGGTCGCCGGCTGCGATAACAAGCAGCCGGCCCAAATGTCCGAGCTGAACGCGGCAAACTGCGGGCCCGACCGCATCCAGAAAATCGAGGATCGGCCAACGCGCGAGCAGTTCGCCGGCGCGTGCTCCCGCCGGTCGGTGATTGCACCGACCGAGAATCCCAAGAACTGGCTGGAGGTGAAACCATGAAACGAATGGCGTTCGCCCTTAGCGTCGGCCTGGCCTTCGCATTGTTCTCAACGGGTGCCTCGGCCGAGCTAACCAATCAGGGCATGCTTGACCAGGTGGTGACGGAATTAGCCAGCAAGGCATCGAGCTGGAAAACGGTCATCATGGATGCCGTGACGTGGCTTTTCTGGACCCTGGGCACGATTTCCCTGGTCTGGACGGGCGGCAAACTGGTCATGAAAAGGGCCGATGTTGGCGAGTTATTCGCGGAGTTTGTGCGCTTCATCCTGTTTTTCGGTTTCTACCTTTGGCTGCTGCGCAACGGGCCAGAAATTGCAGATGCGATTATTCAGTCGTTGCAGCAACTCGGATCGAAAGCCACCGGCATATCGTCTGTGACGCCCTCCGGCATCGTCGATGTGGGTTTTATGATCTTTCAGCAGCACGTCAAGAATTCGTCCCTGTGGAGTCCGGTTGATACCGTCATCGGGGCAATTCTGAGCCTTGGAATCCTGCTGCTGCTCGCCACCATTGCAGTCAATATGCTGCTTGTTCTGGTGTCGTCCTGGTGCCTGATGTACCTGGGAATTTTCTTCCTTGGCTTCGGCGGCTCGCGCTGGACCTCTGATATGGCGATCAACTACTACAAGACCGTCCTCGGGGTTGGCGTCAACCTGCTTGTCATGGTCGCTCTGGTCGGGATCGGCAACGATCTGCTGACCGGGTTTTACGCCAAGATGGGCAAGGGCACGCTCAACTTTGAAGAAATGGGCGTGATGCTGGTTTTCTGCCTGGCCCTGCTGTTGCTCATTAACCGGGTGCCGCCTCTGATCTCCGGCATCATCACCAGCGGCGGCGTTGGCGCGGCCGGCGGCCTCGGTAACTTCGGAGCCGGCGCGGTTGTAGGTGCGGGCATGGCGGCCGCAGGCATGGCGGCGCAAGCTGTGGCCGCTGCTGCGTCCGGCGGTGCTTCCTTGGCCGCATCCGCCGCAGGCGGTGCGCAAGCCGTCATGGCGGCGGCCTCGGCGGCCGCTCAAGCCGCCGATGGCGGCGGCGGTGGTATGTCTAACGCAGGCGGCGGCGGGGAATCTGGCGGCGTTGGCGTTGGCGTTGCCGGCGGCGAGCCTATGGCCGCTGCATCCGGTGGCGGCGGCTCCCCGATGGCCCAGGCCGCAGGCGATGGGGAATCGGGCGGCAGCGGTAGCTCTGGCGGCGGTAGTTCCTCTGGTGGCGGAAAAGCCGGCCAGATCGCGAAAGGAACGGTCGCCAACCTCGCCAAAGGCATCGGCTCAATGGCGTCGGCCAAGGCCGGCAGCATGGCCGAAGCGGCCAAGAGCCGGATTGCGGAAACCACCGGCGGCAAGCTCGCTGCGACGATCAAGGCGGCCAGCAGCTCGACCGCTGACAACAGCCCTTCCAGCTCGAATGACAATGCGCCGGCAGCCGCCGGCAATGATGAGGTTGCGGCGTTCGTAAACCGGCCGCAGACGACCTAAAGCGCGTCGGCCGACGATGCAACGCCGGCCGACACTTCCACTATCCACCTGTGAGAGAGGTGAAAAATGGCAACCGTACATCCTAACGAATTTTCCCAAGTCGTTCAGCACGCGGCAGCGGAATTGAACGCTATCGACTGGCTGGACCAGGCAACCGCCCGCGAGTTGGGGCCGCTGGCCGAAGCCACGGCCAACATGTTCATGGTGCTGTTCTACCAGGCCGAAACGGGCCTCGCGACACGCGATGACTTCCTGAAAGCCAGGACGCAGATTCAGAACGTTCTGAGCGCTCACAACGACCGTTTTCAAGGAGCCTCTAAAAACCCCAGCAATCTGCCATCATTGACTTGACGCCCTGCCAGCGGAGAACGACAGACATGATCA
>NZ_MDEJ01000099.1 GCF_002940065.1 Xanthomonas populi
AGCGATTACGCACACTGCCCGAACACGTCTACAACCAGATGGTCATGGGCTGAAAAACGTGGGGATACCTCAGAGTCAGGCTCCACCTGCGCACACCACCCCGCCCGCGCCAGCGCACGCCATGCATCAAGACTCCAACCTGGCTCAACTTCAGTGCTGAACATCGCTTACACCTGACCTCAAGATTTCCGATCTCGCCATTGCTCTACTGGCAGCACTATCGTTGCGTTTTTGCAATTTTTTTCTGGTCTTTTCGGTTGTTGCTGCTACTGATATTGCTGATTGCTTGTCGCTTGTCGCTTGTCGCTTGTCGCCGTTGATTTTGCTTTACCAAGTCGCCTTAGAGCGAGCCGAGCACCGCAGCCATGCGTGGCCGAAGAGGCGCCCTGTCTGAGCGCAGCGAGTTTGGGCGCCGTGCCGCGCATGGCGAGGAGCACAGGGCACCGGCGCGGCTTCATCGCGCTGGATCGCGTCAGGGGACGGCGGTTTTGGTTACTTTTGCCAAGACAAAAGTAACCCGCGCCGCAAGGCGCGGAAGCTCTTGGAGCAGGGATTCGGTGATCGGGATTGGGGATTCTTAGAAGCAAAGGAGTTTCCACTGCTGCGTGCAACCGTCCCCTCATCCGCCCTTCGGGCACCTTCTCCCGATGGGAGAAGGGACACGCATCAATCGAACAGACGTGCCTGCCGTGGCGCGGGCGCCAATTGCGCACGTAACCGCACCGGATCGTCCAGTCGTTGCCGCGGATGATGATCCAGCACGCTCACAAACGGCAGCAACTTCTTCATCGGCACCCACAACCGCGCCAGATCCCCCAGCCGCAAGCGTGCATGCCGGCGCGACAACAACAAGCGATCCACATTGCGGGTGCCCAGGCCGGGCACCCGCAGCAACATCTCGCGCGGCGCCGCGTTTAAGTCCACCGGAAACCGCTCCGGATTGCGCAGCGCCCATGCCAGCTTCGGGTCCACGTCCAGATCGAGCATGCCGCTGGATTGCGCCGGTGCGATTTCTTCCACGCTGAACGCGTAGAAGCGCAGCAACCAATCGGCCTGATACAGCCGATGCTCACGCTGCAACGGCGGTGCCTGCAGCGGCAACTTGGAAGAGGCATCCGGGATTGGGCTGAAGGCCGAGTAATACACCCGGCGCATCCGGTAATTGCCGTAGAGAGTGTGGCTTGCGTCCAGAATGCTGCGATCGTTGGCGTCATCGGCGCCGACGATCATCTGTGTGCTTTGCCCGGCCGGCGCGAACCGCGGCGGCTTGGCACGGCGCACTTTTTCGGCCTTGCGCTCCAGCTGATTCTCTTCGATGCGCCAACGTAGTTCGCCCATCGCCGCACGGATGCCGCCAACGCTTTTTTCCGGCGCCAACAGCGTCAAGCCCTGCTCGGTGGGCAACTCCACGTTGATGCTCAACCGGTCGGCATAACGACCGGCGGCCGCCAGCAACTCCGGCGATGCATCGGGAATGGTCTTGAGATGGATGTAGCCGGCGAAGTGATGCACCTCGCGCAGTTGCCGCGCCACTTCCACCAGCTGCTCCATGGTGTAGTCGGAATTGCGGATGATGCCGCTGGAGAGAAACAAGCCTTCGATGTAATTGCGCTTGTAAAAGTCCAGCGTCAGCGTGACCACTTCTTCCGGCGTGAAGCGCGCGCGGCGCACGTTGCTGAACACGCGATTGACGCAGTACGCGCAATCAAACACGCAGAAGTTGGTGAGCAGGATCTTCAGCAGCGAGACGCAGCGGCCATCGGGCGTATACGAGTGGCAGATACCCATGCCCTCGGTGCTGCCGATCCCGCCGGTGCCGAGCGAATTGCGCTTGTTGGCGCCACTGGAGGCGCAAGAAGCGTCGTATTTGGCGGCGTCGGCGAGGACGGCGAGTTTGTCGAGGATTTTCACCCAAGCAGGATGCAGCGATGGCGTCTCAGCCTGTGAGACTGCACAGCGCTTATCGTGAATGCTTCAGAGCCATGTGGTGCCGGAGCATTGTCGGCACCAGGCCTTATGGGCTGTGGTGCTCGCGTTCTACCGGCACCGCACCTCATGCAGCGACCAGGTCCGCCAGCGCGCGATCACCGTCGAAACGGTAGATATCCATGGCCAGAAGGCCGGCATCGATACCCGCATCAATGCGCTGCGCGCCGAGCCGGTGATCGCCGGCCGCGCCCATCGCCACATACACCGGCGCAGGAAACCCACCGAAGTCATGCAAGGTGGCCGGCCGCGCGGCGCCACTGACCAGCGGACGACGGCCCAACCAATGCGCCAACGCAGCGACAATTGCGCGCGGCCGCGGCAAGGTCTGCGCAAGCTCGGCCAGGCGCGCGCCGACCTGCCGCGGCTGCAACGCAGTCATCGGCGAGCCATGCGAAATGTACAGCGAAGGCAAGCGGGCCATGGACAACTCCTCGTCAAGAAAAACAGACCGTCTCAGCGCGCAGGCTTCAGCGCCAAGGCGCCATCCCCGAGCAGCGATTGCACGACCAGCAACACCGTCCACAGCGCCGGGTATTCCCAGCCGCCGCCCGGATTGGAGAAGCCGAAGCCATTGGCGCCATGCACGCTGACGATGGTGCCCAGCAGCAACGGCACGCCCAACAGCGCCACCCAGCGCGCATAGATGCCCAACAGCAAGGACAGGCCCAGGCCGAGTTCCAGCGCGATGGTGAGGTAGCCCAGCGCACCGGGCAGGCCGAGCGACTGGAAATAGGCCACCGTACCGGCCGGGGTGAACACCAGCAGCTTGGTCAGTCCATGCGCCAGAAACAACACGCCCAGACTGATGCGCACCAAGGCGGCGCCATAGGCAGCGGTAGGCGGGGAAGCAAGGGAAGTGGACATTCGACAGACTCCGGTGAGGGCCTGCAAAGGCTATTACTTACAAAGTTATGATAAATATTTTTGATTCGGATAATTTATTGCGATCAAAGCAATAATCGGATCAGCCATGGAGACTCTCGATGTGATGCGCGTATTCACTGCAGTGGCCGAACGTAGCGGTTTCAGCGCTGCGGCCGATGCGCTGGACCGCTCCACTGCCAGCGTCACCCGCCATGTCGCCGCGCTCGAACAACGGCTGGGCACCCGCCTGCTCAACCGCACCACCCGGCGGGTCAGCCTGACCAGCGCCGGGACCGCGTATTACCAGCGCGGCCTGCAGCTGCTAGCCGATCTGGACGACCTGGAAGCCACCGTCGGAGCCCAGGCGCTGGAACCGGCAGGGGTGCTGCGCGTCAACGCCCCGGTGAGCTACGGCATCGAACGGCTGGCCGCGTTGCTGCCGGGTTTTCGCGCGCGCTACCCGCAAGTGGAGCTGGATCTGTCGCTGTCCGACAGCCTGGTCGACCTGGTCGAAGAAGGCTTCGATGTGGCCATCCGCATCACCCGCCAGCCGGCGCCGACGCTGATCGCCCGGCAACTGGGCAAGGTGCGGCTGCTCACGTGTGCGGCGCCGGCCTATCTGGCACGCGCCGGCACGCCCAAGCATCCGTCCGACCTGGCCGGCCACGAATGTCTGCTCTATCACTACTGCCCAATGGCGGCGAGGTGCGCTTCCATGGCCCGGATGGCGATACCGATGTGCGCATCCACGGCGGGCTGCGCGCCAACAACGGCCATGTGTTGAGCGCGGCGGCGGTGGCCGGCCAGGGCATCGCGATGCAGCCGGACTTCCTGACCAACGACCATCTCGCTGCCAGGCGCCTGGTGCGCATTCTTCCCGAGTACGCGCTGGCCGAGATCGGCATCTTTGCGGTCTATACCAGCCGCAGCCACCTGGCCCCGAAGGTGCGCAGCTTCATCGATTATCTGGTCGAGCGCATGGGAGATTTCGCACCAGGCCTAGCGGACCAGGCAACAGTTCGTCCCGGCAGTGGTCATTAACCTGTCGGCCCACGTGTGCGCACAATCCCGATCCCTTCGGTTCAAGGACTGCCCATGAGCAAGATCGCCATCGTGTATTTCAGCGGCTATGGCCACACCGTCAAACTGGCAGAAGCCGTGCATGCCGGGGCCGCCAGCGTCGGCGAGGCCACGCTGTATCGCATCGATGAGGACGGCAACCTGCCCGACGACGCCTGGCAGGCGATCGGCGTGGCCGACGCCATCATCTATGGCAGCCCCACCTACATGGGTGGGCCGGCCTGGCAGTTCAAGAAGTTTGCCGATGCCAGCTCCAAACCGTGGTTTGCGCAGGCCTGGAAAGACAAGATTGCGGCCGGCTTCACCAACTCTGCCTCGGTGAACGGCGACAAATACGCCACCATCCAGTATTTCTGGACGCTGTCGCAGCAACACGGGCAGGTCTGGGTCGGCACCGGTCTGCTGCCGTCAAATACCAAGGCGCACGGCCCGCAGGACATCAACTGGACCGCCGGCTCGGCAGGCGCGCTTGCGATCTCACCGTCCGATGCCTCGCCGGAAGAAGCGCCGCGCAGCGGCGATCTGGAAACCGCCAGGCTGCTCGGCAAGCGCATTGCCGAATTCGCCGGCAAGCTCACGGGCTGAAGCGGCATCTCGAGCCACATGGCCCTAACGCGTGCCGCGCCATGCTTGGCCCCGCCCTTATCGCTGCACGGAGTGTCCCCCACCATGCAAACCCGCACGCTTGGCCGTTCCGGCCCCACCGTCTCTGCGCTCGGCCTCGGCTGCATGGGCATGAGCGCGTTCTACGGCAATCGTGGCGACGAGGCCGCCTCGATCACGGTGATCCATCGCGCCCTCGATCATGGCATCAGCCTGCTCGACACCGCCGACATGTATGGCCCGCACACCAACGAGATTCTGGTCGGCAAGGCAATCGCTTCGCGCCGGCACGAAGTGTTTCTGGCCACCAAATTCGGCATCAAACTCGATGCCAACGACCCGTCGGTGCGCGGTATCGACGGCAGCCCTGCTTACGTGCAGTCGGCATGCGAAGCCAGCCTGCGCCGCCTGGGCGTGGAGCATATCGATCTGTATTACCAGCACCGCGTAGATCCCAACGTGCCGATCGAAGACACGGTGGGCGCGATGGCACGTCTGGTCGAGCAAGGCAAGGTGCGGTTTCTGGGCTTGTCGGAAGCGGCAGCAGACACCATTGCGCGTGCGCATGCAGTGCATCCGATCACCGCCGTACAGACCGAGTACTCGCTGTGGTCGCGCGAGCCGGAAAACAACGGTGTGTTCGCTGCGGTGCGCGAGCTCGGGATCGGATTCGTGCCGTATTCGCCGCTGGGGCGCGGATTTCTCACTGGCGCGTTCTCCTCGCCGGACGATTTCGATACCGACGATTACCGTCGCCATTCTCCGCGTTTCCAGGGCGACAACTTCACCCGCAACCTGCACTTGGTGGAACAGGTAAAGGCAATCGCTGCCGACAAGGGCATTACGCCAGGGCAGCTGGCGTTGGCCTGGGTGCTGGCGCAAGGCCAGGATCTGGTGCCGATCCCGGGCACCAAGCGGCTGGGCTATCTGGAAGAAAATATCGGCGCGCTCGAGGTGGCGCTGATGCCGGACGAGCTCGCTCGCATCGATGCAATTTTCCCGGCGCAGGCTGCCTCCGGCACGCGTTACCCGGAAGCGATGATGGCCACCGTCAACCGCTGAGCCGCTTGGCGTCTTGCATGCGGCCGCCGCTGCAGTGGCGGCCGCATGCGCTCACGCCACTGCATCGGCGTGGCTCGCACACTTGGCGCACCGTGACCTGAGCCACGCGCCACATGCTGTCTTTCGTACTCCCCGCCCATGACGAAGCCGCGCTGATCGGCGAAACGCTGCAGTGCCTGCATGGCTGCGCGCAGGCGCTGCAGTTGGACTATGAAGTCATCGTGGTGGCCGATGCCTGCGAGGACGACACTGCGGCCATCGCGCGCGCCAACGGTGCGCAGGTGCTGGAGGTGCAACTGCGCCATATCGCCGCCACGCGTAATGCCGGCGCGCAGTTGGCATGCGGCGATCAGCTGTTGTTTCTGGATGCCGATACGCTGATCAACCCACAGGCGGTCGGTGCGGCATTGGCGGCGCTGGCTGCCGGCGCCGTCGGCGGTGGCGCGCAGGTGCATCTGCACGGCAAGCGCGTGTGGTTCGAGCGCACCGCGCAGGCGATCTTTGGCTGGTTCTTTCGTGTCAGCGGCATCGCGCCTGGCTGCTTTCTGTTCTGCACACGCGCGGCATTCGTCAGCGCGGGCGGCTTCGATACGCGTTACTACGCCGGTGAAGATGTGGCGTTGAGCCGCGCGCTGGCACGTTGCGGGAGGTTCGTGATCCTGCGCCAGACCGTGCACACCTCCGACCGCAAGCTGCGCAGCTTTTCCAAGCGCGAACACCTGGGCTTGCTGCTGCGTTTTCTGTGGCGCGGACGGCGCATGCTGCAGAGCCGCGATGCGCTCGGCTTCTGGTACAAGCGCCGGCGCTGAACCGGGCGTGTCCACTTGCTCGGGTATCGGTCCATCGCAGTCTTCAAGCCGGGACGTGGCGCTGGCAGCCACTTACACTGTGATGTCTGTTACGGTTTCGAGCTGCGCCGCATGGCCCCTTTGCCCCGCCCTGTCCTGATCGCTGCGCTGTCTGTAGCGCTGCTGACCACCGCCGCGTGTCGCCGCGATGGCAGCACGCCAATGCAGACAGCCACCACCGCGCCGGCACCCAGCACGCCGAAGTTGGGCAATTTCGGCTTTGACGTGGCAGGCGTGGATCGCAGCGTGGCGCCGGGCGACGACTTCTTCAGCCATGCCAGCGGCAACTGGGTCAAAACCACGCAGATCCCTGACGACCGCTCCAGTTACAACAGCTTCGTCAGCATCGCCATCGAGACCGAGCGGCACAGCCGCGACATCATCGAAGGCGCAGCCGCCAACGACCGCGTCACTGGCGAAGACAAGCAGATCGGCGATTACTACGCGGCCTACATGGACGAGGCCGGCATTGAGGCCAAGGGCGTGCGCCCGGCGCAACCGACACTGGATGCGATCGCGCAACTGGAGGACAAGCAGGCACTGGCGCGCCTGTTGGGTGGCCAATTGCGCGCCGATGTGGACCTGCTCAATTCCACCAATTTCTACACCGACCGGCTGTTCGGGCTGTGGGTCTCGCAGGATCTGCATCACCCTGGGCGCTATGTGCCGTATCTGGTGCAGGGTGGCCTGGGCATGCCGGACCGCAGTTTCTATCTGGATGGCGGGCGCATGCCGCAACTGCGCGAGGCGTACCGTGCGCACATCGTCAAGGTGCTGCACCTGGCCGGCACCAACGATGCACCGGCCCGGGCAGAGCGCATCCTGGCGCTGGAAACCGCGATGGCACATGTGCATGCCACCGCCGAACAGACCAACAACGTACACGCCGGCGCCAATGCCTGGAAACAAGCCGATTTCGCCCGCAACGCGCCGGGTTTGAACTGGGCGCTGTTCTTCGAGGCAGCCGGGTTGAAATCGCAGCAGGACTTCATCGTCTGGCAGCCGCAGGCGGTGGTCGGGTTGTCGGCGCTGGTGCAATCGCAGCCGCTGCAGACCTGGAAGGACTATTTACGTTTTCGTGAGCTGGATCGTTCCTCGCCATATCTGTCCAAAGCATTCGCCGATGCGCGCTTTGCTTTCTACGGCACCACGCTGGAAGGCACCCCGCAACAGCGCCAGCGCTGGAAGCGTGCCATCGATGCGACCAATGCGGCGTTGGGTGAGGCGGTTGGCAAGCGCTACGTGCACAAGTACGTCAGCGCGCAAACCAAGGCGCGCACCGAAGAGATGGTCAAGAACATCGTCACCGCATTCGGCAAACGCATCGATGCGTTGGAGTGGATGAGTCCGCAGACCAAGCAGCATGCCAAGGCGAAAATCTCTGGGTTGACGGTGGCGGTGGGCTACCCGGAGACCTGGCGCAACTACAGTGGGCTGGATGTGCGCCGCGACGATGCGTTGGGCAATGTGGAGCGTGCCGAGCTGTTCGAGTACCGCCGCAATCTGGCCAAGTTGGGCAAGGCCGTCGACCACCGCGAGTGGTATCTGCTGCCGCAGGAAGTCAACGCACTGAACGTGCCGCTGGAAAACCGCCTGCTATTCCCGGCCGCGATTCTGCAGCCGCCGTTCTTCGACCCGGCCGCCGACGATGCGGTGAACTACGGGGCAATCGGCGCGGTGATCGGCCACGAGATCAGCCACAGCTTCGACAACATGGGCGCACTATTCGACGAACATGGTGAGCTGCACAACTGGTGGACGCCGCAGGATCTGAAGAAATTCGCCACCGCCAGCGACGCGCTTGCCGCCCAATTCAGCGCCTACAAGCCATTCCACGACCTGGCGGTCAACGGCAAGCTGACGCTGGGCGAGAACATCGCCGACGTCGCCGGTCTGGCGACTGCGTACGACGCGTATCAACTGTCGTTGCAGGGCAAGCCGCCGCAAACCATCGACGGCTTCAGCCCGGATCAGCGCTTTTTCCTTGGCTTTGCGCAGGCCTGGCGCAGCAAGTATCGCGAGGCGGCGCTACGCAACGCGGTGCTCACCGACGTGCATGCGCCTGGACGCTTCCGCGCGCAGACGGTGCGCAATCTCGATGCCTGGTATCCGGCGTTCGATGTGAAGCAAGGCGAGCAGTTATATCTGGCGCCTGAGCAGCGGGTGCGGATTTGGTAGGTGGTAGGTGGTAGGTGGTAGGTGGTAGGTGGTAGGTGGGGTGCGCGTGTTGCTGTGCTGTGTACGGCGTAGAGCGGGGTTTCGTGGGCCTGTGTCTGTGCCTGTTCTGCGTCCCCTCACCCCAACCCATCTGCCGGGGGAGAGGGGCTTAAAAAGCGACGGATTCAGCGTGGTATTAACGCGCGCAGCAGGATGGCCCCTCTCGCGCCGGGAGAGGGGTTTGGGTTGGGGTAAGGCCACCGCTGCCCCCACCCGCGCGCGCAGCACAAAATGCGCTGGGAGCGGCTAACAAACGTCGCAACCACCAACCACTCATCCCTCCCCGGCCCACTCCAACAACATCGCAGGCGGCAGCTGCATACGTCTGCACGCGCGCGCAGACAATCCATCGCATAACGCAGTACGAAACAACGGCGACAAGCTACGCAACAAACGCGCCGAGGCACGCGCCTGCATGCGTTGAAATGCGCGACGCCCAAGCATGTCGCTGGCCCAGTTCGGCAGCAAGGCAGCACCAGCGCCGAGAAACACCCCGCGCGACAAACCTGCCGCGGGCACCGGCAGCTGGATGCTGGTGAGAATGTCGAGCACCTCGCGCGAGCGTGCGTCCATGCGCAGCTGCCCGCGCACACGCGCGAAATACGCCTCCACCTGCGCTTCGCTGGCCGGCACATCGGTGGCGCCCAGCGCTTCGGCCACCCGTCGTGTTTCGTCGTAATGTCGTAATACTGGTCGGCGATGGTGGTCGGCACATCGCGGCAGTAGCGCCGGCAGCCCTGCAAAAAACCGTAGGCCTCGGTGACATGCACCCAGGTCAACAACTCCGGATCGTTGGCGTCGTACGCCACGCCATCGGCGGTATGCCCGCGGATATGCGCATGGATGTTGCGCACGCGGGCGATCAATTGTTCGGCTTCGGCGCGCGGCGCATAGGTGGTGCCGGCAACGAAATTGGTGGTTCTGCGCAGCCGCCCGACCAGGTCGGCGCGGAAGTTGGAATGGTCGTAGACCCCGGCCAGCGCGCGCGGGTGCAGGAGTTGCAGCATCAGTGCACACAGCCCGCCGGACAACATGCCCGGGAATTCGGAGTGCACGCCCAGGTGACGCTGTCGGGAACGAACAGGCCCGGATCGCCAAGCGGCTGATCGTATTGGATGTTGCTCTGGCCGCGCGGAAACGCGCCAAGCACCCAGCGACGGATCTGTGCGGCGGCGGGAGCGGTAAGGGTACGCAGGACGGCAGACATGCGGCAATGATACGCAGCCGTTTGCAACGCCACGTCGTCTTGCGCTGCCTTCACGCTCACGGCAGCACTGCGGCGGGCTGATCCGTGCAGGCTGGTCGGCGCCACAGGCAGGGGTCTTCACGCAATCTCAGGTGTGCAGTGCAGCAACAAACGCGCGGCAGCGTGGCGGCCCTGCTGCGGAAAACCCGGCAAACCGCGTGAATACTGCGATGTGTGCGCGAGTGCGCACGAATGCACTGTCATTGGTTCGCGTCGTGCATTGCCAAGCACAGCGAAAGTGCTAGAACTAATGTCGTCTGACAAAACGCCGCATGCTCGTGTGGTGTTTGGTCGGTCGCTCCAGCGCATCTGGCCACTGCCAGTGCAGCAAGTCGTTCGTACCAGCCATCTGTCGGGAGCTTGTCATGATCGCTTTGTTCCAGGGTTTGGGCCTGCTATTGCAGGACAACGCACTCCATCGGCTTCCCTTCGGCGATCAGGTCGCCACGTGGCGCGAGAAGACCGATCAGCAGCTCGACGAGGAGCTCGCCTTGCTCAGCGTGGCGAAGAAACAATGGGTGATCGCCTCGATCATCGGCTGGCAGGCGATTTCGCTGGTGCTGCTGGGCGTTATCACCCATCAGTTGTGGCAGAACGACTACCACCTGACCTTCAGCCGCGTGGTGATCATCTTCACCTCATGGGTGTCGATCCTGTTCGTCATGTGGTACATCGCCGATCTGTTCGATCACAGCGCCGGATTCGAACGCTGGTTGCGCGCCTTCAACAGCCGCGCGCGGGTGGCACCGGATGCAGATTCGGTCGAGTGCGTCGCCGATGCGCTGGACATGACCCGCAGCTACCCGGAAGTGCTGCGCTACAAGCAGGAAGTCACCTCCAAGCGCGAGCTGCGCCACGAGGACATCGTCAACATGCGCGAGATGGGCCGGTTGCGACGCTATACGGAATTGCTGCGCGATCTGGACCGTTTTGATGGGACGCCACGCCTGGTTGCCAACGCGTAGAAGCCTGCAGACACGACAGCGTGTCGTGCCTCGCTGCGTCGCTGCACAACGAGGGCCTGCGCAACACAGCAAAACCAAAACGGCCGCTCCAACTGCTGCTCAGCACTTGGAGCGGCTAACGACACGTCACAAGCAGGCGTCGGCTACGTGCGGACGACGCGGAAAAGCCGCACTGGATGCCCGATACCTGCCGCACCGAGTAAGAGCGGCTAACAAAACGTAGCGAGCAGTCGTCAGGTGGGTGCGGACGGCGCGCTCAGAACCGGAGTGTACGGGTGGTAAATGCCGATTCCGAGCACCGGCCGCGCCCGCCTGGCGGTGAGCGCAGTAGTTTTGTTAGCCGCTCTAAGGCTGCGCCGCCTGGCAGCAAGCGCAGCCGTTTAGATAGCCGCGCTTACGCCTGCGCAACCGCCCGCTCGACCGACGGCGTGCGCCAACCGCTGCGCACGCCCCAGATGTAGAACACCACGCCAACCGCCGCGACCACCGCCAGATCGGTGCCGTAGCTGAGATAGCCATGCCCGCCGAAGTCGCTGCTGCCGGCCCAGGACAGCAGCGCGATCATCGGCAGATAGCAGATCATCCAGGCCGCGCCCTTGAGGTTGGGGCCCAGATCCGGCCAGCCTTGCTTGGCCTGGTAGTAGCAGTACACCGGCAGCGCAACGACCATCAGCAGGATGATCTCGCCGGTCAGCGGCCAGCGCGCCCAGTACAGCAGCTCGGTGGCCATCACAAAGGCGACACCGGCTAGCACCGGCAGCGCGGCGATGCGCAGCGGGCGATGCAGCTCGGGCGCGTGACGACGTAACGCCATCGCGCTGATCGGGCCGGTGAGGTAGGAAATAATGGTCGCCACCGAGATCACCGCCGCCAGCGTGCCCCAGCCGCGGAAGAAGAACAGGAACACGAACGACACCGCCAGGTTGAAGAACATCGCCATCCGCGGCACGCCCCAGACCGGGTGCAGCTTGCCCAGCACCGACGGCATGGTGCCGTTCTTTTCCATGCCGTAGACCATGCGCGCGGTGGTGGCGGTATAGGTGATGCCGGTGCCGCTGGGGCTGACGAACGCATCGATGTACAACAGCATCGCCAGCCAATGCAGGTTGACGATGATGGCCAGCTCGGCAAACGGCGAGCGGAAGTCGATGCCGTGCCAACCGGCCTTGGCCAGCAGTTCCGGCGGCACCGCGCCGATGTAGGCCACCTGCAGGATCACGTAGACCACCGTGGCCAGCGCGATCGAACCCAACACCGCGAACGGAATGCTGCAGCCCGGGTTGCGCGCCTCGCCAGCCAGGTTCACCGGGCTCTGAAAGCCGTTGAAGCTGAACACGATGCCGGCAGTGGCCACGGCGGTGAGCACCGCAGCCAGGTCGATTACGTGCGCATCGCCGTAGATGCCGATGCTGAAGTTTTCGCTATGGAAGCCGCTGGCGATCAAGGCCACGCCGGTCGCTGCCGGCACCACCAGCTTGAACACGGTGATCAAGGTGTTGGAGCGCGCGAACAGCTTGACGCTCCAGAAATTCAGGAAGAAATACACCAGCACCAGCACTGCCGAGATCAGCAGGCCGGGCACCGACAACTCTCCTGCTCCACCGGGCGCCTGCACATACAACCCTTGCGCCCAGGCCCACGGCCAGGAGGCCATGTATTGCACCGAGGCCTCGGCCTCGACCGGGATCACCGACACGATGGCGATCCAGTTGGCCCAGCCGGCGATAAAGCCCACCAGCGAGCCGTGCGAGTAATGGCTGTAACGCACCATGCCGCCGGATTCGGGGAACATGGCGCCCAGTTCGGCGTAGGACAGCGCGATGGTGGTGATGATCGCCGCGCCCAGGATCCAGGCCCAGACCGCACCGGGGCCGGCCAACCCGGCGGCGCGCCAGGCGCCGAACAGCCAGCCGGAACCAATAATCGAGCCCAGACCGGTGAGCATCAGGGCGAAGGGGCCAACGTCGCGGCGTAGCGATTGTTCGGACATGAGAAGCCTGGCAGTGAGGACGCCGTGAACCGGCAACAAGCCTGCAATGATCGCAGAAGCGGCCGCTCGTCGTCAGTGCCTATTCAGGATTGCGTGCGGTTGCATCCGTGCCTTGCCACATAAAACCTCCCGATGGTCGGGCCTGCTTGCGAAGACGTATGTTCGAAGCGCGGCATCACGCCCGATGGTTACTTGTGTAAATTGACCGAGATTCGACGGCCATGTGCAGGCCGGCCACTTGGACCGTGCCATGCGGTTCTGGCAACGGCAAACAGCCCGCACGCTCTGTAGAACGTTCTTAGCTGTGTCGATTTCCTGCCGCGGCAATCTTCGCGCCTGTATGCGTCGCTATTCGGCCCCGGCACATCGCACACCGGCGCATGCTCAGTCAGGTGAAACGTCTCTTGCACGTCACGCGACCGCCGACCGCCGACCGCCAGCCATGGCAATCGGCGCTGGGCGCGCTTGCATCCACACAGGTATGCGCCTCACGTGGGACGCCGCACAGTTCGCGCAGCTGCCGCGGCGCGCTGTTGCACGCGCTGTCAGGTGGCCGGCAGGCGCTCGCGGCTGATCGGCGCGAGCAGGTCATCCACTGCGCCGTGTTCGGACCCATCGATGGCGTACTGGTCGTAGGCGGTGACGAACACCAGATAGGTGCGTTCGAGCTCTTCGCCCAGGGTAAAGATGGCACCGTTGGCACCGTTGGCGCTGGGCAGCGAGCTGCGTAGGGACTGGATCAGGTGGCCGATCACGATCTCGGCGCGCGGCGGGTCGGTGCGCGCCAGCACCTGTGCGCTAGCCAGGGTGTTGTAGAGAACGTGCGGCTCGACCTGAGCGTGCAGCAGAGTCAGACGCGCCAGGGCCAGTTCCTTCTCCATCACCGATTGCTCGGCAACGGACTGTTCGTCGCGACGCTGTTCGCCGACCCGGCGCACCACGGCGCGATTGATCGCCTCGGCGTTTTCAAAAGTGCTGCCTTCGTCCACTGCGAACAGCTCCACCCAGGCGCAGGCGTCGGGTTCGCACACCAACGTGACGCTGCTGGCGCCCCGCCCTGGCGCAATGGTCACCAGCACCTGATTGCGTTTGATCGCAAAGCGCGCGAACAGATGCCAGCGCGAAGGCAGACGCCCTTCATCGAGATCGATACGGCGTACCTTGGCGCGCATCAGCAGGCTGCCCTGCGCGCATTCGATGCCCTGCACGCGCGGCAGTGCGCGCACGGCTTCTTCAACGACGCGGCAACGCTGGCCTGCACCTCCAGCGGCACTTCGATCTGGCGGCGCTAGCGGGTCGACAAGGTGTCGTGATCCAGCCGCCCGGCAATCAGCCGCACCCGCCGCACCTGCGTGATCGCACGCATCAAGGCCAGGGCCATCAAGACAATGCAGACCAGCGCGAAGATTGGTCAATGCCACCGGCGATAGTGCGCGTGCGTTGCTTGGCGACGACAGCGTCATCCCGGTGCGTGGGCAGACCGCACGCTTGATTCGGCAACCGGAAGTCGCCTACGGGCTGGTCTGGCGTGGCCATCATCTCACTGTGGTGCCACGCTGCGATGGCTTGCTGGTGCAAGCGCAAGGCGCCAACGATTTCAATAACGCCGACGCCACGCCGGATCATGCAGCATCGGCAGCGGCGGTCCGCGAATGGCGCGTCTATTCCCCTCGACTGGAGCTGTTTCGCGAGCGCCATAAACTCACGCGTCGCTGAGTGAGGCCTGCAATGCGCGGGCCAGTGCGGCATCGCCGCTGACAAGTCCATCCCAACGCAATACCACGTCTGAGCGCTTGCCCTTTTCGACCAGCTTCAAGCCCTGCGGGTCGATGATCAATGTGTAGGCCAGTTCGCCGATGTGCAGCTCTCGGCGTCACCGTTCATCCAATGGCGTCATGCCAATGTCTCGCGCAACGGTGGACCACCGTTGTAACGCATCCAGGTGTCTGCCGGCTCTTTTTGCAACGTCTTTGCGTGCGTTACGGCACAGATCGTTATCGCATCGGGATCACCGCATCCAGCGATCCCGCTAACACCTCGGTGATTATGTCCTGTTAACACTAATGGCCTGAGCGAGTAAACTATCGGGTATGGAGATCACACCAGAGCAATTTTCCCTAATCGAGCA
>NZ_MDEJ01000100.1 GCF_002940065.1 Xanthomonas populi
CAGGATAAGCCGCCAGACGCTGCATGGACTACGCCACGCAAACCAACGACACCCCTCATCTCGACGGTGCTGTTTGAACTTGCGGCTTCAACTCTGGATCGCACCACCAATGGGTGTGACGTGATCCAGGCGACCTGACCTGAGCGACTTCACCGCGCCAAGTGGCGTTGCTCAGGTCATCCAGCCGCCTGGATCTTCCAGAACGATACCGCCTGCATGCGTTGTATGAAACCGGCCTGTCGATGCGGGCCATTGCCAGCGTATTGGAGCGTGCACCCAGGATGCGGTCATGCTCGACAAGCGCACGGGCATCGGCGCGTTCTGGCAGATATCGGAGACCAGCAAGCAGATCGCTTACATCGATCTTTGAGTGTGAGGCGCAGTGCAGTGCCGAGGGCGATGGCGGCCATCCCGGCCGCGGTGGCTGACAGGCAGATGGCGAGCGACCCGCGCTGGCTGCATGGTTTCCGCGTCGCAACGGCATCAGCCCAAGCGCTTCCACCTCCCCAATCCACACCCATAGCTCAAACCGATACCCAGCCCCATACAGCGAGCGTACCCACTCTTCGCCACCCACATCGGCCAGTTTGCGGCGCACATTCTTGATGTGGCTATCGACGGTGCGGTCAGTGACGATGCGGTGGTCCACATACACACGGTCCATCAGCTGTTCGCGCGAATACACCCGTCCAGGCGATGCGCAGAGCGTACGCAGCAGGCGGAATTCGAGCTGCGTGAGATCCAGATCGCGTCCGGCCACGCTGGCGCGACAGGTAGCCTCATCAATGATCAGCCCATGCGTCGGTGCGCTCTCGGAGTCCTGCCGGTGTCGACGCAGCACCGCGCGTACGCGCGCGATCACCTCGCGCGGGCTAAAGGGCTTGCAGATGTCATCGTCGTCGCCGATCTCCAGCCCGAGTAGGCGGTCGATCTGCTGTGTGCGTGCGGTGACCATGATGACCGGCACCGCACTGAGGCTGCGCAGTTCGCGGCAGATGTCCAAGCCATCGCGATTGGGCAGCATCAGATCCAGCAATAGCAGATCCGGCGCCTGCGCGCGAAACGCCTCAATCGCCTGCGCGCCATCGGCCACCCAATGATGCAAATACCCCGCCGCATGCAGATACTCGCCCAACACCGCGGCCAGCCGCGGTTCGTCTTCAACAATGAGCACATGTGCGGTCGGTGCGGTCTGCGTATCCATTACGCCTCCAATGCCGGCAGCCGCAGCGTCACGCGCAGACCGTCCAGCGGCGAGGGCGTGGCGTGGATCTCACCGTCGTGCGCGCCGACGTTATTGCGACAGATCGCCAAGCCCAGCCCGCTGCCGCCGCTGGCGCGATTGCGCGAGCCTTCCACGCGATAAAAGCGCTCGAACAGCCGATCGAGTTTGTCTGCCGGCACGCCGGGCGCGCTGTCTTCGATCACGATCTCCACCAGCTGCGCACGCCGTGTGCCCTGCACCCGCATCTGGCCGCCGGCATCGGTGTAACGCAACGCATTCTCCAGCAGATTGGAGAGCAGCTGCTGCAGGCGGCGCTCATCGCCGTTGACGTGCGATGGCACATTGATGCGGTCGACCTGCAGTGTGAGTCCTGCCGCAGCGATGCGCGTGTGCATACCGGCCAGCGTGGCCCGCAGCACCACACTCAGATCGATCGGCGCGCACCGATACGCCAACGCGCCCACATCGGTCAGCGAGAGGTCGTAAAGATCTTCGATCAGCTTGCCGAGTTGGCCGACCTCCTGATGCAACGAGGTCGGCGACGCGCGTGTCATCGGCCGGATGCCGTCCTGCAGCGCTTCCAGTTCGGCGCGCAAGATCGCCAGGGGCGTGCGCAGTTCGTGCGGGACATCGGCCATGAAATCGCGGCGTGCGCGTTCGTTGTTGTCCAGCGCCTGCGCCAGCTGGTTGAACTCGCGCGCGAGTTGGTCCAGTTCATCGCGCATGTCGGCTTCCAATCGTGTGCTGTAGTCGCCGTCAGCCAATCGATGGGTTGCCACCGTCAAACCACGCAGGCGGCGCAGCAAGGTACGCGACAACAACCAGCCAAACAACGCGGCAACCACGATCGACGCAGCGCCAACGGTCCATCAGAGACGTTGCTGCGCCTGGTAGAAGCGTGCGTCGTTGGTGGCCAGCACTTTCTCGAACGGCAGCATGCCCATCCAGCCCACCGTCTGCCCGTTCACCACCACCGGGCGCAGCATGTCGGCGCGGCTGACATCGGGGTTGCCGATCACCACACGGTAGTTGCGATCCAGCAGTGCGAAGCAAAACACTGCGCCGGTCTGATCCGAGATCGGCAGTGCGCGCGGCGGCAGATTCTGCGCCAGCTCCGGGCACATCAGCACACACCAGGCATCGGGATTGTCGCGGACGAAGTTCCAGTCGCCATGCTTGGCGTAATCGGCCTGCACGCGCGGCAACACTTCCATCATCCGCTCGATGCCCTGTTCGCTGAGATAGTCGAGAAACTGCTTTCTGAGTCACAGCTGCCCGGCCAGGCAATTGATCAGCAGCACTGCGATGCAGGCGCTCAGACCGGGATGCAGGCGCTCAGAATGGCGAGAAAGAGTTTGGCGGTGATTCCGAGTTTCATCGACGTTGGGAGAACCTTGTTGCCAAGGAGGTCATGCACGTGCGCTTGCTGCAATGACGGCCTGCATTGACTGGGTAGTGCAGCGGCGTCGACTGCAGGCGCCAGGTGCGCCGCCTGTCTTGCACAACCGTATTGGGACTTCATTGAACCGCGAAAGCAAGCGCTCGCCGCAGCTGCGATGCAATCTTCAAATTTGCTCCATATTCGCAGCGTAGCGTGCGCATCCTCCGATCATTCCCGAGTGCGCCGCATGCGGTCCATCGATGACTCCCGTGCTGTCGTGGTGCCGCGCCAATGGCTGCTGGCCGCCATGATCACCGTCGCGCTGGCGGCCTGCTCGCCTGCGCAAGCGCCGCAGCAGCGGCAAGTGGAAGTGGGCGTGCAGCGCGTGGACATGCAGCGCTTGGTGCTGGACCAGACCCTGCCAGGGCGCACGGTTGCCTATCAAAGCGCGCAGGTGCGCCCGCAAGTGGGCGGCATCTTGCGCAAGCGGCTGTTTACCGAAGGCGAGCAGGTGCAAGCTGGGCAGGTGCTGTACCAGATCGCGCCGGCCACGTTTCAGGCCGCGTATGCCTCCGCGCAGGGCGAGCGGGCGCAGGCGCAAGCGGCGGTGCTCTCGGCCAAGCCCAAGGCGCAGCGATATCAGACGCTGGTCAAGCTGGATCCAGTGAGTCAGCAGGATGGCGATGATGCCATCGCCACGCTGCGCCAGAACGAGGCCGCGGTGACTGCCGCAAAAGCCGCGTTGCAGACCGCAAAACGCAATCTGGATTTCACCCGCATCACCGCGCCGATCAGTGGCCGCATCGGCACCTCTCGTTTTACGCCTGGCGCACTGGTCACTGCAGATCAGACCGACCTGCTGACCACGATCAATCAGCTCGATCCGATCTATGTCGATGTCAGCCAATCCAGCGCGCAGCTGCCGCAGTTGCGGCGCAAGCTCGACGCCGGCCAGGTCAAGGCGGTGAACGGCAAGGCCGAGGTCAAGCTGCTGCTGGAAGACGGCAGCGCTTACGCGCGCAGCGGCACGCTGGAAGCGGTGGACGCCGCCGTTGATGCCACCACCGGTACAGTGAAGTTACGTGCAGTGATTCCGAACCCGGACCATCTGTTGTTGCCCGGCATGTACGTCAAAGCGGTGCTGTCGATGGCGGTCAACGAGCAGGGGTGCCGCAACAAGCCGTCACCCCCAGCAGCAGGGGCGAGGCAGTGGCGACGGGGGTGGGTGCCGATGGCAAGGTGGTGCAGCGCATGCTCAAGACCGGCGATGCGGTCGGCGACCGCTGGGTGGTCAGCGAAGGATTGTCTGCGGGCCAGAGCGTGATCGTGCAAGGCCTGCAGAAAATCCAGATCGGCATGCCAGTGAAGACGCGCGAGGTGACCGCTGCCGCCGCCAAACAAGCCGCAGCCGCACCGACTGCATTGGCAGCAGCCAAGACCACGCAGGCATCCGCAGCGCCGGCTAGCGCCACGCCCAAGGCCGACTATCGCCATTGTCATCACGCTGGCCGGCGCGATCTCGATCTTCTCGCTGCCGCTGGAGCAATACCCAGACATCGCACCGCTATCGGTGACGGTCAGTGCGACCTACACCGGTGCTTCCGACGCCGCCAAACTGGTGGAAGCCAAGCTCGATGCGCTCACGCCGTATTTCCCGGCCGGGTTGAAAGACGAGGTTGAAAGACGAGGTCGCCTACGACACCACGTCGAGCCATTGATGGCCGAACAAGGCATGTCGCCGCGCGAGGCCACGCATACCTCAATGGGCCAGATCACCGGCGCCCTGGTCGGCATCGCACTGGTGCTCACCGCAGTGTTCCTGCCGATGGCCTTCTTCGGCGGCGCTACCGGCGAGATCTAGCGGCAATTTTCGGTGACGATTGTTGTGGCGATGATCCTGTCGCTGGTGGTCGCACTGACTCTGAGCCCGGCGCTCTGCGCCACCTTGCTCAAGCCCATCGACAAGGGCGGCCATGTCTCGCGCAAAGGCGTGCTGGGCAAGTTCTTCAACTGGTTCAACACGCGCTTCGATCGCGGCACCGACAGCTACGGGCGCGGTGTGGAGCGCATCGTCAGCCATCGCAAGGCCGGCGCGCTGATCTATGGGGTGTTGCTGGTGGTGCTGTGCCTGCTGTTCTGGCGCCTGCCCAGCGCATTCCTGCCCGACGAGGACCAGGGCATGCTGATGGTGATGTTCAGCGCACCGGCCGGTGCCACCCAGAAACGTACTCAGCAATCGATCGATCAGGCCACCCAGTTCATCCTCAAGCAGCAGGAAGTGCAGGGCATCATGACCATCTCCGGCTTCAGTCTGGCCGGTAGCAGCCAGAACTCGGGGATGGGCTTTATCCGTCTGAGGGACTGGGCCGACCGCGAGGGCTCAGCGCAGGAAGTGGCGCACCGCATCACCGGCGCGATGATGATGACGCTGCCAGACGCGCAGGTGTTTGCGTTGACGCCGCCGGCCATCACTGGCCTGGGCACCAGCTCCGGTGTCACCTTGCAGTTGCAGGATGCCGCCGGCAACGGATACGCGGCCTTGGTGGAAGCACCCAAGCAAGTGCTGCAGTTGGCCAACGGCAATCAACCCTTGAGTGCGGTGCGCTTCAACGGGCGGGACGATGCGCCGACTTATCGCGTGCAGATCGACGATGCCAAGGCCGGCGCGTTGGGCGTGGCCGCCGCCGACATCAACACCACCTTAGTCCACGGCGATGGGCGGGCGTTACGTCAACGACTTTCTCAACAACAACCGGGTCAAGCGTGTGTACGTGCAGGGCGAAGCGTCCGCACGCATGTTGCCCGGCGATATCGAGCGTTGGTCTGTGCGCAACAGCGACGCCGCCATGGTGCCGTTTTCGGCGTTCGCCAACAGCGCTTGGGCGTATGCGCCGCAGGTGCTGACGCGCTTCAACGGCAGCGAATCGATGGACATCACCGGCAGTGCCGCACCGGGCACCAGCTCGGGCGATGCGATGACCGCGCTGGCCGGCGAAGTCGATGGTATGGGCAAGGGCGTTGGCTACGCATGGTCGGGCATGTCGTATGAGCAACAGGCGGCCGGCACCCAGACCTGGATGTTGTACGCGGTGTCGCTGGTGTTGGTGTTCCTGTGTCTGGCCGCGTTGTACGAGCGTTGGTCGATTCCGGTCTCGGTGATGCTGGCGGTGCCGGTGGGCATTGTCGGCGCGCTGCTGGCGACCTGAACGTAGCGAGCAGTCGTCAGGTGGGTGCGGACGGCGCGCTCAGAACCGGAGTGTACGAGTGGTACATGCCGATTCCGAGCACCGACCGCGCCGGCCTGGCGGTGAGCGCAGTAGTTTTGTTAGCCGCTCTTAGTCCGCCCAGGAGGGCGCGGTGCGGGAGCGGTACTGCTCTACCCATGCGACAGACTGTGCGATGCCGCCAAAGGGAAAGAAGTGCATGCTGACGTCCCCATGCGCTTCAGTGAGGCCTGTGGCGAGGCGATCAACAAAGCGATCCGGCCCCGCGCTACCGAACAGCTTGCCGATCGAGATGCCGTACTTGGACAGCATCGATGCGCATGCGCCCACACCGCACCTTGCGGCATAGCGTGCGAGCACCGCGACGCCAGCAGGACCAGGAACGCCCACACGCACGGGATGTTCAATGCCACGCTCGCGCAGCGCTTTCAACCACGTCAGCACGATGTCGGCATCAAACGCGAATTGCGTGACGATCAGGGGCGCCATGCCGCGCTCGGCGATGCTGCGACACTTGCGTTCCAGGACATCCCATCGCTCGGTTGCACGCATGATCGGATGTCCTTCTGGATGCCCCCCCACGCCGATGGTCTTGATGCCCGAGCGCTCAAAAACGCCTGTTTCGATCAGCGACAAGCTATCCGAAAAAGGCCCTATCGGAGAAGTCGAATCACCTGCGATCACCAAGCAGCGCTCAACGCCTGCTTCATCGACTGCGCGCGTGACGAATGCGTGTAGCTCGTTGAGCGAGGCGATGCGGCGCGCGGAAAGGTGCGGCATGGGCGCGAAGCCGAGTTTGCGCACCATCTGTGCTGCGGCCAGTCGCGCGTCGTTGTCCTGGTTGGGCAGGTAAGGGATGGAAATGGTCGCGCCACGCCTGATCCGAGGCGCCGCTGCGGTCAGCCCGGGAATGTCCGTTGCGCTGACCTCCAACGAATAGGCCTCGGTGAGCGTGCTGGCGAGGCTGGGCGTATCCGGATAAATCAACGGTTTTGCCGTCCTTTGGTGGCTATTGGGTGGCGCAGGTGCGTCAGCTCTGACCGAGCGGGAAGGGCGCCATGGAACACACTGAAATTCCAGTGGCGTTGCTGACCTGGCGGGCACTTTAGTCTTCTTTCTCCCCATCGCCGTAGAATTTCACGCCAAGCTGAATGCGATTGCGACCGCTTTCCACGCGGTGCCGGTTCGTGTCGCGCAGGGAGTAAACGCAGCCGCAATATTCCTGCTGATAGAAGTTCTCGCGCTTGCTGATCTCGATCATGCGCGAGGAACCACCGCCCTTGCGCCAGTTGTACTCCCAGTACATCAGGCCGGGGTACTTGGCCGCAGCGCGTACGCCGCATTCGTTGATCTGCTGCATGTTTTTCCAGCGTGAGATGCCCAGGGAACTGGTGATCACCGGGAAGCCGCGCTCGTGGGCATACAGCGCGGTGCGTTCAAACCGCATGTCAAAGCACATGGTGCAACGCACACCGCGCTCGGGTTCGTTTTCCATCCCGCGTGCCCGCTCGAACCAGTTGTCTCGATCGTAGTCTGCATCGATGAAGGGCACGCCGAACTGCTCGGCAAAGCGGATGTTCTCGTCCTTACGCAGCTCGTACTCCTTACGCGGATGAATGTTGGGGTTGTAGAAGAAGATGGTGTAGTCGACGCCGGAAGCCAGCATGGCCTCCATCACCTCGCCAGAGCACGGTGCGCAGCAGGAATGCAGCAATATCTTGTCGTGGCCGGCAGGCAGTGGAAGTGGCGTGCGCTTGGCGGTGGTGTCCATCAGTTGGCTCCCGGCGTGTTGGTGTTGGTGTTGGCGGTGGCATTGGCATTGGCAGGCTGGCGGGCCAGTTCGATGAAGGCCCGCACGTAGTCGATTGCGATATCGGCCTCGCGTGCTCCAAGGAAGATCTGCTTGGAGATGCCGCGAGCACCCAGCCGGACAGGCACGACGTCCATCCTGGAGGCGTATTCCTCGACCAGCCAGCGTGGCATGGCAGCCACGCCGCGGCCACTGGCCACCATCTGCATCATGATGTCGGTGGTTTCGATGGCTTTGTGGCGCCTGGGCGTGATACCAGCCGGCAGCAGGAACTGGCTGTAGATGTCCAGGCGCTCAAGGTGCACGGGATAGCTGATGAGCACCTCCCGTGTCAGCTGCTGGGGCTTGACGTAGGCAGCCGACGCCAGTGCATGGCCCCTGGCCACGACGAGCACCTGCTCGTAGTCGAACACTGGCTCGAACCTCAGCCCTGGCTTGAACAGCGGGTCAGGCGTGACCAGCAAATCGATCTCATAGCCGAATAGCGCGCCAATGCCGCCGAACTGGAACTTCTGTTTGACGTCCACATCCACATCCGGCCATGTGGCCAGATAGGGCGACACCAGTTTGAGCAGCCACTGGTAGCACGGATGGCATTCCATGCCGATGCGCAACGCACCGCGTTCGCCCTGCGCGAACTGCCCCAGGCGCTCTTCGGCCAGATCCAGTTGCGGCAGCACCCGGTTCGCCACCGCCAGCAGATACTGGCCCGCCTGCGTCAGGCGCAGGCTGCGCCCCTCGCGCAGCCAGACGTCAGTGCCCAGCTGCTGCTCCAGCTTTTTCATGCTGTGGCTCAGGGCCGACTGGGTCAAGTTCAGCACGCCTGCGGCGGCCGTCAGCGAGCCTTGCTGCTCGACCCGCTGGACGATGGTGAGATGGATGCGCTCAAGCATTCAGATGATCAGAATTCATGGGTTGTTGAAATAACACCATTTTACTTCATTAAATGCGAGCCGTAGCATGGGTGCTCGTCGTTCATTCGCCCTCTACGGGGCCGCCCGGACCCAGACGTCGCCATCGGGACGGCTCCCATGTTCTTGGTGAACTGCGCAACTTCCACCACTGCTAGGTCAACCCGCATGACTGTAAACGTGCCACACCCACTCCGCGTCGTTGCGGTCTCCGGCGGACTGCAACGCCCCTCCAAGGCCGTCGCCCTGACAGAGCACCTGCTTGCCTTGATCGCCGATGAAGTCCCGTGCGAGCAACACCTGGTCGAACTCGGGGCGTTGGCACCGCAGTTCGCTGGTGCGGTCTGGCGCTCCCACCTGCCCGCAACGGTGGAGCAGGAACTGTCAGCAGTGGAGCAGGCTGACGTTCTTGTGGTTGCAACACCGGTCTATCGCGGCTCCTTCACCGGGCTGTTCAAGCACTTCTTCGATTTTATCCATCAGGATGCCTTGATCGACAAGCCAGTCCTGTTGGCCGCGACCGGCGGCAGTGAACGCCATGCGTTGGTGATCGACCACCAGTTGCGGCCGCTTTTCAGTTTCTTCCAGGCGCGCACGTTGCCACTGGGCGTCTACGCGACCGACCGGGACTTCCTGGACTACTGCGTGCACAACGAGGCGCTGGCCGAGCGGGCCAGACTGGCGGTCCAGCGGGCACTGCCGCTGATTGAGTTGACGCGGCATGCAAGCTCCATCGCCGCAGAAGAAGTCGCCGTGGCCTGAGGGGCCATCCAGCCCACGGTTGTTTGGCGGGCCACCACGCCCCTCGCCGTCCAAAGGATCCGTTGGCGATTGCTCGCTGATCCAGATCCCGGCTTCTACCCCGCAGGCATCAACACCTGCGCTGAGAAGCGCGCTCGTATTTTCATCTCGGAAACAAGGCGTTAGGTTGCAATGACTCAAGAATTGACCTTCAGCATCAAGAGCCTTTGGTTTGATGAGGACTACCATCCCTCGGCCAATACGCGCAACACGACGAACTTTGCCAACCTGGCCAGAGGACCGCGTCGCCAGGAAAATTTGCGTAACACGCTTGCGATGATTGACAACCGCTTCAACGACCTGGCGCATTGGGATAACCCGAAGGTCGACCGCTACGCTGTCAGACTCGAAATCATCTCTTTCGAGATGAACATCGGTGAGAGCGAAAGAAGCGATGGATTTCCGTTGATCGAGATATTGAAAACCCACATCGTCGATAAAAAGACCGGTGCGCACATCGATGGAATTGCAGGGAATAACTTCTCCTCTTATGTGCGGGACTACGATTTCAGCGTCCTGCTGCCAGCGCACAATCAGGACACGTCCAGCTTCAGCATCCCGGATGATTTCGGCAGCCTGCACGGAAAGCTGTTCAAGCACTTCGTGAACTCGGACGCCTACAAAGAGCGCTTCGCCAAGCCGCCTGTCATCTGCATCAGCGTCTCCAGCAGCAAGGTCTATCATCGAACTGGAAACCAGCACCCCATCCTGGGTATTGAATACAGGCAGGACGAGGGTTCATTGACCGATCGGTATTTCGAAAAGATGGGCCTGCAGGTGCGCTATTTCATGCCGCCCAACAGCGTCGCCCCCTTGGCGTTTTACTTCCTCGGCGACCTGCTGAACGACTACACCATTCTTGAGCTGATCGGAACCATCAGCACCATGGAGACGTTTCAGAAGATTTACCGGCCAGAAATCTACAACGCCAATTCCGCGGCAGGCGCCATCTATCAACCGAGCCTGAAGCATCAGGATTATTCGTCTACCCAGATCGTCTACGACCGGGAAGAGCGCAGTCAGCTCGCGGTAACGCAGGGGAAATTCACGCAGGAGCACTTCATCATGCCCTACGGGAATCTTCTCGAGCAGTGGGCTTCCAACCACGCTTTCTAATCAACACGAACGTCAGACATCACTCATCATGAAAAAGCTGCTCCCTACCTCAACCGCCGGTAGCCTGCCCAAGCCTTCCTGGCTCGCGCAGCCCGAGAAACTCTGGTCTCCCTGGAAGCTGCAGGACGAGGAACTGATTGAAGGCAAGCAGGACGCATTGCGCTTGTCGCTGCAGGAACAGCAGCACGCAGGCATCGATATCGTGAGTGACGGCGAGCAGACCCGCCAACACTTCGTAACCACGTTCATCGAACACCTCAGCGGTGTTGATTTCGAAAAACGTGAGACTGTCAGGATTCGCAATCGCTATGACGCCAGCGTCCCGACCATCTTTGGCGCGGTGAGCCGCCCCCAGCCTGTCTTCGTAGACGATGCAAAGTTCTTGCGTCAGCAAACCGGGCAGCCGATCAAATGGGCGCTGCCTGGTCCGATGACGATGATCGATACCCTCTACGATGCGCACTATAAAAGCCGTGAAAAGCTGGCATGGGAATTCGCAAAGATATTGAATCAGGAAGCCAAGGAGCTCGAAGCTGCTGGCGTGGATATCATCCAGTTCGATGAGCCGGCCTTCAATGTCTTCTTCGACGAGGTCAACGACTGGGGTGTTGCCACCCTTGAACGCGCGATCGAAGGGCTCAAGTGCGAGACCGCCGTCCATATCTGCTATGGCTACGGCATCAAGGCCAATACCGACTGGAAGCAGACCCTGGGTTCGGAGTGGCGTCAGTACGAAGAGTCGTTCCCCAAGCTGCAGACATCCACGATCGACATCATCTCGCTGGAGTGCCACAACTCGCACGTTCCGATCGATCTGATCGAACTCGTGCGCGGCAAGAAGGTGATGGTCGGAGCCATCGACGTGGCAAGCAATACGATCGAAACACCGCAGGAGGTGGCCGATACGCTGCGCAAAGCGCTTCGGTTTGTCGATGCCGACAAGCTCTACCCTTCCACCAACTGCGGGATGGCGCCTCTCGCCCGACACGTGGCAAGAGGCAAACTCAAGGCCCTCAGTGCGGGCGCAGACATCATTCGTGGAGAACTGTCAGTCCGGTAGCGAGCGAGTGCTTGCGATCGATCGGCGGTCGTTGCCGTGCCACGCTCCCAACGGCGCGTTAGAGAAGTCGGCCAGTCTGAAGGGCTCTGGCGCATTGCCGTTGGCTTGTCGCGTGACCCAGGCGCGCACCTGGACTGAGGCATGGCAGCTGACATCGCAGGTGTTTCTCGGCGGCCATGTGCGATGTTGATTGGAGCCATGGTTGGTTCCGGGTCCGGGAAGATGGTGGGCCGATCGTGCTCGGCCGAGCCGCCGGGGACATTGGCCACCTCGGCGCGTCCCTGCGCGTCGAGCGTGCCGTGCCGTTTGCCGCCATCGGCCAGGGTGACCACGTAGTCGGCACCGGCCAGGCCCTGATCGTCGTGATAGCGATGCTCCAGAGACAGCGTCTCCAATGGAAGTCGTCCTTCCGGCAGCGGCGGGATGTCGACGGTGTTCATCTCCGCCGCCAAGAACAGATGCAGGCTGCCCCTGACGTTGAACTCGCCCAGGCAGGCGAAGGTGATGTCGTCGCCTTCCAGGGTGATGCAGGTCTGCCCGGCCTGCAGCGCAATCTTATGCTGGGCCAGCACGTCGATGCGGGTGTCGGTGGCGGTCACCGTCACCGCCTGATCGGCCAGCAGTTCCAGCGCGCCGGTGTGCGCCTGCAGGCTCAGCGGGCCGGCGGCGGTGATCAGCTTGAGCGCCCCGCGCTGCGCGCACAGGGCAGTGTGCTGGCCGGACACCGCCGACAGCGTCTGCCCGGCGCTCAGCTGCGCATCCTGCTGCACGGTCCACTGCAGGGTCTGCCCGGCATAGGCCACGCCGCTGGCCGGGGTGGTCCAGGCGATGTGGTCCGGCGACTCGCCGAGCAGGCGCGCATCGGCGAACCGTTCCACCGGGTCCTGGCCGTCGCGGCGGCCGTCGGCCGGCTTGGTCGCCGGTTGCCCGCCGACCGCGCCAGCGTATTTGCCCTGCGCCTGCGGGTCGATCGCCTCGCGCAGTTGGGTGACGCTGCTAGCGTCCAGGCCGGGCAGCTGTTGCTGGGTCAGGGTGGTGTGCAGCGCTTGGGCGGTGCGCTCGGCGCCTTGCAGCTGGGCCACCGCCTCGGCCACGTCCAGCGCGGTTGAGGCGCCCTGGCGGCGGGCGCTGCTGGACAGCAGCAGGCCGTGCGCGGCATGCACGTTGCCCCAGCCCTGCGAGGCCAGCTCGAAGCCTTGCCCGCGCAGCGCGCCGCGGGCGGTGTCGCGGTGCTGGACCAGGTAGCCCAGTTCCAGCCGGGTGTCGGCCAGCGAGGTGTGCAGGCGCGTGCGCAGCTGGCCGGCGGTGTCGTCCAGCAGCCATTGCTGGGTGCCGCTGCCGTCGTGGGACTGGGTGTGCAGGCCGCTGAGCGTGCCGGGGTGGCTGGCGTGCGCGTCCAGGCCGCCGCCGAAGGGCGGGGCGACCTGGCCGTTGTACAGCTGGCCGGTGATGCGCGGCTGGTCGAGATCCCCATGCAGGAACTCGACCAGCACCTCGCTGCCGATGCGCGGCAGGAAGTGGCTGCCCCAGTTCGGGCCGGCCACCCATTCGGCCACCGGCACCCAGGTGCCGGCGCTCTGGTCGCCCGGTGCGTGGCCGGCCGCGGCGCTGGCGCTGTCGGTCAACCCGCCCGGAGTGGGCTGGGCACCGCGCTGCCACGGGAACTGGATCCGCACCTGATGGTCGCGGCTGGGGCTCACCGCCGCATCGGCCACCCCAACCACGCGCGCGCTCTGCGGACCGTGCAGGCGCGGGCGGTACTGCGGCAGCGCACGCAGCGGCGTGGCCGCCGGCACCGCCAGGAAGCGGGTGCGGTAGCTGCCGTGCTCCAGGTCCGGCGCGTCCAGTAAGGCGACGATGCCCTGGCCCAGGTTGTTCACCGCCACGTGCTCGATCGCCACGGGAATGAAGCGCTGGCCTGCGTGCTGCGCGTGCTGGCTCAAGGTGAACGCCGCGCCGGCCGCCAGCACGCGGCGCTGCCGGCACCGGCGTGCAGCGTGTGCGATACGCGCAGCGCGTCCAGCCGCGCCTGCGCCTGGTCCTGCGCGGTGGCCTGCTGGGCGAAGCGCCCGGCGCGCGGCTGCACGTAGACCTCCAGCGGCGGCAGCCCGCCGGCTTCGGCCTGCGCCTGCGCGCAGACCGCGCGCACTTGCTCGCTGTGCCAGCTGGCCACGGTGCTGGCGGTGGGCACCACGCTGCGGCGCTCGCCGAAGGCGCCGATCGCATCGTCGGCCTCGGCCATGGCGCTGCGGTGGAAGCGGATCGTGCCGCTGTCCGGCGCCTGCGCCTGCGGATCGAAGATCACCAGGGTGGCTGCGGTGGCCGCGCTGTCCTCGTTCTGGTCCTGCGCGTGCTCATAGCGCCAGGCCAGGCCGGCCTCGGCCAGCAGGCGGGTGACGAACGCCAAGTCGCTCTCGCGGTATTGGGTGGTGATCGGGTGCGCCGGCAACGTGGCCTGCACCTCGAAGCGGAACGCGGCCTGAGGGGAGTCGGCGAAGATCCGTTCGCAGATCGCGCGCGCGTCCAGGTCCTGGAACACCCGCGCGTTGCGCCGCAGCGCCAGCAGCGCCGTCCACGGCTCCAGGGTCAGCCGGTAGCGGGCCAGGCCGCCGTCGCCGCCCAGCTGCGCCACCTCGGTGCACAGGCCTTGCCAGTGGCGCTGCGCGCCGTCGGCCTGGCGCAACTGCAGGTCCAGCGGCTGCTCCAGCAGCGCCTCGGCATCGAGAAACGCCGAGGTGGCCAGGCACTGGATCTGCAGCACGGTGGCGCCGCACACCGCCTCCTGCCCGTGGAAGCGTTCCACCACCAGCCCCTCGACCGGGGCGCGCAGTTGGATCAGGCGTGCGTGTTGCGAGGGCTGCGCCAAACCAGCGAAGGCGACGGCCAGCGTCGGCATATCCATAGCGACGTACTCAGGGCAGGGTGATCGTCATGTGCGCGGTGCGTTGCGGCATCTGCACCACTTGGTTGTAGGCGGCCATGCGCTGCTGCGTCTGGTGGTCCAGAGACAGGCGCAGACCGAAGAAGCCGAGCAGGCCGACGCCACTCCATTGCAAATTTTTTTGTAGTTGATCATGTTGGCCATTGACCAGCCCCGAGCGGGGGTAAACGCACCGAGAGCAGGTGCGGCTTGCCTCAGCTGCAGGGGAAGTCTAAAGATTCATCGGGTACCGGAAAATACTTAAAGGAGCCTCTAAAAACCCCAGCAATCTGCCATCATTGACTTGACGCCCTGCCAGCGGAGAACGACAGACATGAT
>NZ_MDEJ01000101.1 GCF_002940065.1 Xanthomonas populi
GATCATGTCTGTCGTTCTCCGCTGGCAGGGCGTCAAGTCAATGATGGCAGATTGCTGGGGTTTTTAGAGGCTCCTTTAAACAGTTGAGTCACCGAAAATCCGATACCAGACCTCTGGCATCGGATTTTTTTGTGCCTTTTCAACAGCAGCTATTAGAGCCTGGCGACCTGTTCAACTTCTCCGATCTGAGCACCTTTACCCAGAATATTCTGGTGGAGTGGGTGGCCAGCGCACTGGAACTGTCGTCTCAGGCCAGCATCCGACGGCCGCGTCTTCCCAGTGATCAGGTGTTGTGGCTTGTGCTGGGCATGGCGTTGTTCCGCGACGAGCCAGTGCACGAGGTCGCACGCAGCCTGACTATCTGCGCGCAGGGGCTGGCCTCGTAAGATTTGCTGGCGCGCAGTGGTCTTAGTCAGGCACGTGCCCGGCTGGGCGCTGGTCCGGTCAAACACTTGTTCGCAGCGACAGGGGCGCAGTGGGGGCTGCGAGCGCTACCACGGCGACCACTGGCAGGGATTACAGGTGTTTGCCGCGGATGGCGGGCTACTACGGACACCGGACACCGAAGAACTGCGCGAACACGTTGGCTCCGGCAACACCAGCACAGAGCGTCAGACGCCGTTTCCCATGCGTCGACTAGTTGCGCTGATGAACGTGCGCTTGCGCGTCTTGCTCGATTCCCAGCTCAGCCCATACCGTCGCAGTGAGATACGTGTAACCGAGACGTTCTTGCAGAAGATTCCAGACGGTTCCGTCACCTTGTTCGACAAGGGGTCTGGAGCCCTGATCTGCTGTGGTCTCTCTCCAGCAATGGCACTGCGCGCCACTGGCTGACACCGGCGCGCAAGGGCTTGGTGGCCGAGGAAATCGTGCGCTATGACGATGACGATCGTTTACGGCGGATGCGTGTCTGCCCGCAGGCCAGAAAACGCAATCCAGACCTTCCCACCCACTGGGACGTGCGCGAAGTGAGCTATGTGCATCGGGGGAAGAGGAAGTCGGTCCTGACCTCGTTGCCTGCTAACACCTACAATGTTCACCGATCACCGTCCAAGGCCTGCGCGGCCAAGGGCGGTGAAGATTTCCAAGACCCGATCTCCCGTGTATCGAAAGGCTGCTCCGCTTAAGAGCCGTTAACAAAACCAAGCAAGAAGCCGTAAGCCGATGATGGAGCATGCAAGCCAGAGCAACGCCAAGTGGAGATCGATGCGGCGTTCAAAGCGGATGAGTAGTTTGCCCATGCCTGCGAACCAGGCATGCATACGCTCGACGACCCAGCGATGACGGCCCAGACGGTCGTTGCGGTCGATGCCCTTGCGTGCAATCGGCGCAA
Organism: Xanthomonas populi; assembly: GCF_002940065.1. Lineage (GTDB taxonomy): Bacteria > Pseudomonadota > Gammaproteobacteria > Xanthomonadales > Xanthomonadaceae > Xanthomonas > Xanthomonas populi. The sequence goes on from NZ_MDEJ01000101.1 coordinate 1,334, forward strand.
TGATGCCCCGCTGCTTGCGGAAGGTGCGACAACGTTCGATATCGTCGGCGTTGCCGGCATGCAGTTTGCCTGGCCAACGTCGCCGGCGCCCTGGTTTTCCGGAGAGAGTGGAGGCAAGGCATCAACCAACGCCTCAAACACGACCGAAGTCGTGCCGATGGGCACCGGTAACGCACACCGCCAAGGGCACGCGGTTGCGACCAACCCATGACCTCGCTAGGCAGATGTTGGTGGCAGTCAACGCGCATTGGGCGCACAAGGGCCAGCGCCTGCGCACCGGCACGAGTGTCGATGCGACGATCATTGCCGCGCCCAGCTCGACGAAGAATGCCGGTAGGGCGCGCGACCCTGAGATGCATCAGACCAAGAAGGGCAATCAGTGATATTTCTGCATGAAAGCGCACATTGGGGTAGATGCGTGTTCCGGGCTGGTGCACCACGTCATCTGCACGGCGGCCAATGTCGCTGACGTCGCGGTGACGCACGCGTTGCTGCATGGCACCGAAGACAGCGTGTTTGGCCACAGCGGCGACACCGGTGCGGAAAAACGCAAAGCACTGCAGGCCTGCGCAGCCGCGTTCTTCATTGCTGCCAAACGCTCGACGATTCAAGCCATCGGCAACAAGCGTCTCCGTCGTCAGGAGCAACGTTGGGAGCACGTCAGAGCCAGCGTGCGCGCGAAGGTGGAACACCCGTTCCGGGTGATCAAGCAGCAATCGGGCGACACCAAAGTACGCTATCGCGGCTTGGCGAAGAATGCTTCGCAAGTGTTCACGTTGTTTGCGCTCTCCAATCGGTGGATGGTGCGCCGGCAGTGATTGTCGGCCAAGGCATCAGGCTGTCCGGCGGCAGCTGACGCCGCCAGACACGCGCAAAATCTCGTCTTGCACCCCCAAGTTGCGCGTTACTGGCGCTCTCGATGCTGAGATTTTTGGGTCTTGGGAGTTGTTCAGACCTTCCTTAAGGCGCCACATCGATGACGTAAGTGAACCTGGTCTTCGCATTGAGGCGACAAAGGCAACGCATTAAACAAGATCGCTGCACCCGCGCCTGCATCGCGTGCGCAGCAGCGCAACCGCCAACAATGCAAAGCGAATACCGGGGTGCGGTTCACACCCCGGCATGCCCAGCGTGTATGGTGCAGAGGCGGCCGGAGCACAGTGTCGCCTTCACTCTATTTGGCCTTCTCCATCAATAATCTCTGCGAACGCTGCGACGCCGTCTGTTGCAGGCTCACCGTCATGGTCGACCCAACCGACCGCATCCCGAACCATCTGACCAGCGTGACGCCGCAAGGCTGGCACGTGATGGCGCGTGACGAGGAGGGCTGGTGCGTGGCCATCGACGCTGCGCGCATGTGTTGCTCGATCTACGACACACGGCCGGCCATCTGCCGCCGTTTCGTCATGTCCGGCCCGTATTGCCGCGACGTGCGTGCCACCTACGACGATCAGCGCCGTCGGGGCATTCCCTTGACGCTCTACAACGCATGAGGATTCGCGATGAATAATTCCCGCCGCCAGTCGATGACCGTGAGCAATCAGCCAGGCAAGCCGCGCTTGTCCGAACAACGCCTGGCTGCTGATCTGGAAGCGTTTCAGCAGTCCGGTGGCGCGATCGAGCGCCTGGGCGACACGCCGTTGCGGCGTGACAAGAAGCGCAGCGAGCCCGACGCTGCACCGGCTGCCGCCGTAGCCGCAAAGCCGGCCGTCAAAACAACCGACGCAACTGAAGCGACAGAGACAGAGACAACCGAAACAAGCGACGCCGAGTAAGCTGCGCATCGCAGTGGCAGGCACGCCTGCGGTGTGGCTGTCGCTGCTGAAGTTGGGTCATGGAGAGCGCGCTGCGTGCAGAGACCGCAGCCAGCTATAAGTACAGCGCCAGTCATCGTCACCTTCGACAATGGGCGGCGCCTGGCAGGCAGACCGGCGTTGCCGGCATGCAGCGCCATCTGCAGTTACAGCAGCTGCGCGTGCTTTGTCGCACCAAGCCCTTGCGCCAGGGAAGCCATTTCATTTGCCAGTTTGATCACGTCGCCGCCGGCTTGCGCGGCAATGGTCATGATGCGTTGATACGCGTCCCAGAAGTCCGGTCCACTCCCATAGGCATCGTGGAATCCTTGCAACTCCAGGAGCATGAGATCGGACACTTGCATGTCGGAGCGATCCATTGCGGTCACCTCGTTGGGGAGTCGTCCCGGCCCGCAGCCTACACGCGCTCACCTTACAAGACAGTGTCAACCTTGAGACAGCGGATTTGAAGCTGAAGTGGTTTGAGCGCGCGCAAACCCACGTGACTGCGTTCGATCAGGCTCGCTATGTCGTGTGCTGGCGTATGGGCCAGCGCAAACCTGGCGCTGCGTTGCATGCCGGCGCGTGCATGCACACCGTACGCAACCCGATGCAGCGACCACGCGGGATGCCACGCCCGCGGTGCACTCACGCCGCGTCCTGCAAGCCCTGCTGCAGGCAGTCGGGCAACCGGCGCAGCTTGGGCAGCAACTTGGGCAGCAACTTGGGCCGCAACTTGGGCCGCAACTGGCGCGCGCGCATCCACACCAGGCCGGCTGAATGCGGGCAGCTGCGGCCCTGCCGGCAGGGCCGCAGCTGCCCGGCAAAGCGCCGAATGGCGCACATTCCCATGTAAAATGCGTGTTCTTTGACCGGAAGAATGGCGAAGGTTTCTCAACGGGCGCCCCTCTCGGGCCCGGCGTTCATTCGCCTGCTTGCTCGCCTCAGCGACGCCCACGTTGCCCAGTCCAACCACGCGCTCGCCGATCGGCTGAGCCAGTGGATCGACTGGACGCGCGCGGTCGCGGTGTCCAAGGCGCTGGATGGCAAGCTGCCCGATACCGACGATTCCACCGAGCCGCGTCCTGCCGATGCCGAGGCCTGTGCACGCGTGCGCGCCAGGTTGGCGACCAGCAGCGTGGCCGATCTGGATGCGCTGGTCGTGCGCTTGCGTAGCGATGCGCGCAACGCCGCCGATCTTGAGGCGCCTGCCCCAATGCCCGACTACGCACCCTTCCGGCAGCATTACCTCGCCATGCAACGCGCGATGCGCACCGCCACCGGCGATCTGCGTGGCCGTCTGCGCGACATGCTGGCGCTGAGGTCCAGCGAAATGGCGCGGCTGGCCGAAGTGGATGCGGCAATGGAACTCACCCTGAGCCCGCGCGAGCAAAGCTTGTTGAACACCGTGACGAGCCTGCTCGGTACGCACTTCGAGCGTCTGCGCGATGCGGCGCAAACACCGCATTCGTCAAGCGATAGCGATACCACGCCACGCGCGGTCTCAGATGGCTGGCTGGATGTATTTCGCAAAGACATGCAGAGCGTGTTGCTCGCCGAGCTGGATGTTCGTTTTCACCCGATCGAAGGCCTGCTTGCAGCGCTTCGTACCCGCTAACTGGGACCTCATGTTCAGAACTCTCTTACACCTGTGTGTGTTTCTCGTCGGCCTGTTGGCGGTTTGCTGGGTCGGCATCGGTTATCTCGGCTCCAATCCGCTGGGCGCCTGCATCGCGGCGGTGATCGGCGCCTGTTATGTGGCCGGCGCACTGGAGCTGTACCGCTATCGCCAGGCCAGCGCGACGCTGGACGATGCTGTTGCAGCGTTGACCACCGCACCGTCAGCGTTGAACGAGTGGCTGGAGCGTCTGCATCCAAGCCTGCGCAATGCGGTGCGCCTGCGCATCAAGGGTGAGCGCGTGGCGTTGTCGGCGCCGGTGATGACGCCGTATCTGGTCGGCCTGCTGGTGTTACTGGGCATGCTCGGCACCCTGCTCGGCATGATGGCCACGCTCAAGGGCACCGGCTTCGCATTGCAGAGCGCAACCGACCTGCAGGCGATTCGCGGCTCGCTGGCGGCACCGGTGGAAGGCCTGGCATTTGCGTTCGGCACCTCGATCGCCGGCGTCGCCACCTCCGCGATGCTGGGGCTGTTGTCGGCGCTATGCCGGCGCGAGCGGCTGCAGGCGGTGCAGCGGCTGGATCTGAAGATCGCCTCCGAACTGCATCCGCATTCGGAAGCGCATCAGCGTAGCGAAGTGTTCAAGTTGCAGCAGCAGCAAAGCGCGTTGATGCCTGCGTTGATCGATCGTCTGCAAACATTGATGAGCAGCATCGAGCAGCAAAGCATCGCTGCCGATGAACGTCTTTCCGCACAGCAGGCCGAGTTCCACGCCAAAAGCGAAGCGGCATATGCGCGCCTGGCTACGTCGATGGAGCAATCGCTACAGACAGGCGTGGCAGAGAGCGCACGCGCGGTGGGCGCGGCCTTGCAGCCGGCGATGGAAGCCACCATGGCCAGCATCGCGCGCGACACCGCCGCATTGCATGAGCGCGTCACGCAGGCCGTACAACAGCAACTGGATGGCATCACCAACGGCTTCCAGCACAGCGCCAGCGCAGCGGCCGCGCACTGGACCACGGCCCTCGCCGCGCAGGAACGCGCTCAGCAAGCGCTGGATGCGCAGCTGCAGACCACGCTGGAGCAGATCGCCCAGCAGACCACTGCATTGCAGCATGGCGTGAGCGCGGCCGTGCAGCAGCAATTGCACGGCATCAACGCAGGCTTCCAGGCCGGTGCGCAGAGCGCAGCCGATCATTGGCAAACTGCATTGGCTGCGCAGGAACGCGCGCAGCACAAGCTCACCGAGCAGTTGCAGCACACGTTGGAACAGATAGATCAGCGCAGCATCGCGGTGCAGGACGGCGTGACCCACGCGGTGCAGCAGCAGTTGAACGCACTCACCGATGGCTTTGCACATAGCAACGCCGTTACTGCCGACAACTGGGCAGCGGTGCTGGCCGAGCAGCAACGCACAAGCGCAGCGTTGAGCACGCAGTTGCACGCCACGCTTGAACAACTGGCGCAACAGACCACTGCATTGCAGGACGGCGTGCACCAGGCCGTGCAGCAGCAACTCGATGGCCTGAGCAGCGGCTTCGAAACCAGCACCGCCGCAGCGGCAGCGACCTGGACCTCGGCAGTGGCGGAACAGCAGCGTTCGAATCACGCGCTCACGCAAGAGTTGCAGACCACGCTCACGCAGTTCGCCAGCACCTTCGACGCGCGCTCCAGCACGCTGGTGGATGCGGTGTCCAAGCGTATGGAACAGTCCAGCAGCGACACGGCAAGTGCATGGAACGACGCCCTGGCGCAACAACAAGACGCCAGCTCCGCATTGGCGAGCCAGCACCAGCGCGCACTCGCCGCCGCAACCGCCAGCTTCGATGCGCATGCCGCCGCCTTGGTCGGTACCTTGCAGCAATCGCACACCGACTTGCAGGCCGCATTGGAGACCCGCGATACGCAGCGCCTGGCGCTATGGAGCGAACGCTTCACCGCGATGAGCGCGGACCTGAGCACGCAGTGGGAACGCACCGGCGAGCGCATCACCCAGCAACAGCAGACGATCTGCGACACCCTGGCCAGCACCGCCAGCGAGCTGTCCACGCAGGCGCAGGCCCAGGCCAGCGCAACGATTACCGAAGTGGCGCGCCTGATGCAGATCGCCTCCGAAGCGCCCAAGGCCGCAGCCGATGTGGTGGCCGAGCTGCGCCAGAACCTGTCCGAGAGCATGGTGCGCGACACAGCCATGTTGGAAGAACGCAGCAAGCTGCTCGCCACGCTGGACACCTTACTCAACGCGGTCAATCACGCCTCCACCGAACAACGCGAAGCGGTGGATGCGCTGGTCACCACCTCGGCCGATCTGCTGCAACGCGTGGGCACCCAACTCACCGAACAGATCGGCAACGAGACCGGCAAGCTCGGCGCAGTGGCCGCGCACGTCAGCGGCAGCGCCGTAGAAGTGGCCAGCCTGGGCGAAGCCTTCGGCATGGCGGTGCAGTTGTTCAGTGGCAGTACCAGTGAGCTCAACGAGCGATTGCAACACGTTGCCAGCGCATTGGATGCCTCGCTCGCCCGCAGCGACGATCAATTGGCGTACTACGTGGCGCAGGCGCGCGAAGTGGTCGACCTCAGCATGCTCTCGCAAAAGCAGATCATCGAAGAACTGCGTCAGCTCGATCGCGGTCGCGGCGATGCCGGCGACGCCACTGCCACCCAGGCCACAGCGGCATGAGCGATGAGATCGATTTCGACGGCGACCCGGGCACACCGATCTGGGCCGCCTTCGGCGACCTGATGTCGGTATTGCTGGGTGCATTCGTGCTGATCCTGGTCGGGGTGGTCGGCGTGCAATTGCAGCTCTCCAGCCGCCTGGATGAAGAGGTCAAGCAACGTCAGGTCGAAGCGCAGCGTCGTAAGACGTTGGAACAAGCCCTGGCTGCACCATTGGCCGCCGGCCGCGTGACCCTGGTCGATGGACGTATTGGCATCCGCGGCAATGTGTTGTTCGCATTCAATTCCGATCAGTTACAGCCGGAAGGCCGCGAAGTGTTGAAGACACTCACAGGTCCGTTGGCCGAGTACCTCGCCTCGCGCGAAGAGATCCTGATGGTCAGCGGTTTTACCGACGACCGCCCGGTGCTGGGCGGCAACCGTCGCTACGCCGACAACTGGGAACTGTCTGCACAACGCGCACTTACCGTAACGCGTGCATTGATCGCCGAAGGCGTGCCGGCGGCATCGGTATTCGCTGCGGCCTTCGGCGCGCAACAGCCGGTGGATTCCAATGCCGATGAAACGCGCCGCGCAAAAAACCGGCGTGTGGAGATCGCACCGATTGCGCGGCCTTCCTCCTCGCACGCTTCCGCCACGTCACAGCCAACGCCGGCCGCAACCACGCGATGAGCCCGCAGCCTGCATCCGCACGCGCGCGTCTGCAGCGCTGGCGCAGCCAGGGCGCCGACCGGCTGGATCCGGTGCGTTTCCATCTGATGGAAACGCTGGCCGCGCGTGCCGGCACGCAGGCGGGTACGGTGCGCGAGGTGCTGGAAGAAAAGCTGGGCACTTTGGTCGATGCGTATGCGGCGACAGTCAGGCAAGCATCGCGCCGTCGTGCAGCTAGCGATGCTGTTCCAAGTGCGTTGCAACGCAGCGCGCTTGGCGCGTTGGCAGACCAGATGGCAGGCCACGCTGCCCTGCTGGAAGTGGACAGCAGAAAGACCGCCTCCGCCGATGCCACGCTATTCCCAGAGTTGCCGGCACTGGAGGATTTCCGTCGCACCTGGACCACGGTGCGCACCGCCAGCCAGGTGCGGCAATCGCTGCAGGAGGCACCCAAGGATGCCGGCCCGCTCAATTCCAGCGTGCTGGTGCATCGCTGCATCAGCCTGATGCGCGAATGCTCACCCGGTTATCTGCAGCACTTCCTTGGCTATGTCGATGCGCTGTCATGGCTGGAACAGCTGCACAGCGGCGGTGCGTTGGCCAGCGATGACGCCGCACCTGTCGCGCCTGGCAAGAAGCGCAGCAAGCGTCCTTCCACGCGTCGCAGCTAGAGCCATCAATCAATCACGGTGCCGCTGCACGCGCTGCGCGAGTACGGGCGCTGGCTGAAACAAGCCTACCGCACGCGCCCAGCGCGATTGCTGCCAGTCCGATTGCAGGGCGTCGTTCGCATCCGCCCGACCAGCGTTCGCGTGGTCCATCGACCACGCTTGATCAGAGTTCGATCGGCGGCCTCGATGACAGTCGACCGCCGATCAAAACCGCAACCGCACACCCACCGTCCAGCTGCGCGGCGCGCCGGGATACACCCACTGCTCGCTGTAAGAGAACGCGGCGTAGCGGCGGTCGGTGAGGTTTTCGACCTTGACGTACAGGCGCAGGCGCTCGCTCAGATCGTAGTGGCCGACCAGCCGCCACACGGTGTACGCAGGCAGCACAAAATCGGTATTGCTATCTACCGACCCCAACCGCTCACCGGTGTGCGACACGCCAAGGCCCACCGCCGCGCTGCGCTTGCCGGTCAACGGCTGCTCGTAGTTGACGAAGGCGTTGCCGCTGAAGCGCGGCACGTTCGGAAAGCGTCGCCCCTCGGCCAGACCCGTACCAGCTGCGGCCGCGCTGCTGCGCGTGACTTGCGAATCGGTATAGGCCAGGCCCACCGATGCGGCCAGGCGCGGAGTCAGCCGCCCTAGCAGATCCAGCTCCACGCCCTGACTGCGCATCTCGCCCACCGGCAGCGAGAAACTGGTGTCGGCCGGATCCAGACTCAGTACGTTTTTCTTGTCGATGCGGAACGCGGCCAGCGTCGCTTCCAGACCATCGCCGGGCTGCACGTATTTCAATCCGGTTTCCAGCGAACGGCTTTTTCCCGGCGCGAAACTCTGCTCGTCCGCGCCCACGCCGCTGTTGGGACGAAAACCCGCCGCCGCACTCGCATACAGCGACAGCGCATCGTCGAGGTGGAAAATCACGCCCGCACGCGGGCTGACCACGCCATCGGAGGCACGCTGCGTTGTGCCGCGCAATTGGTTGTTGAGATCCTGCTGATAATGGTCGTAGCGCAGGCCAAGCAATGCCTTCCAGCGCGCGCCAAGATCGATCTGGTCCTGCGCGTAGACACCCCACACCTGCTGACGCTCCTCGGTATCGGTGATCGTGTCCAGCCGCCCCAGCTGGGCAACGCCGTACTGCGGCGCGAGTACGTCGATGCTGTATGGCGTGGCCGCAGAGCGTGCGCGCTGCTGAAAGCGGCTGTCGTCGAAGCGATTGCCATCGACGCCAAACAGCACATTGTGGGTGACGCTGCCCGCCTGCAAGGTGCCGAGCAGTTCGGCGCGCGCGGCGATATCGCGGCCCTGGTAATCGCGGTAGCGGCGCTCGCGGCGCAGCGTGCGGTCGTCGGCCTGCAGCGTTCACGGCTCGGTGGAAAAACCACGCATGCCGCTGTCGCGATAAGTCGCCCCGCCCTGCAGCGACCAGATCTGATTCAACCCATGCACCACAAACACCTGCTGCCCGGTGGAATGCAGATCGATATCGCCATCGCGTGGTTCACCTAGAAAACGTGAGGCCGGCAGGCGATTGGCATCGCCATCAATGGCGGTGATGCCACGATCGAACGGCGCATGAATGCGCACAAATTCCAGCTCATACGACACCGTGGTATCGGGCGTGAGCATCCACAGCAGCGATGGCGCCAGCAGCGTGTTGTCGCTATCGACGGTGTCACGGAAGCTGTGCTGATCCTTGTGCATCGCATTCAAGCGATAGGCCAGGTTCTCGCCCAGCGGGCCGGTGCTATCGACAGCAGCGCGGTAACTATCGAAGCGCCCTGCGGACAGATCCACGCTGTGCTGCTGCTGAAACAAGGGCTTTTTGGTGACGATATTGACTGCCCCACCCGGCTCGACACGTCCGTACAACGCCGAGGCCGGGCCTTTGATCACCTCGATGCTCTGCGTATTGGCCGCATCGCGCAGGCCGTTGTAACCGCGGCTGGCATTGAAGCCGTTGACCATGTAATCGGAGCTGAAATTCGGGTCGCCGGTGAAACCGCGCATCGAGTAGCTATCCCACAGACCGCCCAGGTTGTTGGCCTTAGTGATACCGCTGGCCATCTCCAGCGCGCCGGCCAGATCGGTGACGCCGGCATCTTCCAGCAAGGTCTGATCCAGCACGCGCGCACTGATCGGCAGATCGCGCAACGGCGCATCGGTCTTGGTGGCGCCGGTCACGCTCAACGCGTGGTATGGCGTGTACTGGCTGCGCACCTGCACCGTATCCAGATCGCGTGCCTGCGGCTCGGCGGCATCGGCACATGGACTGAGGCCTGCGCAGCTCAGCACACTGAGCAAGGGCAGCGTGTGAGACAGCAGGCGGCGCGGCATGAACACGGACATCGGGCAGGACTCCTGAAGCACCCAGGCACGAAATGCCCAGGTCGCAAGTGAAAGAACGAAGGTGATGGGTGAAACGCAATTACCGCTATGACGCGGGATCGGCCCTTGCATCGAAACGTGGCGCGCGCCCGAAGTCCTCGCGCGTAAATGGCCGGTCGCGAAACAGATAGCCGTAATAGAACGTGCGCAGCGCCTGGTGATAGGCGCGGATACGATCCTGATAGGCCAACTGCGCTTGCAGATCGGTGCCAGCCAGGCGCGTCAACGCGGCCTGCAATGCAACCGGCGGCAATATGCTGGCCACGCGCTGCGCCAGCGCTTCGCGTCGCTGCAAACCTTGGCGATACGCTGCGACCTGCGGGGCCACCTGTTGATCGCCGTTTTCGTGGAAATCGAAATACCACTTGTAATGGAACGCGCTGGTCAGCGGCGCCGAGTCCGCCCACTGCGGGTTCTGCGCGTAGAAGGCCCGCATGGTGTCCTGGCGCGGAATATCCCAGGCATGGTTGACCGCCTCGCGCTGCAGCCGCGCGATCTCGCTGCCTTGATTGACCGGCACTGCCTGATTGATCGCCACATGCGCCACCGCCGGCGCGACCAGTGCCAGCACCACCCAGCAGGTTGCCAAGGCGGTGGCATGCGCCGCAGGGCGCCAGTGGATGCGCCCGACCAGCACCGCCAGCAGAACCCAGAACAGCAGATAGGCGCAGGTCAGAGCCAGCACGGCAAGTTGTTGCAGCAGCGGCACGGCATTGAGGGTTGCGGCAATGACAAACGGTAGCCCAAGGCACACCAGCACCGCAGCGGCACGCACCGCCACGCGTCGCATCAACAACGCGGTCCCCGCGCCAGGCAGCGCGGCCAGCATGCGTGCGCGCCCCGCCTCGCGTTCGCCGGAGCGCAGATCGAACAGCAGCGCGATCACGAACAACGGCAGCAGAAACACCAGCACGAAGGCGTAGTCGAAGCGTCCGGCCAGTGCGAGCTCGGGGTTGTAGCTGTCGCCATCGTGGATCTGCGCCTCCAGGCCCAGCGCGCGTACACGCAGGATGTACGGCGAGACATCGCGCATGCCCACCGCTGCGAATGCCAATGGCGAGGGAACGTCCCAGGTCGGGTGGAAGCTATAGTAGGCCGCGCTGCCAGCGTCGTTGGAGCGCGCCACATAGTCCTCCACCGCCGCGATGTCTTCCTGCTGAAGCGCTGCAATGCCTGCGATGTTGTCGCGCTGCGCGTCGATGATGCGCTGGCCAGAGATCAGGCTGCACACGGTCAACAAGGCGAGCAACACCAATCCGGCCACCGCAGCGCGTGCGCGCAGCAATAGCAGCAGTTCGTAATTCCACAGCACCATCAGCGCGCCACTCCCACACGTCGGCCCGCTGCGATCAGCATGCACAGTGCGGCCAGCAACCAGGCACCGACCAGGCCAAGCGCTGTGCTTGCGCCGCGCACCACCTCCGTCGTGGCCGGTGGCTGGAACGCGAACACCGGAATCTGGTGCCAATGCTCGGAGGAGATGCGCTTGCGCTGGTCGGCACCGGCATCCTGTGCGGTGTCGTCGGCCATGCTCACCGCATCGGCCTGCAGTTGGTTGAGCTGCTGTACCAGCGTGTAGCGATAGCGTTCGGCCTGTGCAAGGAATTGCTCGTGTGCGCGCAGATCGGTTTCTGTCAGCGTCATCGACAACTCGCGCAGCGCCACCGTGGGGCTCAGCAAGGCGAAGCTGCGCACCAGCAGGTTCTGTTCCTGCTGGATGCGCGAATCGCGCGCAGCGTAGCGTTCGAACAGGCTGGAGGTCAGCCGCTCGCCTTCCAGCGCAAGCAGGCCTTTGTAGTTCACTGGCAGGTCTTCCACCCGTTGTACGCCATAGCGATCGAGCGTTTGCTGCTTGAACTGCGCAAAGTTCGGGTCGTCGGGATTGTGGCTGTCGCCGAGCGTGCGCAGATCGCGCTGGATCGCCACATCGGTTTCCAGCCGCGTCGGCAGGCGATACGCCGCACTTGCTACATCCGGTGCCACGCGCGGCACCAGCAATGCCAGCCACACCCAGACCGCCAACGACACCAGCAACGCATCGCGGCCACGCCGGCACAGCATCGACACCGACAGCACCAGCGCGCACCACACCAGCAAATAGATCGCGTACGCCAGCACCAGCAGCGCAACCAGCAGCGCTTGGCTCTGCAACACGGCGATGGGCACCAGGCCCACCAATGCCGGCAACAGACAGGCAGCGGCCACCGCCGCGAGCGCGAGATATTTGCCGCCGAATAATTGCCGACGCGTCGCGCCCTGCAACAACAGCGCACGCAAGGTGCCGGTTTCCTGCTCGCGCGCCACTGCGCCATAGCCGAGGAAGACAAGCATCAGCGGTGCCAGCACCTGCAACACGAACGCAGGCGTCAGTTGACCGAAGCGCACCAGCAGCGAGCTCTGACGCACATCGCCGAAGTTGGCGGTGTTCTGGCGATGGCCCTCCAGAAACATGCTGTTGCCGGTGAACGCGTCCACGCCGGCATCGAACGCGGCCAAGGCCGGCAGCGGGCGATAAATGAAATGGCCGTAATGCACCACCCGATGCGGATGGCGGTCCGGTTGCGCTTCGAAGGCCTGCTGGGCGGCCAGTTGCTGGCGCGCGCGGAACGCGGTCACTTCGCGCTGATGATGCGCAGCGGTCAACGCCGCCACCAGCGTGAGCAGCATCAGCAGCACCACACCGATGGCGGCGGAGCGATTGCGCGCCATGAAGCGCAACTCTTCGCGCGCGACCAACAGCACGGGACTCATGCGGCAACGCTCATGCAGCCTGATCCTGCTCACGCGCGAAGCGCGCATGCAAGGTACGCACATCGAAGCCGCTGTCGCCGGCGCCGATTTCATCGGCGATGCGTCCGTGTTCCAGAAACCCGATCCGGTCAGCCACATCCACTGCGCCGAGTAGGTCGTGGGTGACCATCAGCACCGCACCACCGCGCGCACGCACGCTGCTGACCAGCCGGTTGAAGTCGGCGATGGCGCGTGGATCCAGACCGGAGGTGGGCTCGTCCAGCAGCAACACCGGCACCTGGCGCAAGCTGGCGACCGCGATCGCCACCTTCTGGCGCATGCCTTTGGAAAATCCCGCCAGTCGCTGGCTCCAGGCCTCGCCCTGCAGACCGGCAGCGGCGAACGCCTGGCCGATCTCGGTCTGGCTGCGGCGTTGGCCGGCCAGCGCGAGCAGATAGTCGGCATTTTCCAGCGCGCTCAGGTGCTCATAAAGCGCGACGTTTTCCGGCAGATACGCAAGCCGCGCACGCGCGGCGCCCGGGTTGGCGACCGGGTCGATGCCATCGATCTGCAGACTACCGGAGGTAGTTTTGACGAAGCCGAGCAAGGTGGAAAGCGTGGAGGATTTACCGGCGCCATTGCCACCCAGCAGGGCGTAGACGCTACCGGGTGCGACCTGCAGATCCAGGCCCTGCAGCACGGCGCGGCCGCGATAGGCGACATGCAGGTTGCTGATTGAGAGCGCGGGGATGGGTAGGGAGTTGGAGGGCATGGCCGAGAACTTTTAGGAGCCTCTAAAAACCCCAGCAATCTGCCATCATTGACTTGACGCCCTGCCAGCGGAGAACGACAGACATGATC
>NZ_MDEJ01000102.1 GCF_002940065.1 Xanthomonas populi
ATTTCGCGGCGGGTCTGCTTGCGCTTACCCAGACCCTCAGCGTCACCAAACGTCAGTTGCATGGATCACTCCTCAACGTACGAATGCCCAAGTCCGGGCCACCTTCTTCGAAGCGCGAAAACGCCGCGTCCGATTGCAGGTCAATGCGGATCTGCGGCTGCGCGCGACAGAAACGCGGCAGTCGCGGCAGTCGCGGCTGCCGCAGCAACAGCCAGCAATACGATAGCGAACGCAGTGTGGTCACGCGCAGCGCGATGGCGTCTTGGCGTGGATGCAGGTTGCCGGCCACCGCGGCGATCTCGGCCAGCGCGGCACTGGCGGCGTCGGCCAGTTGACGGCCCTCGGCGGTGAGCTTGACCTCGCGCGGCAAGCGCTGGAACAAGGTCGCGCCAGGTACTGCTCCGAGCTTGCGCACGTGGTGGCTGACCGCACTCGCGGTGAGATGCAATTCTTCGGCGGCATGCGCGAAGTTCTGATGGCGCGTGGCGGCGACACACACGCACAGCGCAGGTCACAGGGTGGGGCGCAGATTCATCGAGGCATAAGTGAGATGTGCTGCTCACCTGGAGACTACGCGCTTGTCGCGCCTGTAGTTGCAGCCGATGCTGCATGACCCCTTCGCGATGATCGTGCCATGTCCGTTTGCTTGCCCGGTGTTGTTTCCTGCGTTTTCAGCACATCACGGCAGCGCCCGGAGGCACATCCATGAGGGCACAACCGTCGACGCAGCCGGGTGCGGCAACACGCGAATGGCGCACCCCGCTGGAGCTTGGATTTCTCGGCATCGTCTGGGGTTGCTCGTTCCTGTTCATGCGCGTGGCCGCACCCAAGTTCGGCACCGTGGTGCTGGTGGAAATCCGATTGGCGCTCGGTGCATTGGTGCTGTTGCCGTTGCTGTGGCTGGCGCGCGAGCGTTTCCCCTTGCATCGCTGGCCGATGCTGGCGGCGATCGGCGTGCTCAATTCCGCGTTGCCGTTTTTGTTGTTTGCCTGGGGCGCGCAACATGCACCGGCCGCGGTGGGGGCGATCTGCAATGCGATGACAGTGTTGTTCACCGCATTGATCGCGTTTCTGTTTTTCGGCGAGAAGATCGGCACCCGTCGCGCGTTGGCGTTGCTGATCGGCTTTGTCGGCGTGCTGGTGTTGGCTACCGGCAAGTCGGCCGGACTGAGCGTTGGGCCTGCGGCACTGGCTGGCGCCTCCGCGTCGCTGCTGTACGGCATCGGCTCCAACCTGGTGAAGCGCCACATGGGCGATTTGCCACCGGCTGCATCGGCGGCATCTACATTGGGTTGCAGCGCGTTATTGCTGGCGCCGCTGGCGTGGTGGCAGTGGCCGACCACGCCTGTGCCGGCCGTGGCGTGGGCCTGCGCCACCGCGCTCGGCGTGGTGTGCACCGGGTTGGCGTTCCTGATGTATTACCGCCTGATCCAGCGTATCGGCCCGGCGCGTGCATCCACGGTGACCTATCTGGTGCCGGTGTTCGGCGCACTGCTGGCGTGGTCGCTGCTGGGCGAACCGTTGACGTGGACCATGCTGGTGGCCGCAGTGCTGATCCTCGGCAGCGTCGCTTTCAGTCAGCGCGCCCGCTGAGCAAGCGTGCAGAGTCGACAATGTCGGGGCCGACGTTGCTTTGACAATTACCGAATCTCAATTCAGCTCGCTGGCGGCGTACGCACCGGCAACGGCACATTGCACAGATCGATATGCCCGGCCGGGCGCTTGTAGAAATCGTCCTTGCGATTGCGGCGCGCTTCGGCCACATCGCGGAAGGTCTGGCTGTCGGTGCGCAATAGCTGCAATGGCGTGCGCTCGGGCAGCGGCACTTCGCTGGCCAGGCGAATGGCGCGGACCGGTGCGCGTTGCGCAGGGTCTTCGTAGAAACCCATCGGGTCCGGTCCGCGTGGCGTCACGCTCAATAATTCCATGCCTTTGACCACGCGGCCGACCACGGTGATGTTACGGTCCAGCTG
The DNA here is from genome assembly GCF_002940065.1 of Xanthomonas populi. Classification (GTDB taxonomy): domain Bacteria; phylum Pseudomonadota; class Gammaproteobacteria; order Xanthomonadales; family Xanthomonadaceae; genus Xanthomonas; species Xanthomonas populi. The sequence continues at coordinate 1,974 of NZ_MDEJ01000102.1, forward strand.
GCGCGGCGATTGACCGGTAACCACGTACAACTCGGCGCCGATGCTGCTGTCTTCGTCGTTGTTGCGGCCGGCGCCCAGCGTGCCGTAGCAATGCGCCAGCCAGGTCTTGCCGGTGGCGCTGTCGCGCCCTACCGGAAAGCCATCGACAAAGCCGACCTGCGGCGCCCAGCCGTCGCTGTCGGGCAGGCGCTGGAAATTCAGGCCCTGCGATGCGCGTTCGAACTCGGCCGGCAGATGCGTTTTCGCCGAGCCCAGCGATTTGGCCTTGGCCGGCGTTTCGCCATCCGGGTCGCCGAACTGCACCACGAAGTTGTCCTGCGAGCGATAGAGGGTCAGCCCGTCCCAGAAGCGCTCGTGCGCCAGCGTGTGGATGTTGCCCACATGTGCAGGCGCAAATTGCGGCGCAAGTTCGATGATCACCCGGCCGCCATCCAGTTCCATGTACAGCGTGCGGTCCGGGTCGAGCACACGCCATGCGCTGGCCGGCGAGGCATCCAGAATCTGTTGCGGGCTGCGATAGGCCGCATTGGCGGTAGCGGGCAACAACAACGCGAGCAGGCAAGCGGAAGCTAAGTTGCGCAGGAGCATGAAGGCAGCCAGCAGAGAAGGTGACTGATTCTTGCCGACCACGCGCCAAGACGCAAAGCGGCTGTGCCACACAGCACGACGCCGGCGGATGTGCCGTGCCATCGGCCAGTTGCTTGCCGCGAAGGCGCGCTGCGGACGATGCACATACTGGCTGGTGCAGCGATCCGTGGCGTTCTTTCAACGTGCCGGTTTGCGCTTGACGTATAGCTGCTTGCGCACCCGCGCGACCACCTCGCGCTCACGGTTGTGCACGTCGTTTTCGAACCAGCGCAAATGTTTTTCGCCACTGGCAGTGGCTTCGCGCAATTCGGCGAGCATGCTGTCGTCGATGACGAAATCCGCAGTGACCGTGCCGCGCCCGGGTGTGACGAATTCGATACTGCCTGCCTTGTCCCACACGTAGTAGTCGCGCCCCAGGTTCTGCATGGTCAGCAGCATCCAGAACGGGTCGGTCATCGCAAACAGGCTGCCGCCGAAATGGGTGCCAACGTAGTTACGATTCCACGGCCGCTGGCGCAGCTCCACGCGTGCGTAGCGGTAATCGGCCGATAGCACCGTCACGTGGATGCCGGCGAACAGATACGGCGGCCACAGGTTGATGCCGAGCTTGAACAGTGAAGCGCGCATGCGACCAGATTCCATGGCGTGGGCAGATGCGTAGCATAACATTCGCATGCGTATGGAGGGCGGATCTACCGTGACGCCCGCATTGCATTCGCTTCGGCCCGGCACAATTGCAGCGAAGTGCCGGACACTGCCCACCACTTCGCCGATACATCGCAGCCCGGCCTTCGATCAGCCCGCGCGATGTTGCCGATGCGCTTAAAACATCACCATTTAGAACACCAACGACGACATCTTGCGGCGATAGCGTCCGACCAGATCTTCGTCTTCGATCACCCGGAACGCGTCGATCAGACTGCGACGCGGCAGGTTGTCGTCGAAGGCGCGGTCCTGCCGCAGCATGTCCAGGAACTGCTCCAGCGCAGCTTCGTCGTTGCCGTCGAGCAGGTGGCGTACGCCGAGCAGGTGGCGCGCGCGCAGGTCGGCGCCGTTGGCGGCCACTGCGACTTGCAACGCATCAGCATCCGGCGCGTCCTTGAGCACATTGGCAAAGCTCAGGCGGGCCTTGGCGCGCACCGCGCGGTCGTCGGTGGCCAGGTTGGCGGGCAGGGCGTCGATCAACTGCTCGGTCTCGGCGGTGCCGCCGGTCTTCAGTAGTGCCAGCGCCAGATCCAGATTGAGTTCGTCCTTGTCCGGCTCGGCGGCAATCGCTTCACGCAGCGCTACCGCCTGGTCCTGCGGGTCGAGCGGTGCTGGCTGAAGTTCTTCGACCACCTGCGCCTGCGCCGGCAATACACCCTGCTGGGTCAGGAATTCGCGGATCTGGCCTTCCGGCATCGCGCCCGGGAAGCCATCGACCAGCTCGCCGCCCTTGACCAGAAAGACCGTTGGCACCGAGCGGATCTGGAACGCGGCTGCGATCTGCTGCTCCTTGTCCACATCGACCTTGGCCAGCTCGAAGGCGCCGTTGTAGTCGGCGGCGAGCTTTTCCAGGATTGGCGTCAACGACTTGCACGGGCCGCACCAGGTGGCCCAGAAATCCACCAGTACTGGTGTCGTCAACGATTTCTGCAGGACCTCGGTCTCGAAGGTGTCGGTGGTGGCATCGAATACGTGCGGCTTGTCGGACATGGGCTTCCAGAATGATTGCGGCAACAGGAGCAGGTAATGGTGGCAAACCGGGCCGACACAAGGTTGGCCAAGATCAGGCCAACCGGCACAACGTTGGCGGTCGCTTGGCCGGCTGTCACGGCACAAGGGGTTCACGCCACGCCCGCCCGGCACGACAATGCCGCGTCATGGTGGCGCAGCCTGCGCCTGAGCTGGAGCAAGACGAATGGCGAGCATCGATGGCACCCAGCGCTACCTGGGCCTGATCGCGGCAACGGTGTTCGTGCTGGCGGTTGCAGGGTTCGGGGTGGCGCTGCCTGGCTACTTGCAAGCCAGCCACCCGGTGGCGTTATTGGGCGCAGACGGCATTCCGCACGCGCTGGGCTTCAACCTGCTGGCGTTCATGCTGGTCGGTGGGTTGGGCATGGCCACGGGCATCAGTGTGCTGGCGCGCATGCCGGCCAAATCCGGCTGGAGCTTGCGCGTGGGCGGGCAGTTGATCGTGCTGGCGGGCCTGGCGTTCCTGGGCATGGGCCTGCTGCCGCTGGATCCCACCGATCTGGATGGCCGCGCCAGCCAGGCCCACGCCACCGCCTGGCTGCTGTGGGCGGTGGCGTTCGTGCCCGCCATGCTGCTGATCGCCGCCGCGCTGCTCAGCCAGCCCAATACGCGCGCGCTGGCGTGGCTGAGTCTGGGCGCGGGGCTGCTGGTGGCGGTGCTGGCATTCGGGCCGGCAGGGCTGCTGCGCCAGGCGATTGCCCAGCGCGTGGCGTTCCTTGCCTGGGTGGGTTGGCTGGCGGTTGCCGGCTGGAGCTGGCCGGCCAAACCCGCCGTCTAACGCGCGCGTTTGGAGCACCTGCTGCACTGCGGTACCCTGTTCCGCTTTGCACCGCCCGAGCATATGCTCCCAATGTCCACCGTCGAACCGAACGTCTACGACCCGCAGCAGGTCGAAACCGCCGCCCAGCAGTTCTGGGATGCCACCCGCGCCTTCCAGGTCGACGAGACTTCGGACAAACCGAAGTTCTATTGCCTGTCGATGTTGCCGTACCCGTCCGGTGCGCTGCACATGGGCCATGTGCGCAACTACACCATTTCCGATGTGGTCAGCCGCTACAAGCGCATGACCGGCCACAACGTGCTGCAGCCGATGGGCTGGGATGCGTTCGGGTTGCCTGCGGAAAACGCGGCGATCAAGAACAAGACCGCGCCGGCCAAGTGGACCTACGCCAACATCGAACACATGCGCGGCCAGCTCAAATCGCTGGGCTACGCAATCGATTGGTCGCGCGAGTTCGCCACCTGCACGCCGGACTATTACGTGCACGAGCAGCGCATGTTCACCCGGCTGATGCGCAAGGGCCTGGCCTATCGCCGCAACGCGGTGGTGAACTGGGACCCGATCGATCAGACCGTGCTGGCCAACGAGCAGGTCATCGACGGCCGCGGCTGGCGCTCCGGCGCCTTGGTGGAAAAACGCGAGATTCCGCAGTGGTTTCTGCGCATCACCGATTACGCGCAGGAACTGCTCGACGGCCTGGATCAGTTGGACGGCTGGCCGGATTCGGTCAAGACCATGCAGCGCAATTGGATCGGCCGTTCGGAAGGGCTGGAAATCCAGTTCGACGTGCGCGACACCAACGGCGCGCCACTCGACCCGCTGCGTGTGTTCACCACCCGCCCGGACACGCTGATGGGCGTGACCTTCGTGTCGATCGCCGCCGAGCATCCGCTGGCGCTGCACGCGGCCAAATCCCACCCGGAACTGGCCGCGCTGCTGGAAACGCTCAAGCACGGCGGGGTCTCAGAAGCCGAGCTGGAAACCCAGGAAAAACGCGGCATGGCCACCGGCCTGACCGCAGTGCATCCGATCAGCGGCGAGCAGGTGCCGGTGTGGGTAGCCAACTTCGTGTTGATGGGTTACGGCACCGGCGCGGTGATGGCGGTTCCCGGCCACGACCAGCGCGATTTCGAATTCGCCAACAAATATGCCCTGCCGATCGTGCAGGTGGTCAAGCTGCGCGAGCCGCGTAACGAAGGCGAGCAGAGCTGGGATTCCGCCCAGTGGCGCGACTGGTACACCGACAAGAGCCGCGAACTGGAACTGGTCAATTCGGCCGAATTCGACGGGTTGGATGTCGGCGGCGCCTTCGAAGCGCTGGCCGAGCGTTTCGAGCGCAAGGGCCAGGGCCAGCGCCGGGTCAACTACCGCCTGCGCGACTGGGGCGTAAGCCGCCAGCGTTACTGGGGCTGCCCGATTCCGGTGATCTACTGCGCCAAGTGCGGCGCGGTGCCGGTGCCGGAAGACCAGTTACCGGTGGTGCTGCCGGAGAACGTGGAATTTGCCGGCACCGGCTCTCCGATCAAGACCGACCCCACCTGGCGCCAGACCACCTGCCCGGAGTGCGGCGGCCCGGCCGAGCGCGAGACCGACACCTTCGACACCTTCATGGAGTCGAGCTGGTACGTGGCGCGCTACACCAGCCCCAATGCACGCGACATGGTCGACCGCCGCGCCAACTACTGGATGCCGGCCGACCTGTACGTGGGCGGCATCGAACACGCCATCCTGCACCTGATGTATTTCCGCTTCTATCACAAGCTCATGCGCGACGCGCGGCTGGTGGACAGCGATGAACCGGTGACCAATCTGCTGACCCAGGGCATGGTCATCGCCGACACGTTCTATCGCGATGCCGACAACGGCGGCAAGGACTGGATCAACCCGGCCGATGTCGACATCCAGCGCGACGAGCGCGGCCGCGTCGCCGGCGCGGTGCTGATCGCCGATGGCCAGCCGGTCCACATCGGCGGCACCGAGAAGATGTCCAAGTCCAAGAACAACGGCGTGGACCCGCAGTCGATGGTGGCCAAGTACGGCGCCGACACTGTGCGCCTGTTTTCGATGTTTGCCGCACCGCCGGAACAATCGCTGGAATGGAACGAAGCCGGCGTAGACGGCATGGCGCGCTTCATGCGCCGGCTGTGGGCTCAGGTGCACAAACATGTGGGCGAGGGCACTGCTGCCGCGTTGGAGGTGACCAGCCTGAGCGCCGAGCAGAAGGCGATCCGCCGCAAGACCCACGAAACCATCGGCAAGGTCAGCGACGACTACGGCCGCCGCCACAGCTTCAACACCGCGATTGCGGCGGTGATGGAGTTGTCCAACGCACTGGCCAAGTTCGACGATGCCAGCGCGCAAGGGCGTGCTGTGCGTCAGGAAGCCCTGGAAGCGATGGTGCTGCTGCTCAATCCTATCACTCCGCACGCCAGCCACGCGCTCTGGCAGGCGCTGGGCCGTGGCGAGACGCTGCTGGAAGATGTGGCATTTCCGCAGGTCGATGCCGCCGCGCTGGTGCGCGACGCGTTGACGCTGGCGGTGCAGATCAACGGCAAGTTGCGCGGCACCATCGAGGTCGCAGCCGATGTCGGACGCGAGCAACTCGAAGCGCTGGCCCAGGCCGAGCCGAACGCCGCCAAGTTCCTGGAAGGCATGAGCGTGCGCAAGATCATCATCGTGCCCGGCAAGATCGTGAATATCGTGGCGGGGTGATTGGTTCTGATTGGTCGGGTTGCAGACGCCGTTCCGGGTAGTTCGCCTGATCGGCGTGGCGGCACGCAGGTAGGGTTGCTGCGGCGGTTCTTGGCGATTCATTGCACTGGCGCGGGTAAGGTGTCCGCGGCGGTTCTCTGCGATTCACTGCACTGGCGCGTGGCGGCACGTGGGTGGAGTTTCCGCAATGGTTGCTGGCAATTCCTTTCACTAGCGCGTGGCGAGGCGTTTGTCATCTTGGGCGCCGCGTTTTTATAGCGGCGCCTCTCAAGCCCCATTCACGCGGTGTCGGGCAGGCTGGCCGCCTGTTGCAGCCGCCGGGGCGCTCATCCAGACTGTGCCCATGATTCGATTTCCTACTGCCTTCGCTGCGTCCCTCGTGCTCGTCTTGAGCCTCACCGCCTGCGGCTTCCATCTGCGCAACTCGCTTGCGTTGCCGCCCGATACACCGGCGCTGAAGGTGCAGTCTGCCGTGCAGTACAGCGAGTTGGCCAAGCTGCTGCGGCGTGGCCTCAAAGCGGCCGGCGCCGCCTTGGCCGACGAAGACGCCAAGACCGGCTTTGCGCAGGTGCAGGTGTTGTCCGAGCGCTGGGGCGATCTGCCGATCGCCATCGACAGCCAGGGCCGCGCCCAGGAATACAGCCTGCGCTACGCCACCATCTTCACAGTCACCACCGCCAATGGCGCGGTGCTGGTGCCGCAGCAGGTGATCGAGCTGTCGCGCGACTACGTGTCGCCACCGGTGGACGCCACCGGTACCGCGACCGAGCGCGAGATCCTCGCCGACGAATTGCGCAAGGACATGTCGGCCTCGATCCTGCGTCGCATCGACAGCGTGGTGCGTGCACGCGTGCAACGCGGCGAGACGTTGGAAAGCACACCGACCGCGCCGCTGCCGCAGGCTCCCACGCCGCCGGTGCAGCCGTCGCCGACGCCCGAATCGAGCGTGCCGGCCTCGTTGCCGCCTGCGCCGCAGCCGTCGTCGAATAACTAAGCGTCGCGCTTTCTCAGCCATGGAACTTCGCCCCGAGCAGCTTGCCGGCCAGTCCAATCAGCCGTTGCAGCCGGTCTATCTGATCGCCGGCCCCGAGACGCTGCGGGTCTTGGAAGCTGCCGATGCAGTGCGCGCACGTGCGCGCGCCGAGGGCATCGGTGAGCGTGAAGTGTTCGACGCCGATGGCCGCGATTTCGACTGGAACCAGCTCGACGCGACCTTCAACGCGCCCAGCCTGTTCAGCCCACGCCGGCTGGTGGAAGTGCGCCTGCCCAGCGGCAAGCCGGGCAAGGACGGCGCCGAGGTCATCACCCGTTTTTGCACCAATCCGCCGCCGGACGTGGTGCTGCTGATCACCGCCAACGACTGGAGCAAGGCGCACCAGGGCAAGTGGGCCGATGCGGTCGGCCGCGTCGGCACCATTGCGGTGGCCTGGGCGATCAAGCCGCACGAATTGTCCGACTGGATCGAGCGCCGCCTGCGCAGCCAGGGCCTGCGTGCGGACGCCGCCGCCGTGCAGCGCCTGAGCGAGCGGGTAGAAGGCAATCTGCTCGCCGCCGCGCAGGAGATCGACAAGTTGGTGCTGCTGGCTGACGGCAAGGTGATCGATCTGGACGCGATGGAATCTCTGGTCGCCGATGCCGCCCGCTACGACGTGTTCCGGCTGGCCGAAACCTCCTTATCCGGGCAGCCGGCCGCAGTGATCCGCACGCTCGCCGGCCTGCGCGCCGAGGGCGAGGCGGTGGCCGCGCTGCTGCCGATCCTGATCAAGGAACTGCTGCGCACCGCGTCACTGGCGAAAGTGCAGGCCAACGGCGGCAACCTCGCCGCCGAAATGAAAGCGCAAGGGCTGTGGGAATCGCGCCAGGCCCCGTTCAAGCGCGCGCTGCAACGGCACCCGGAACCACGCCGCTGGGAACGCTTCGTCGCCGAAGCCGGCTTGGTCGACCGCATGGCCAAAGGCCGCGCAGACGGCGACCCCTGGGTCGGCCTGGAACGCTTGCTGGTGGCCGTGGCCGAAGCCCGTGCGGTGAGATTGTTGGCGTGAAGGCCTGGAAAGCCGGGACCGGGGACCGGGGACCGGGGGGCAGGGAAAGCGCACGTCCGGAGCATGGTGCGCAGGCCGGTACCGTTGCTGTTCCCCGGTCCCTGTTCCCCGGTCCCCGGTCCCGACTGCAGCTCTACTACGGCGGCACCTTCGACCCGATCCACCTGGGTCACCTCGCCATCGCCTGCGCCGCGCGCGACGAACTGGGCGCGCGCGTGCATCTGGTGCCGGCCGCTGACCCGCCGCATCGCTGCGCACCGGGCGCCACCGCCGCGCAGCGCGCACGCATGCTGGAACTGGCGCTCGCCGACATGCCGGGGCTGGGACTGGACACCCGCGAACTGCGCCGCGCAAGCCGGGGTGGCCCACCGTCCTACACCGTCGATACCTTGCGCGAATTGCGCCACGCACTCGGCGCTGCAACGCCGATCGCCTGGCTGCTGGGCGCCGATGCCTTTGTCGGTCTGAGCAGTTGGCATCGGTGGGAGGCGCTGTTCGAGCTGGCGCATTTCGTCGTTGCCGAGCGTCCAGGCGTACCGCTGGATCTGGCAGATGTGCCGCAGCTTGCCGAGGCAGTGCAGGGCAGATGGGCTGCCGGTGCGAGCGAACTTGGCATCACGCCGGCCGGCCGTCTGTGGCGTCTGCATCAACCGTTGCGCGGCGAATCGGCCAGCGCAGTGCGCTCGTGCATCGCCACCGGCGGCGACTGGCAGGCGCTGGTGCCGCAGTCGGTGGCAGCGTTTATCGCGCGCGAATGCCTCTACGGCGACGCGCCTCCGGCTAGCTGAACACGCGTCGGGCCGGACCGGCCTATAATTCACGCTAATTCCATCGAGTCGTCCGCTTTGACCACCCAAGCCCAAGTCGTCAAGACCTCCATTCCGACCCCGCCGCCGTCCGTGCCGGCCCTGTTGGCCACCGTGCGCGATGCCGTGGAGGAGCTCAAAGCCAAGGACGTGGTCGAGATCGATGTGCGCGGCAAGTCCAGCGTCTGCGATTACATGGTGGTCGCCTCGGGCACCTCGACCCGTCACGTCAAGTCGATCGGCGAAGAAGTGGTCAAGTTCGCCAAGCGTCTGGACGTGATGCCGCTGGGCGTTGAGGGCGAGCGCGAAGCCGAATGGGTGCTGGTCGACCTGGGCGATGTGGTGGTGCACGTGATGCTGCCGCGCGTGCGCGAGTTCTACGCGCTGGAGCGCCTGTGGACCGTGGGCGACCAGCGGCCGGACGATGTGGATGCCGATCCCGAGGATTAACTGACCTACGGTATGGCCAGAAAATCCCAAGCCCAGACCGATGTGCCTGCCTCGCAGGTGCTGCAACAACTGCGTGGCCAACCGGTGCAGGCCGCCGCGCAGCCGCTGTCGCCGGCGCGCAAACGCTTCGACCGTTTGCTGCGCGATCTGGAGCGTCATCGCAATGAACTGCAAGCCTGGCAGGTGGCGCTCACGCGCTGGCGCGAGCGCTATCACACCGAGCTGCAGCCCTTGCTCGATCATCGGCGCGCTGCCGATGTCGCGCTGGTCGAGGAACTCGATCGAGCGCACGCCACGATCAAGCTGAGCAAGGCCGACCGTGCGTTTCTGTCCGAGCTGCTCTGCGATATCGCCGGCCCGCTGATCGAAGCGGGGCACGAGGCGCTGCGGCCGATCTACGATCGCCACAGCGTCATGGGCTACGACCAGGAAGTGTCCGAATCCGATGCACTGATGAAGCAGATTCTCGGCCAGGCCTATGGACTGGATGCCGACGAACTGGACGCAATCGACTCGCCTGAAGCGTTGTACGAGCGCGTCAGCGAGCGCTTGGAGCAGGAGCGCGTGCAGCAACAGCAACGCCAGGCGCAACGCCGCAAGCGTGCCGACAAAAAAGCGGTTGTGGAGAGTGCCGCAGCGCCGCCGTTACGCGAGCTGTATCGCAAGCTTGCCGGCAATTTGCATCCGGACCGCGCCAAGGACAGCGAGGACCACGCCTCGCGCACCATCCTGATGCAGCGGCTCAATGCCGCTTACAAGGCTGGCGATCTGCTCGGCTTGCTCGAACTGCAGGCCGAGATCGGCCTGTTGGACGCGCAAGGTGTGGATGCGATGAGCGCCGCTCGGCTGCAGGACTACAACCGCGAGTTGGACCGGCAGTGCAAGGACCTGCAACAGCAGGTGCAGCAGCAGGCGTGCAACTTCTGCGAGGAGTATGGATTGGACCTGCCATCGCGACCCAAGCCGGAGCGGTTGAGCAGATTGATGGCGCAACTCAAGCGCGATGTCGAGGACGATTTGATGGACGCGCGCCAGGGCCTGCGCGAACTGGCCGATCCGCAATCGCTGAAGCGCTGGTTGAAGCTGCAGCGCGCCATGTCGAGCGCGCAAGACGCCCCCTGGTTCTAAAGCGCGGTTTTAGCGTGTTGCCAGCGTGTAGGCGGTGCGCCTGGCGGTATCACCGCAGTGGCCGCACCCACGTGCCAGTCACGCATCGTTCGCTTGCGGCCTTCCGCAAGCCATTGGGTCAACGCTGCCGAATGGATGCTGGTCCGTTCGGCAGTGGTGGCCTCGGCTAATTTCTTGTACAGGCCGGCTTACAAAAGCCGGCTTACAAAAGGCAGGCTCCTAATTGCAGGCCCACCACGGCAGGCTCACAGTGGCCCGCGCTCCCACGGCCCGGTGATCGCCAGTGTGATGCCCGGCGTCTGTATGTTGACGAACAAGGTGCGCGCCAATGGATCCCAGCACGCGCCGCAGAACTCGGTGTCGCGGTAATCGCCTTCGGCAATGGTCTTGCCCGCATCGGCGATCTGCTGCGAGGTGAGCTGTACGTTCTGGAACTGCTAGCCGATGCTTGCCACGGTGAGATCGGCATTGCGGCGCCCTCGCACACGTGCGGCCTGCAGTCGCCCGCCATTTTCCAATGAGCCATTGCGGCCGCGACGGTCGTTGGGGATGAAGCGATACAGGCCGGCCTTGTTGCGATCGTCTTCGGTGAGATAGACGATGCCGGTGCGCGGATCGATTGCCACCGCCTCATGGCTGAAGCGGCCCAGCCCGACCAGCGGGCGCCCGGTGGTGTGCTGGCTGTCCGGGTCCACTTCGAACACATAGCCGTGCTTGCGACCGGCGCTGGAGACCGCATTGGTCTTGATCTCTTCGTAGCTCAACCAGGTGCCCCACGGCGTGGGGCCACCGGCGCAGTTGACCAGCGTGCCGCCCAGGCTCGGTTCCAGGCTGCCCCAGCCGCGGCGGCCGTAGCTCAGCGTGGTGGTGCCGCCACCAGCCAGTTGGGTGCCGCTGACGATGCCGGTGTCGTACATCGCTGGGGCGCGGAACGGCGTGGTCGCACCGCGCTCGTGGTTGCGGATCAGCACATATTCCAGGCCGCGCAGCGGGTCGCTGCCGGAGCGCCAGTCGGGCCGCCGCAGGCCGACCACGGCCATGCCGTCATGGCGGTCGGGGCAGGGCTGACCATCGTCCATGCGATCGCCGCTCCAGCCGAACGAGCGTTAGCTGAAACCGCGCGGCAGCTGCAGCAACGGCAGCCCGGCGCTCTGGTCGGCGACCGGGGCGAGCGGGCCATAACGGCTGGGTACTGGTGCCAGCTGCAGCGGCGGCGGGGTGCTGGTGGCGGCCTGGGCCTGGCGCGATTGCAGCGCGCCCAAGCTGCCAAGCGCACCGGCGGCCATCGCGGCAGCGCTGCCTTTGAGCACCTGGCGGCGGGCGGGATCGAAAATCGGCATCGAAAGACTCCTGCGGGCCGGGTGGTCCGCCGACGCTAGATGCCCGCTGTAACCGCACCATGACACCGCCGTGATCGACCTGGTTCCGATCCCCAAGCTGTGACGCGAATATCATGTAGCGATGAAATGCCGACTCATCGCTACCGGCGAGCGCGCACCGGCCTGGGTGGCGCAGGGCTTTGCCGACTATCAGAAACGTCTGTCGCACTGGATGCCGTTGGAGCTGGTTGAAATCGAACCTGGCCTGCGCGGCAAGGGCCGCGACACGCAACGCGCCACCGACGACGAAGGTCGCCGCGTGCTCGCCGCGCTGCCCAAGAACGCCTATGTGGTCGCGCTCGACATCCCGGGTCGCCCACTCAGTTCGGAACAGCTGGCCCAACGCATGCAGCATTGGCGCGGGCAAGGCCGCGATCTGGCGTTTCTGATCGGCGGCCCCGAAGGTCACGCCGCCGATGTACTGAAAACCGCCAGCGAAAGCTGGTCGATCGGCCCGCTGACACTGCCGCACATGCTGGTGCGCCTGATCGTCGCCGAGCAGTTGTATCGCGCTGCGGCGATGCTGGCCAATCATCCGTATCACCGCGCGTGAGTGGTCAGTGCGGTTTGGTGGTGCGCGAATAACTGGTGCCGTTGTCTGCGTTGGTCACCAGCCAGTCATGGCTGCGTCGGATCATGCGGGCTGCTGCGCCTGCGTCGCGAGCACTCATCAGCCCATCAGGCGCATGCGGGCGACAACGAGAACTTGATCGCACGCGTAGGTGCGCCCAAAGCGCATGCCACGCGGGTCCGATAGCTGCGAAGTGCTTGGGGTTTGCCATTGCTTGCCGCCGCGATTCCACAAGCGTGACCCGGTAGCAGACGATGGTCGTCAAGAACGCGTGCTGCGTTGCCGTCTCGGGTCGCGATCCCGCGATGTCACGCCGTCGTTGGCGCTTCCCATCAAGACGCGCAATGTTTCGTGTGAGGGCTGATAGCCAGAGCCGTTCGCGCAACGCTCGACTGTGCGGCGACCCAGAGGCCGAGTCGCCGCACTTGCGTACCACTCAATCCAGGGCACCTCGAACAACCAAGTCGTAGCCGTGGTGACACGTACTGGATGATGACCATACCTTCAAAAAATCATCGATCTGA
>NZ_MDEJ01000103.1 GCF_002940065.1 Xanthomonas populi
TTTGAGAAGCTCGACGTCATGTTCCTCGGATTCCTGAGCTTCGTCCTGATCGTTGAAGGGCTTCGTATGTGTTAACAGGCTCTAGTTAAAACTTCTCTTGGCTGGATCAATGGTGTGTAGACGCTGTGGCGGGTGTCGCCTGCGCGCACCAAGGTGCTGCTGGTTGCATCGGCCTGGGTGCTGGTGGCCTGATCGAGCGCGTCCATTTCCCGCGGGGATAACGCTGCGCAAATGGCCTGGCCGTGGACTGCGCACTGGGCGCAGTCGGAGCCGCGCGCGTCGGTGCCCGATGCCGCGCTTGGCGCCGGCAGGTCGTGCTGGGGTCTGAAAGCTGCCGGTACAAGGAGCCACGCACTGCGAAGACGCATTCCAATGATACGTCATGCGGTCAGCGCCGCCGACAGCCGGTAGAATTGCGCGTTGGCCACATTGCCCTGCAGGAGTTTCGCTCGTGATCAAGCCCCGTACGCCGCCCGGCATCATGGAATTGCTGCCGCGCGAGCAGATCGCGTTCCAGCGCATGCTGGACGTCATCCGCCGCAATTACGAGCGGTTCGGGTTTCTGCCGGTCGAAACCCCGGTGTTCGAGTTGTCCGACGTGTTGTTGACCAAATCCGGCGGCGAGACCGAGCGCCAGGTGTACTTCGTGCAGTCCACCGGCGCGCTGGCCAATGCCGCCGCCGCGGCTGACGAGGGCGGCGAGGGCGGTCTGCCGGGTCAATCCCTTCCAGAGCTGGCGCTGCGCTTCGATCTGACCGTGCCGCTGGCGCGGTATGTGGCCGAGCACGAACACGATTTGAGCTTCCCTTTCCGCCGTTATCAGATGCAGCGCGTGTATCGCGGCGAGCGTGCGCAGCGCGGGCGTTTCCGCGAGTTTTATCAGTGCGATATCGATGTGATCGGCAAGGACGCGTTGAGCATCCGCTACGACGCCGAAGTGCTGGCGGTGATCCACGCGGTCTTCGCCGAGCTGGGCATCGGCGAATTCAAGGTGCAGTTGAACAATCGCAAGCTGCTGCGCGGTTTCTTCGAAAGCCTGGGCGTAGCCGAGGGGGAGCTGCAGCTGGCCGTGTTGCGTGAGGTCGACAAGATCGACAAACGTGGCGCCGATTACGTGCGCGACACGCTGGTGGGCGAAGGCTTCGGCATTGCGGCTGAGCAGGTCGACAAGATCCTCGCCTTTGTGGCGGTGCGCTCGAACGGGCATGCCGATGCGCTTGCGCAGCTGCAGGCGCTGGAGGCCTCGGTGGGTGCCAGTGCGACGCTGGGCGAGGGTATCGCCGAATTGCGCGAGGTGCTGGAGCTGGTCAAGGCGCTGGGCGTGCCAGAGCGCGCGTACTGCCTGAACTTCTCGATCGCGCGCGGGCTGGACTACTACACCGGTACTGTCTACGAGACCACGCTGACCGACCACCCGCAGATCGGCTCGATCTGCTCGGGCGGTCGCTACGAGAGCCTGGCCAGCCACTACACCAAGTCCAAGTTGCCGGGCGTGGGCATTTCAATCGGCCTGACCCGTTTGTTCTGGCAGTTGCGCGAGACAGGGCTGATCCAGGGCATCGCCGAAAGCAGCGTGCACGCGATGGTCGCGCTGATGGACGAGTCGCGCCTGGATGACGCGCTGGATATCGCGCGCCGGCTGCGCATCGGCGGCATCAACACCGAAGTGCAGATGGAGCCGAAGAAGATCGGCAAGCAGTTCCAGTACGCCGCACGCGCAGGCATCCGCTTTGTGGTGCTGGCAGGCGACGACGAACTGGCGCGCGGCGTGGTAGCGGTCAAGGATCTGGTGCGCGAGCAGCAGTTCGAGGTCGCCCGCGACGAGCTGGCCAGCACCTTGCTGGTCGAGCTGGAACAGGCCAAGGCGATGCTGGTGGCTGGTGGCATCAAGGGCGATTGACGCGGGCTGGGCCAGCTAGCAAGTGTGTCAGGCTGGTACAGCCAGTTGCCGCGCCGACCGCCGACCGAAGCAAGCCAGATCCACTGGCGCCTCGGTGTCAGTGGGTTTGTCGTTTCTGATCCGTCGCACGATCCGGGACTTCTCTGAACGCTCTGCCCGTCAGGCTTGTCTCATGGCATGCGTCTGCGTTAATGTAATAACACGCTATTACATTAACGCAATGAAGCAACGACCTGCCCCCCGCGAAAGTGCCGATGCCGCCGCCTCCCTCAAGATGCTGGCCGATGCCTTGGCGTGCCTGAAAGAGCCTGGCGCGGTCGAGGCCTTTTTGCGCGATCTGTGCACGCCCGCCGAGCTGGAGGCCATGTCCGACCGTTGGCGCGTGGTGCCCTTGTTGATCAAAGGCGTGCCATATCGCGAAATCCACGAGCTGACCCAGGTCAGCGTGACCACCATCGGGCGCGTTGCACGCACCCTGGACCATGGAACCGGCGGCTATGCCGCGGCTCTGCGCGAGCAATCTTCGCGCCCTGTCGAATCCCACTGAGAGAACAAGATGAGTGCTTCCACGGCAGCGCCGGCACGTGACCGGTTGCGTATCGCCATTCAGAAGAGCGGCCGTCTGGCCGAACCGGCGCGCAGCCTGCTGGCGGCCTGCGGGTTGAGCTGGCGGCAGAGTCGCGACAAGCTGTTCTGCTACGGCGAATCGCTACCGGTGGACCTGCTGCTGGTGCGTGACGACGACATCCCCAGCCTGATCGCCGATGGCGTCTGCGACCTGGGCATCGTCGGCCAGAACGAGCTGGAAGAGCAGGCCGCCGAGCGCCGCCGCAATGGCTTGCCGGCCGCGTATCACGCGGTGCGGGGGGTCGGCTTCGGCCAGTGCAGGCTGATGCTCGCGGTGCCGGAAGAGTGGGACTGGCAGGGCGTGGCGCAACTGGCCGGCAAGCGTATCGCCACCAGCTACCCGGCGATCCTGGCCGATTGGCTGGAGCGTCAGGGTATCAATGCGGCGGTGGTGGAATTGTCCGGCTCGGTGGAAATCGCCCCGCGTCTGGGCACCGCCGATTTGATCTGCGATCTGGTCTCCAGCGGCGCCACCTTGGCCGCCAATCAGCTCAAGCCGGTGGAACTGGTAATGGAAAGCGAAGCGGTGCTGGCCGGTGCCGTGCGCGAGCCGGCCGATGCGCGCGCCGCGTTGCTGGCGATGCTGCTGCGGCGCATGGACGGCGTGCTCAAGCTGCGCGACAGCAAGCTGTTGATGTTCCGTGCCAAGCAGGACAACGTGGATGCGCTGCGCCGCCTGCTGCCCGATGCCGAGCCGCTGGTGCAGCTGCCCGACGATGGCAACGGCGCGCTGCGCCTGCAGACCATGTGCCATGGCGCGGTGACCTGGCAACGCCTGGAAGAACTCGAACGCGCAGGTGCGCAAGGCTTGATGGTGTTGACGGTGGAGCGCTCGCTGGCATGAAGATTCTCGATTGGTCCCAACTCGATGCTGCTGCGCGCAGCCAGGCGTTGACCCGCCCGGTACAGACCGTGGCCACGCAGACCCGCGATGTGGTGGCTGCATTGATGACCGATGTGCGCGCACGTGGCGATGCGGCGTTGCGCGAGATCACCGCGCGTTTCGATGGCGTGACGCTGGACAGCTTCGCCGTGAGCGAGGCTGAATTCGCCGCCGCCGAAGCGGCGGTGGCGCCTGAATTGCGCCAGGCCATGCAGGACGCCGTGGCGCGGATCGACACTTTTCACCGCGCCGGCATGAGCGACGGCTATGCGGTGGAAACCGCGCCGGGCGTGGTGTGCGAAAAGATCGTGCGGCCGATCGGCCGGGTCGGCCTGTACGTGCCGGCCGGCAGCGCGCCGTTGCCGTCGACCGCGCTGATGCTGGGCGTGCCTGCGCGTCTGGCCGGTTGCCGCGAGGTGGTGCTCTGCACGCCGCCGCGCAAGGACGGCAGCGTCGATCCGGCCGTGTTGGTCGCCGCGCAGCTCACCGGCGTGCGCCGCGTGTTCAAGCTCGGCGGTGCGCAGGCGATTGCGGCGATGGCGTATGGCACCGAGTCGGTTCCGAGTTGCGACAAGTTGTTCGGCCCGGGCAACAGCTTTGTCACCGAAGCCAAGCAGCAGGTGGCGCAGTCCGGCGCGGCGGCGATCGACATGCCGGCCGGCCCGTCCGAAGTGCTGGTGATCGCCGATGCCGGTGCGCAGCCGGCCTTCGTTGCCGCCGATCTGTTGTCGCAGGCCGAACACGGCCCGGATTCGCAGGTATTACTCCTGTCCGACAGCGATGCGCTGATCGTGGCGGTACAAGTGCAGCTGGATACGCAGCTGGCGCAGCTCTCGCGCGCCGACATCGCGCGCCAGGCCTTGGCGCAATCGCGCCTGATCAAGGTGCAGACGCTGGACGAAGCGTTTGCGATCAGCAACCGCTATGCGCCGGAGCATTTGATTCTTGCATTGCGCGAACCGCGCGCGTGGTTGAGCCAGGTCGAAGCGGCCGGCTCGGTGTTTCTCGGCGATTACACCCCCGAAGCGCTCGGCGATTACTGCAGCGGCACCAACCACGTGTTGCCGACCAGCGGCGCGGCGCGCGCCTATAGCGGCGTGAGCGTGGCCAGCTTTCAGAACATGGTCAGCGTGCAGGCCGCAAGCAAGGCCGGCATCGACGGCATCGGCGCATGCGCATTGATTCTGGCGCACGCCGAAGGCCTGGATGCGCACGCCAATGCAGTGGCATTGCGCATGGGAGTTGCCGCATGAGCACGACATCGATTCTGGAGTTGGTACGCGAAGATCTACGCGCCTTCGCCGGCTACTCGTCGGCGCGCACCAGCGCGTTGCAGGGCGATGTGTGGCTCAACGCCAACGAGTCGGCATGGGGGAATCCGGCCGACCCGGGTGCCAGCACGCGGCGCTATCCGGATCCGCAGCCCAAAGGGTTGCGCGCCGCATTGGCGGAGTTGTACGGCTGCGCGCCAGAGCAACTGTTGATCGGCCGCGGCAGCGACGAGGCAATCGATCTGCTGGTGCGCGGCCTGTGCGTGCCAGAGCGCGATGCGGTAGTGGTGACGCCGCCGGTGTTCGGTATGTACGCGGTGTGCGCGCGCCTGCAGAACGCACCGTTGGTTGAGGTGCCGTTGGTGGATGGGCGCGATGGGTTTCATGCGAATATTCCGGCGATTGTCGAAGCAGCGCTGAGCTCGCGAGCCAAACTTGTGTTCCTGTGTTCGCCCTCCAATCCGGCCGGCTCGGCGATCAGCCTGGAAGATATCGAAACCGCCTTGCAGGCCTTGCATGGCAGGGCGCTGGTGGTGGTCGACGAAGCCTACGGCGAGTTCTCCGATGTGCCGTCGGCAGTGAGCTTGCTTGCGCGTTATGACAATCTGGCGGTACTGCGCACCCTGTCCAAGGCGCATGCGCTGGCGGCTGCACGTATCGGCAGCGTGATCGCCAATGCCGAGTTGATCGCCTTGCTACGGCGCTGCCAGGCGCCGTATCCGGTGCCGACCCCGTGTGCGGCGATGGCCGAGCAGGCCTTGTCAGCGCCGGCGCTGGAGGTCACGCGTCGGCGCATTGCAGAGGTTCGCAGCGAGCGCGCACGCGTGCACATAGCGCTTGAACAGCTTGCCGGTGTGCGTCAGGTGTATCCCTCGCAAGGTAACTTTTTGCTGGTGCGCTTCGATGATGCCGAAGCGGCGTTTCAGGCGCTGCTGGAGGCTGGCGTGGTGGTGCGCGATCAACGCGCGGTACCGCAACTGTTCGACGCACTGCGTATCACCTTGGGCACGCACGAGCAGAACGAGCGCGTGTTGAGTGCGCTGCAACGCAAGCAGGAGGCCGCCGCATGACCCCGATTCTTTTCGTCGACCGCGATGGCACGCTGATCGTCGAGCCGGCCGATTATCAAATCGACGCCTACGAAAAACTGCGCTTGGTCGACAACGTGATTCCGGCGATGCTGAAGTTGCGCGATGCCGGCTACCAGTTCGTCATTGTCAGCAATCAGGATGGCTTGGGCAGCGAGAGCTACCCGCGTGCGTCTTTCGATGGCCCCAACAATCTGATGCTGCAGATCTTCGCCAGCCAGGGCATCGTGTTCCGCGAAGTGCTCATCGACTGCAGCTGGCCGGCCGATAACGCGCCTACGCGCAAACCCGGCGTCGGTCTGATGGTGACGTATCTGCAAGACCGTACGATCGACTGGGCACGCTCGGCGATGGTGGGCGACCGCATCACCGACATCCAGTTCGCACAGAACCTCAATATCCGCGGTTTCCAGCTGCGCACCGACGAGTTTGGTGGCGAGTGGGATTGGCCCGGCATCGCACACGAGTTGGCCGATGCGCCGCGGCGCGCGGTGGTTCAGCGCAACACCAAGGAAACCAGAATCCGCGTCGAACTGGATCTGGATCGCGTGGCAGAACCGCACACCGCCACCGGCCTGCCGTTCTTCGATCACATGCTGGAGCAGATCGGCAAGCACGGCGGCTTTGCGCTGGATATCCGCGCCGAAGGCGATCTGCATATCGATGAGCACCACACCATCGAAGACACCGGTCTGGCACTGGGCCAGGCCTTGCGTGAAGCCCTGGGCGACAAGCGTGGCATCGGCCGTTATGGATTCGATCCGGTTGAGAGCCCGTGGCGCGTTGCCGGCGACACCGCGCAGCATGGCTTCACGTTGCCGATGGACGAAACCATCGCCAGCGCCGCGCTGGATTTCAGTGGCCGGCCGTACTTCGTGTTCGAAGGCGACTTCAAGCGCGAGCGCGTGGGCGATATGCCAACCGAACTGGTGCCGCATTTCTTCCGCTCGATCTGCGATGCCTCCGGCTTGAATCTGCACCTGAGCGTGCGCGGCGAGAACGATCACCACAAGGTCGAAGCCTGCTTCAAGGCCTTGGCGCGTGCGCTGCGTCAGGCAATCCGTCGCGAAGGCACCACGTTGCCCACCACCAAGGGTGCGCTATGAGCGATGTCGCGTTGATCGATGCCGGCGGCGCCAATCTGGGCTCGGTGCGCTACGCGTTGGAGCGGCTGGGCGTGGAAGCGCGCGTGGTGCGCGACGCAGAAGGCTTGCAGGGCGCGCAGCGCGTGATCCTGCCCGGCGTCGGCGCCGCGCCCGAGGCGATGTCGCGTTTGCGCGCACAGGGGTTGGTGGAGCCGTTTCGACACCTGCAGGTGCCGCTGATCGGCATCTGCTTAGGCATGCAGTTGTTGTTCGAGCATTCCGAAGAAGGCGATGTCGATTGCCTTGGCTTGCTGCCGGGCATCGTGCGGCACATGACGCCGGCGCTGGGTATTCGCGTGCCGCATATGGGCTGGAATCAGCTGGTGCCGATGCGCGAATCCGCGCTGCTGGCCGGGTTGCCGGAACGTGCCAGTGCGTATTTCGTGCATGGTTATGCCGCGCCGGTGACGGCCAACACCGTGGCCACCTGCGATCACGGCGGCCTGTTTACCGCAGTGGTGCAGCAAGGCCGGCGCTGCGGCGCGCAGTTCCACCCCGAGCGTTCGGCCGAGACCGGTGCACGCATCCTGCGCAATTTTCTTGAGATGAGCTTCCCATGAGTTTCACCGTTTACCCGGCGCTGGATATCCGCAACGGCCGCGTGGTGCGCTTGCTGCAAGGCGATTACGCGCGCGAAACGCAGTATGGCGACGACGTGCTGCCGCGTGCGCAGGCGTTTGCCGCTGCAGGTGCGCAGTGGATGCATCTGGTCGATCTGGATGCGGCAAAGACCGGTGGTTACACGCTGGCGACCACACTCGGCGAGATCGCGCGTGCCACCGGTTTGCAGGTGCAGACCGGCGGCGGTGTGCGCTCACGCGAGGATGTGGCGCGCATCCTTGATGCCGGCGCCGCACGGGTCGTGATCGGCTCGTTGGCGGTGCGCGACAGCGAGACTGTGATCGGCTGGCTGCAGGAATTCGGCGCCGATCGGCTGACCATTGCGCTGGACACGCGTCAGGACGCAAACGGCGTCTGGCAGCTGCCAGTGTATGGCTGGACCGAAGCGGCCGACGCCACGTTGGACCAGCTGGCCGTACGTTACGCGCAGGCCGGTCTGCAGCATCTGCTGTGCACCGACATCGCCTGCGACGGCATGCTGTCCGGCCCCAACATGGACTTGTATGCGCACCTGCGCACGCTGGCGCCGCAATTGCAGGTGCAGGTCTCCGGTGGCGCGCGCAATCTGGCCGATGTCGCCGCCGCCAAGGCCGCAGACTGCGCCGGTATTGTGCTCGGCAAGGCCTTGCTGGAAGGGCATCTGGCGTTAAAGGAGGCACTGGCATGTTGAGTCGTCGCATCATTCCGTGCTTGGATGTACGCGATGGTCGCGTGGTCAAAGGCGTCAAATTCCGCGATCACATCGACATGGGCGACATCGTCGAGCTGGCGCTGCGTTACCGCGCGCAAGGTGCCGACGAACTGGTGTTCTACGACATCGGTGCCAGCCCGGAAGGGCGCTCGGTCGATTACGCCTGGGTCGAGCGGGTCGCGCGCTTGATCGATATCCCGTTCTGCGTGGCCGGTGGTATCGGCGATGTGGAAACAGCGCGCGCCGTATTGCATGCCGGTGCCGACAAGATTTCGATCAACTCGCCGGCACTTGGCCGCCCGCAATTGATCTCCGAGCTGGCCGATGCTTTCGGCGTGCAATGCGTGGTGGTGGGTGTCGACTCGATTCTTGAAGAGGATGGTGAGTGGCGCGTGCGTCGCTATACCGGCGATCCGAGCAGGACCCAGGCCTTGCCGATGCGTACGCTGGATTGGGTGGCCGAAGCGCAGCGCCAGGGCGCCGGCGAGATCGTGCTCAACTGCATGGATAACGATGGCGTGCGGCGCGGCTACGACATCGCGCAACTGCGTCAGGTGCGCGCGCTCTGCCACGTGCCCTTGATCGCCTCGGGCGGTGCCGGCGAGATGCAGCATTTTGCCGATGTGTTCGACCAGGCCGATGTCGATGGCGCACTGGCGGCCAGCGTGTTTCATAGCGGCGCGATCCCGATCCCGGAACTCAAGCAATTTTTGCGCGCGCAACAGATCGAGGTACGTGATGGGCAGTAACGAGACGACAGCAGGCGACGCGCTCGCAGCGTTGGACTGGAGCAAGGGCGATGGCCTGTTGCCGGTGGTCGTGCAGGACGCCGACAACCTGCGCGTGCTGATGCTGGGCTACATGAATGCCGAAGCTTTGGCCGTCACACAACATCGCGGCGAAGTCACCTTCTTCAGCCGCAGCAAGCAGCGCTTGTGGACCAAGGGCGAGAGCTCGGGCAATGTCTTGCGCCTGGTGTCGATCGAGACCGATTGCGATGCCGACACGCTGCTGGTGCAGGCACGCCCGCATGGGCCGACCTGTCATCTGGGCCGCACCAGTTGTTTCCAGGCCGCGCCAGGCCAATTCCTTGGCAGCCTGGACGCCTTGATTGCCGCACGCGAACACGAGCGCCCGCTGGGCAGCTACACCACCCAGTTGTTCAAGCAGGGCATCCGCCGTATCGCGCAGAAAGTGGGCGAGGAAGGCGTGGAAACCGCACTGGCCGGCGTGGTGCAGGGCGATGACGAGTTGCTCGGCGAGTCGGCCGATCTGCTGTATCACCTGATCGTGCTGCTGCGCGCGCGCGGCCTGGGCCTGGGCGATGCGGTGGCGTTGCTGGAATCGCGGCATAAGTAGCGTGGTCTGGTAGGAGCGCACCTGGGCGCGATGGGGCGTTATCGATAATGCCCATCGCGCCCAGGTGCGCTCCTGCAGCGATGTGTCGCTGCCATGTCTCCATGTCTTGCGGCGTTCGAACCTGCATCGTGCGTTTCGCCACGGCAGGTACACTTTCCGCTGAATCTTCGCGCGGGAAAACGCATGCAGCTTCGCTTCGCTCTCTTTGCACTGGGTTGGCTCGCGGGAAGCGCGTACGCACGCGATGCCGTGGTCGATGGCATCGTCTACGAAGAGCGCGACGTGCGTGCCGGACGCGGCGCCGATGAGCCGGGCATTGCCGATGTGAAAGTTTCCAACGGCGAGCAGTTGGTGCGCACCGACGCGCAAGGCCGCTATCGCTTGCCGGTGTGCGACGGGCAGACCGTGTTCGTGATCAAGCCGGGCGATCGCAGCTTGGTGACCGCCGCCGACGGCCTGACTGGGTTCTGGCGTCACGACGTGCCTAACGGGTCTGGCAAGCGCAAATACCGCGGCATCGCCGCAACCGGGCGCAACACGCAGCACTGGGATTTCGCGCTGACCCGGCGCGCCAGTGCCGGCACCAAGGGTTTTCAGATGCTGGTGTTCGCCGACATCCAGACCGCCAGCCTCGTCGACGTGGGCTATTACCAGCGCGACATCGTTGCCCCGATCGTGGGCAAGACCTCGGCGACGCTGGGCACCACGCTGGGCGATATCGTCAGCGACGATTTGAGCTTGTATCCGGCCTTGAAGGGGTTGTACGCCGGAACCGCCGAAATTTCTGTCATCCCAGCTCTAGCCCGGCCACGAGTGCGTCCAGGTCGATCATCTTGCCGTCGCTCTGGAAGGTGTAATGCCCGTTCAGCAGGATGTGCCGCCAGGCCGCCAGGCCGCCGGTGACATCTGGGTAATGAGCGCTAGCGCCTTGGCGTTCCCGCTGGCCTCGTACTTCGTCAGCAGCCGCGACAGGATGGCCGAGTTGTAGTAGATGAACGCATTGGCGATCATTCTGGCGCATTGGTTGCTGATTTGGATCTCGATGTCGGTGCGCCCGGTCAGTTCCTTTTTGCCGCCGACCTGAGCGATGGTCGAACGTAGCTGGTGGTAGGACTCGATGCGGTTTTGCGAGCGATGTACGTTGCGCTCCAGTTGAGGGTCGCGCAGATAGCGCAGCGTGTGGATGCTCCGGATGAGCTTATCGAACTCGAACACCGCCCGCCGCGTCGGATTTGGCGCGGTGTAAGTGCACAGCTTGCGGATCAGTGTGCCCTGCGTCATCTCCTTCAGCCCGAGCGTGGCCACGATCTGATCGAAATTCGGCTTCTCGCTGATGATGAGATCTCGGTCGATTCTCCCGACCGGCCGGATCTGGCACTTCTCGTACAGCGCCGGATCGTTGGCGCAATACAGTTTCTGTAACTGGCCTTCCATGTCGGTGAAGCGCGGCTCGAAGCGCAGGCCGAACCAGTGCAGGACGGCGAAGTTGGCCTTGTTGACGCTGTGCATATCGCCGGTGATCGCGGTCGGCACAATGTTCGAGGTTTTGCGATACCAGATATCGAACACGTGGTGACCTTCGTAATCGTGTGCGCCGATCAGGTAGCCATGGAGCGGTACGTGGTTGCACAGCAGTGTGTAGGCGACGACACCCTTGCCACGCCCGAAGTACTTACGCGAATAGCGCGCCTTCACGGTCGGCCGCTCAACGCCGAACTTCTGACCATCGACGGCACCGTACAGCGTATCCAGGTCGAACGAGTAATGCGGGAAGATCGGCAGCGCGGCGATTGCGATGCTGATGTAGTCGTTGGCCGCGTGCAGCGATGCCTGGCGCAGGTATTGCTGATAGTTGCTTTCCAGGACGTGGTAGGGGATGTCGCTGGTGCGTGCCATGACCTGATTGCCGTGGTTCATGGCTTGGGCGATGATGACCGCCATCAGGATGTCGGCATCGGCCATCTTCTTCGCGTAGCGCGGCTGCAACGGCGCCAACGCTGACAGGAAGTGGCACTGGCCGTTGACAAAACGAAATACGTTGGCCACGTCGCAAAAGGGCAACTGCTCGTACAGTGCATGCTCGCGTGGCTTCTGGTTCTCGCTCTTTGGCCTGCGCCACGTTAGTGTTTTCGTGTGCTTGTCATATTCAAGGTGCGTTAGCTTGCCTTGTTTGAGTTCGCGATTAAACGCCAGCCATTGCGTGTGCAGATCGGCCGCTAGCGCATCGAGCTGGGCATCGACCGGCTGCCGCAGGAAGGGGATGTCCATCTGCGCGAGCACGTCGGCCGTCTCATCCATCGAAACCAGCTCGTCGGAGAAATGACGGTGCTGCAAACTGTCGCCGAGGTAGAGTTCACCAGACTGGAAGCGCTTCCTGACCTGACGGTACAGCCAGAATTCGTAGCGATCAGCGTGAAGGCCAGTCGGCTTGCCATCGGCATCAGAGGTCAGCAGGTACGGCCGCAAGCGTTTCGGCAGCGTGGCTGCTGGACATTCGGCGAGCGGCCGTTGCGATAGGCGCTGCTGTTTGGCGAACACGCCTTTGGCCCAGGCCAGAGCCAGCAGCCACGGGCGTCCGGGTTGGTGCCGGCGAGGTCGAGCGCGACGTACAGCGGTCGAAGATGCAGACGGATGCGCTCGGCCAGGCCGTCCACCGCCTGCCAGTGCAAAGCCAGTTTGCTCACCGGCTTCCGTCGATGTAAAGCGACAGCAGGCGGCCGACCTGCGGCGTGTCTTGCTGACGGCGCACCTGCTCGGCAACGAAGGACTGCTTTGCGCCCGCACTGCTCTCGTCCTCCAACTGTCGGTTTCGGTCAACGCTAGGTATTGCAGCCGCTGGGTCGTCGAAATCCGGCAGGCCGTACAGAGCTTCCTGCTCGGCGTCCGACAGGACGGTCAATCGTTCACTCTTGGCTGTCATCGCGATGACGCTCCCCGGGAACCCATCTAACCGACCCGTGCCAGGGTCTCGATCAGCGTAGTTCGCTTGACTCCAAAGTTGCGGCATACCGCCGCCTTGGACATACCGCCATCGAGTGCGGCGACGATGGCGTCCAGCTTCTCGCCGATGATCGCCTGCGGCCGGCCACCGATCCGGCCGCGTTTGCGTGCAGCGGCCAGGCCAGCGACGACGCGCTACTGGATCAAGGCGCGCTCAGACTGCGCGAGCACGCCGAATACCTGGAACAGGAATTTTCCCGAAGGCGTCGTGGTGTCCAAGTTCTCCGTCAGCGAGCGGAACGCCACCCGTTTGTCCTTGAGCGAGGTCACGATGGCGGGCAGGTGCGACAGTGAGCGGCCGAGTCGGTCGAGCTTCCACACGACCAGCACATCGCCGGAGCGGACGAATTCGAGCGCCCGCGCCAAGCCGGTGCGGTCATCCTTGGCGCCGGAGGCGCGATCCTCAAACAGGTGACGCGGATCGACACCGGCGGCGAGCAGTGCATCGCGCTGCAGGTCCGTGCTCTGGCGGTCGGAATCCGACGAAACGCGTATGTAGCCAACCAACATAGGCGGATAACCATCGGGGATAGGTTTCCGTATGGTAGTGCGTGACGACAGAGTTTCCCGCACAATTTTGAGGCTGCCGGGAGGTTCGTGCAGGCGACTGTTGCATAGGTGCCGCAAAACACTTGTTTTGCGGCATGCCGCCACCTCGATACCACCAGCCATCAGGCCGATGGTTAAAATCGATCAAGCAGCTGTTCGCCTGAGTTGGGGCGGCCATCTCGTCTCCCCGTTTGCCCACTGTTTCGTTGACCAGACAGTCGATATCAACTTGCCAACAGCGGTCGTTTGCGCACCTCGTGGACCAGCTGAGGACGTGACCGCAACTGGCCATTTGACACCGACGCCAGGCTGGCTACACCCCACCCCCTCCAGCAGGCCTTCGTGGCCGTTGGTCCAACTACTGATTACAAAGACGCTTCAGCCTCTTGTGAGAGTTGGTACCAGAGGACAGTTCACCAACTCAAGGGCGGGCGACCCAAGGCGTCCAGTCGCTCTGCGTCTTCCAGGATCGCTGTTGTCGTGCGCGGCGAAATGGGCTGCGCTTCATCCAGCCCGTAGGCTTGCCGCGCAGCATCGGCGGCTAAAGCCTCACGCGTCCGTGGTGAGTACTCTTGCAGTCTTTGACGCGTGCCTTCGGCAAGATCTGGGGCGATGACCGGCATCGAGGAAAAGATGTAGCCAGGCGCATGCTTGGCATGCTTAGCAAGAAAGACTGCCTCCAAGTCGCGCGCATACGCATGCCGCGCAGTTTGCGGGTCCTCGATCTGAGCCCTGGATGCGTTTGTCCTGTCCAGCGCTTCGATTGCGTCAGGATTTTCGAATCGTTCAACTACAGTGGTGGTCGTTCCGTACGTTTCGGCCCAGCGCGAATCCCCTAGTCGCACGGCTGGACCATCGCACCACGAGTCAAGGACCACCGTGGATTCGTCCGCTTCTGTCGCGCCTGGTGGCTGGTAAAGCGCGTAGATGTGGGGCACTCCGTAGTCACGTACGGTCATCACCTTCCCGCCGTCCTCCATGCGGACGGCATGTTGGCGTGCATTGATCGCTGCGTTCTCGTCACAATTGCCAGCCCCAAAAGCCAGCGCGCTTCCTGCCCATGAATTCTGGTCATTTTTACCGAGTTCGTGGGACAGAGCGCTGTAGACGGCGCTCTGTTTGTCGCTGAGCTGCAGATCGCTATCGACATTGCCTCGTCCACGGTGCAATGCGAGTCGTGTCTCGTGCACCGTCGCTGTGGCGTCGGCAAGGCGTTGACGGTCGCTAGGGCCTGTTAACACATACGAAGCCCTTCAACGATCAGGACGAAGCTCAGGAATCCGAGGAACATGACGTCGAGCTT
>NZ_MDEJ01000104.1 GCF_002940065.1 Xanthomonas populi
TCAGCTCAACACCAGCTTGCAGATGATCCACCTGGCGTTCCTGGCGTTGCTGCTTAGAAGACTTTGAACAGGCTCTTAGAATGCAGTCGAAGACCTTGCCGCCTTGTTGCACGCTGCGCAGCACGGTCAAGCCGTTGTAGCGGTTGAAGACATAGCGCTGCATTTCGGCGAACGCGCTCTGGTCGGAGACCTTGGCCGTGGTGCCAAGCGTGGCGTAACTGATCTGCGCCTGCGCATCCAGAAAACGTTTGAAGTCGCGCGTGACGTGCGGAAATGCGCGCGATGCCTGCAGCGGGGTGCGCAGCGCGTCGCGCTGGGCAGGGGCGACGCTTGCGGTGGCGGGTGTGCGCAGCAAGGGTGGCATCAGTGTGTCGATGCTGCGATCGCTGGTTGCCGAGATCGATGGCGGTAGCAGTGTGGCGGCGCTGGCGGGAGCCAGTGCACAAACGCAGAGAGCAGCAACGGCGCTGCCGATCAACACCGGCCGAGTAGAACGGAAGGTCATGTGTTTTCCCCTTACGCCAGAACGAAACTGCCTGCGCGCGGCGCACCATGCAGTGCAGCGCCTTCAGTACGCAGTTGCGCCCCGAGGTTCGTTCGGTGGCGCATGCCTGCGTTGAAGGCGTGCGCATACTAACTGTCTAAAAAGAAAAATATATCGGCAAACACGCATTGCGTGACATCAGGCACACAGCAAGCGCAATGCGCTAGGCGGATGCCGTGTCGATGGTCATGCACACCCTTGCGTACGGCGCATTGCCAATGCGCAAAGGTGTGCGCGGTCGCCTGAATCTGAGCATGGTTGTTCTTAATCTTTCTGAAGTCTCACTGCAGCGCCGCCGCTTTCAGCCAATTGCAGTTGCAAGCTGTCGTTACGTGTGAGCTTGTGCGTGTCGATACGCACTTCTGTAGTGGCCCCGCCATCGGCGTAAATGGTGGCAGTCCACGTACCCTTGCGCATAAACGAAAACGGCACTGTCAGTGTGCGCGTCTGCTCGTTGGTCATCGCGCCCACATACCAGTCCTTGCCGCTGCGCCGCGCCAGCGCGATGCGCTCGCCGATCGCGCCATCCAGTGCGCGTGTCTCATTCCAGCTCCTGATCAGCACGCTACTTCAGCAAGTCGCACGCCCTGAGCCTGTGTGCCCGCACATTGACGGCGAGCCACTTGTGCAGGAGTCAGATCATGTCAATGAACCGCGTGGTGGAGAACGCAACGGCGGCAAGGCGGGCCGAGGCTCGGAAAACAAGCGTCCTTTCGTGATCGCCGTGGCGACCACGCAGCACGCTCGCCCACGGCAGGCAGTGATCGACCCAGTCTTCAGGCTCTCAAAGTAAGTGGCAGTGCCTGGTGTTAGGTTTTCCGTCGCGCTTTGCATGTCTAGCGTTTCACTCAGTTTTTAGCACTTTCACTGCATGGCGAATTAGGTCTTGTCGGCTCCTCAGCGATCATTGCCCGTGACTTTCAAGGCAGCTGAAACCCAGCCAGCCGCAACAATCGCGCCAGCGCGATCAGCGGCAAACCGACCAGTGCAGTGGGATCTTCCGAACGAATTGCACTGAACAAGGTAATTCCCAGGCCTTCGCACTTGAAGCTGCCGGCGCAATCAAGCGCTGGCTCGGCGGCCAGGTAGCGGTCGATCTCGGCGGGCGCCAGCGGACGTAGCTGTACCTCGGTCAGGTCCAGCGCATGCAAGCTGCGCTTGGGGCCGCCCAGACTCACCGCTGTGTGGAAGCGCACCACACGGCCGGACATTGCAGTCAGCTGCGCGCGCGCCCGATCCAGCGTTCCCGGCTTGCCCAGGGCCTGGCCGTCCAGATCGGCCACCTGATCCGAGCCGATCACCCAGGCATCCGGAAAGCGGGCCGCCACCGCTGCCGCTTTTTCGGCGCCAAGACGGCTGGCCAGGGCGCTGGGGATTTCCCCGGGCTGTGCCTGCTCCTCGACCTCCTGGCGGGAGGTGCTGAAGTCCAGTTGCAGGCGGCCAAGCAGCTCGCGCCGGTAGGCGGACGTTGAGGAAAGGATCAGGCGTGGCATCATGGGAAGGTAAACAAGACGGGCAGGGGAGTCTGCCAGCCCGCGCGCAGCTCGGCATGTGTGAATGGGCGCATTTGACATGGAACCTGCGGGTCTTTAACATTCTGCGGCTTATGTCCGCGAACGTACCCGAAATGCTGGATGCTTGGCGGATGGTCGCAGCGCGCAGGCGCTTCGACGGCCGCATCCCGCTCTCTGCGATGACCCGTCTGCAAGGGAGCCTTGTCGATACCGAGGGCGAATGTGTCTATTCGCTTGAATTCGACCAGGACGATCTGTTGAAGGTCGCTTACGTCGAACTCAGTATCGATGTCGAGCTTCCATTGGCATGCCAACGCAGCCTGCAACGTTTTCTGTATCCGGTGCAAATCAGACAGCGTCTTGGTTTGATGCGTCACGAGGCCGACGAAGCTGCATTGCCGGCCGAATACGAGGCGATGCTGGTGCCTGAAGATGGCATGCTGCGGGCGGTGGATCTGGTCGAGGACGAACTGGTGCTGTCGGTACCGGTGGTGCCGATGGCGCCGGGAAGCGAAGCCGTCGAGGCCGAGTGGGTTCCGACCCAGGAAGAGCAAGACAAGGCCAGTCCGTTTGCGGCGCTGGCACCGTTGAAGAAACAGTAACCGCCGCTGTTAAGGGCGGAAAGACAGGTCGATGCGGGCGTACAGCGTCCTGTTCGACACGACAGACAAGTTATCGAACTTAGGTTGGAGCAATCTCATGGCTGTGCAGAAATCCCGAGTCACCCCGTCGCGTCGCGGCCAGCGTCGTTCGCACGATGCCCTGAACGCCAAGCAGCTGTCGACCGATCCGACCAGTGGCGAGATCCATCTGCGCCACCACATCACCGCTGACGGTTATTACCGCGGCAAGAAGGTGATCACGACCAAGTCGTCGGCCTCCCAAGAAGATTGATCCGTGGCGCCCGCTGCACTGTGCGGCCGGGCGACCCTCGATTCTTCCGGAGCCGTCGGTCACCGCGGCTCTTGCACGAGGAAACAGCATGAGCAAGCGGATCTATTCCAGAATCGCGGGCACTGGTATCTATTTGCCCGAAAAGGTGTTGACCAACGACGATATGTGCAAGCTCGTCGACACCAGCGATGAATGGATCTTCTCGCGCACCGGTATTCGTGAACGTCACATTGTCGCAGACGACCAGACCACCAGCGACCTGGCGTATTTCGCCTCGCTGAAGGCGATGGAAGCGGCTGGCGTCACCGCCGACGACATCGATCTGATCGTGGTCGGCACCACCACTCCCGACCTGATCTTCCCCTCCACGGCTTGCCTGTTGCAGGCACGGCTGGGCAACGTGGGATGCGGTGCGTTCGACGTCAACGCAGCCTGCTCGGGCTTCGTCTACGCGCTCAGCGTGGCTGACAAGTTCATCCGAAGTGGCGACGCCAGGACCGTGTTGGTGGTCGGCGCAGAAACTCTCACCCGTATTGTCGACTGGACCGACCGCACCACCTGCGTGCTGTTCGGCGATGGTGCTGGCGCTGTGGTGCTCAAAGCCGACGAAGAAACCGGCATCCTCAGCACCCATCTGCATGCCGATGGCAGCAAGAAAGAGCTGCTGTGGGATCCGGTCGGCGTGTCGGTTGGTTTCGGCGAGGGCAAGAATGGCGGCGGCGTGTTGCTGATGAAGGGCAGCGAGGTCTTCAAGTACGCGGTCAAGGCACTGGACTCGGTGGTCGACGAGACGCTGGCGGCCAATGGCTTGGACAAGAGCGACCTGAATTGGCTGATTCCGCACCAGGCCAACATGCGCATCATCGAAGCCACCGCCAAGCGGCTGGAGCTGCCAAT
This sequence comes from Xanthomonas populi, assembly GCF_002940065.1. Taxonomy (GTDB): domain Bacteria; phylum Pseudomonadota; class Gammaproteobacteria; order Xanthomonadales; family Xanthomonadaceae; genus Xanthomonas; species Xanthomonas populi. The sequence continues at coordinate 3,850 of NZ_MDEJ01000104.1, forward strand.
GGAGCAGGTTGTGGTCACCGTGGATCGCCACGGCAACACCTCCTCGGCCTCGGTGCCGCTGGCGCTAGACGAAGCGGTTCGCTCGGGTCGCGTGCAGCGTGGCCAATTGCTGTTGCTGGAAGCGTTCGGTGGTGGATTTACCTGGGGCTCGGCGCTGCTGCGCTACTGACGTTTGCCTGCCTCGCACTGGAGTACGTCCGCAGACGATTGCGTGCAAGGCCAGTGCGTGCAAGCCAGGGTCGAATCGTTGCTCGGTGCGCATGGTGCAGGGATGCGGCACCCTGTTATTTGCCGCAGCATCGCCATTTTTATGCCCTTCAGAGCGCGGTGATGTTGCCGGAGAGCGCGGTGATGTTGCCGGCGGTCGGATGATCGCCTGGTTCGTTTTCTGCGCCCGGCCTGCGCACTGATTCGCGACTCCATGCCGCCGGGCAGATAAGGTCACAGCATGCGCCACAAGGATGATTCAGCATTCTTCGCCTTGCTGACCGGAAGTTTCTTTCGTGTGGTCGGCCGCCCGCTCGTTGCCCACCCCGGTATTGGAGCGGATTGGCTCTATACGCAGGCGCCGTTTGCGCTGCTCGCGCACGACACGCGACCGGATCCGGTGTTCGGCTACGCCAATCGGGCCGCCCAGCGGGCTTTCGGTTACGGCTGGGAGGAGTTCATCGGCATGCCCTCGCGTCTGTCGGCGGAATTGCTCGATCGGCCAGAGCGTCAGCGACTGCTCGATGCGGTTGCCCGCAACGGTTTCGTGACGGGCTACGCAGGCATTCGTATCGCCAAGGATGGGGCGCGTTTCCCGATCGCCGACGGGGTGGTCTGGCAACTCATCGACGACGCTGGGGCGCTGCGCGGGCAGGCGGCGGCCTTCCCGCTGTCCGCTGATGGCACCTATGCCGTTTGATGCCCGGATCAGCAGCTCATCGATGCGCGTCAGTCGCACCGTGGCCGCGACTGACGCAGCCGTCAGGCCATTCGTGGCGACTGTCTCCGGAGTCCAGGCGCGGCCCGTCGCTGTGGCTGACATGCCGGCATGGCGAATGCTTCCATAGGGTGCGCTGGAAAGCCGGGCGTTGTCAGGCAGTCCTTGCATACGCGGCAGTACAGACGCCGTGGCGATTTCGCACGTATCATCCCGGCTCGATTTTTGTAGGCAGCAACGCGTGACCGAATCCACTCTCGCATTCGTGTTTCCCGGCCAGGGCTCGCAGTCCTTAGGCATGCTGGCCGAACTGTCCGAGCTGCATCCGCAGATTCGCGAAACCTTCGTCGAAGCCTCCGAAGGCGCTGGCGTCGACCTGTGGGCGCTGTCGCAGGGCGGCCCGGAAGAGATGCTCAACCGCACCGAATACACCCAGCCGGCCTTGCTGGCCGCAGGCGTGGCGGTGTGGCGGTTGTGGAACGCGCAGCGCGGGCAACGCCCCGCGGTGCTGGCTGGCCACAGCCTGGGTGAATACACCGCATTGGTCGCGGCCGGTGCCTTGTCGCTGCACGACGGTGCGCACCTGGTACGGCTGCGCGGCCAGTTCATGCAGGCCGCTGCCCCGGCTGGTGTCGGTGCGATGGCGGCGGTGCTGGGCGCCGAAGATGCGCTGGTGCTGGAGGTCTGCGCCGAAGCGGCGGGTAGTCAGGTGGTGGTGCCGGCCAACTTCAATTCGCCGGGTCAGATCGTCATCGGTGGCGATGCGGCCGCAGTGGATCGCGCGCTGGCCTTGCTGGCAGAGCGCGGCGCACGCAAGGCGGTCAAGCTGGCGGTGAGCGTGCCTTCGCACACCCCGTTGATGCGCGATGCGGCCAACCAGCTCAGCGAGGCGATGGCCGGCCTGAGCTGGCACACCCCGCAGATTCCGGTGGTGCAGAACGTGGATGCACGCGTGCACGACGGCAGCGAGGCGATGCGCAAGGCCCTGGCCGAGCAGCTGTATCTGCCGGTGCAGTGGACCGGCTGCGTGCAGGCGCTGGCCGCGCAGGGCGTCACCCGCATCGCCGAATGCGGCCCGGGCAAGGTGCTGAGCGGGCTGATCAAGCGCATCGACAAGAGCCTGGATGCGCGTCCTCTGGCCACGCCTGCCGATTACGCCGGCGCGCTTGAGGCGTGGACGCACTGATCCGACGGCATACGCCGGTGTCACGCCGGCCTCCTTGGACGTTCGCAATCACGGTCGCGACGTCCCCCTTACGAGGAAACGGATTCATGAGCAAACCACTGCAGGGTGAAATCGCCCTCGTCACCGGTGCCAGTCGCGGGATCGGCGCGGCCATTGCCGATACGCTGGCCGCCCAGGGCGCCACGGTTATCGGTACTGCCACCTCAGCCTCCGGCGCGAGCGCGATCGGAGAACGTCTGGCCGCCCAGGGCGGCCATGGCCGCGAACTCAACGTCACCGATGCTGCGGCGGTCGAAAGCTTGATCGATGCGACCGGCAAGGAATTCGGCGCGATCTCTATCCTGGTCAACAACGCCGGCATCACCCGCGACAATCTGTTGATGCGGATGAAGGAAGACGACTGGCAGGCGATCATCGACACCAATCTGACCAGCGTGTTCCGCACCTCCAAGGCGGTAATGCGCGGCATGATGAAGGCGCGCAAGGGCCGCATCGTCAACATCGCTTCGGTGGTGGGCGTGACCGGCAATCCTGGGCAGACCAACTATGCCGCGGCCAAGGCCGGGATCATTGCGTTCTCCAAGTCGCTGGCCAAGGAAATCGGCTCGCGCGGGGTCACCGTGAATGTGGTGGCGCCCGGCTTCATCGATACCGACATGACCAAGGCGCTGCCGGACGAGGCCAAGACCGCCTTGCTGCAGCAGATCGCACTTGGCCACCTGGGACAGCCGGAAGACATCGCCAACGCGGTGGCGTTTCTGGCCGGGCCGAGTGCCCGTTACATCACCGGTGAGACCCTGCACGTCAACGGCGGCATGTACATGCCGTGAGCGTGCGGCGCCGGGAGGCGCTAAGTGACTGATCGGCCTGGAGTTGTGATGCAATGCAACGCTCGGTCGCTTCCACTACACTATCCAACGCGGCCATCGCAGCGGCGATGGCGTTTTTTCGTACCACCACTACTCCATACTGGAGCGATATCCCAAATGAGCACCATCGAAGAACGCGTCAAGAAAATCGTCGTCGAACAACTCGGCGTCAAGGAAGAGGAAGTCACCACCAGCGCATCGTTCGTCGATGACCTGGGTGCCGACTCGCTGGACACCGTCGAGCTGGTGATGGCGCTGGAAGAAGAGTTCGAGTGCGAGATCCCGGACGAAGAGGCTGAGAAGATTACCTCGGTCCAGCAGGCGATCGACTACGTCAAGTCTCACGTCAAGAGCTGATGCGTTGTTCCTGACGGCGGCGGCGTGCGTCAAGCCGCTGCTGCGTCAGACATTCCATGGGGCCGCTGATGCGGCCCTGTGTTTTTCAGCGTCAATCGCAACCCGCAAGCACCGTGTGTTGCGTGGTGAGGAGATCTGCAATGAGTCGTCGTGTTGTCGTTACCGGCATGGGCATGGTGTCGCCGCTGGGCAATGACCTGGCCACCAGCTGGGATGGGATCATCCACGGGCGCTCAGGCATTGGCCCGATCACGCAGATCGATGCCTCGCAGTTCACGACCAAGATCGCGGGCGAGATCAAACATTTCGACCCCACGCTGTTTGTGTCCGCCAAGGACGTCAAGAAGATGGATTCGTTTATCCATTACGGTGTCGGCGCCGCGTTCATGGCGCTGGACGATTCCGGGCTGGAGATCGACGAAAGCAATGCCGAACGTGTTGGCGCCATTCTCGGCTCCGGCATCGGCGGGCTGCTCGGTATCGAAGAGCAGACCATCAAATTCCATGAGGGCGGCGCGCGCAAGATTTCGCCGTTCTATGTGCCCAGCACCATCATCAACATGCTGCCGGGCCAGGTGAGCCTGATCAAAGGCCTGAAGGGCCCGACGTTCTCGGCTGTCTCCGCCTGTGCAACCTCCAATCATTCGATTGGCACCGCGATGCGCATGATCCAGTACGGCGATGCCGATGTGATGCTGGCTGGCGGCGCCGAGCGTGGGTCCTCGCCGATTTCGGTGGGCGGTTTCTGCGCGATGAAGGCGATGTCCACCCGCAACGACGACCCGACCGCCGCCTCGCGTCCATGGGACAAGCAGCGCGACGGCTTTGTGCTCGGCGACGGCGCCGGCGTGCTGGTGCTGGAAGAGTACGAACACGCCAAGGCGCGTGGCGCGCGCATCTACGCGGAACTGGTCGGCTTCGGCGCCAGTTCCGATGCCTTTCACATGACTGCCCCCAGCAAAGACGGCGAGGGCGCGGCGCGCAGCATGGTTGCGGCCATGCGCGATGCCAAGCTAAATCCAGAGCAGCTCGGCTACCTCAACGCGCACGGCACCTCCACACCGCTGGGCGATCTGGCAGAAACGCTGGCGATGAAGCGCGCATTGGGTGACCACGCGTACAAGACCATGGTCAGCTCGACGAAGTCCATGACCGGCCATCTGCTCGGCGCGGCCGGCGGCGTGGAAGCGATCTTCTCGGTGATGGCGCTGCATACCGGCATCATTCCGCCGACCATCAATCTGGAAGAACCCAGCGAAGGCTGCGATCTGGATTACGTGCCGAACGTGGCGCGCGAAGTGCAGGTGGAGGCGGTGATGTCCAACGGCTTCGGCTTTGGCGGCACCAATGGCACGTTGGTGTTCAAACGCATCTGAAGGCCATGCGAGGTTGTTCCCGCAGAGAACGCCTCGCGGGAAACGCTGCCACGCCAGTTCCGGCCGCCTAGCAGATATGTGTGCGGCCGAGCTTCACTCCGCGATCTGATCCACATCATCATGCGTGCCCTGCGTCTGTCGCAGGGCGGCGCATTTCAGCACCTCACGCCAAGTCGGACCGATGACGCTCACCAGACCCCTGCACGCGGACATCGACTTGCTGGCGCTGCATCGGCTGGCGCCGCACCGCTATCCGGTCTTGCTCGAATCCACCGCCTCCGGTACCGAGCGCGGTCGCTGGGATGTGTTGCTGCTTGCAGAAGGCGCAAGCCTGCGGCTGGACGCAGATGGGCGCACGCGCGACGGCGATGGATGCGTGCTGGAAGGTGGCTTTCTGGCTGCGCTGGATGCAGTGTGGCAAGCCGAGCGCGTGCCGCACGATGCGACAAGCCCCTGGCCGTTTCGCGGCGGCTGGGCGGTGTTGCTGGATTACGAATTGGCTGCGCAGGTCGAACCGGTTTTGCAGCTGCCCACGCGCACCGATGGCTTGCCGAGCGCGCTGGCCTTGCGCGCGCCTGCCGCGGTACTGCGCGATCGGCTGGAAGGCTGCTGCATCGCACTGGCCGAGCCGGCGCGCGAAGATCTGCTGACACGCATCGCTGAGGACATCGCCGCCTGCGTCGCATTGCCGCCGTTGCCTGAGTGGGTTGGGCCAGTGGCTGTCCAAGAAGACGCGCCGGAGCGCTTCACCGATGCGGTGGAGCGTGCGCTCGATTATCTGCGCGCCGGCGATGTATTTCAGGCCAATATCTCGCGCGCTTGGCATGCGGCGTTCGCCGCTGTGGTTGATCCGGCTGCGCTGCATGTGCGCCTGCGTGCGGCCAATCCGGCGCCGTTTGCTGGCTTGTTTGTTGCGGCCGGGCGCGCGGTGGTGAGCTCTTCTCCCGAACGCCTGGTGTCGATGCATGGCGATGTGGTGCAGACGCGCCCGATTGCCGGCACCCGCGCGCGCTTTGCCGGCGACGACGATGCCGCGCGCATCCGCGAGCTGGTCGGCCATCCAAAGGAGCGCGCCGAGCACGTCATGCTGATCGACCTGGAGCGCAACGACCTGGGGCGTATCTGCGCGCCGGGCACGGTGGAAGTGGATGAGCTGATGGGCGTGGAAAGCTACGCGCATGTGCACCACATCGTCAGCAATGTGCGCGGCCGTCTGCGCGCCGAGGTCACGCCCGGCGAGGTGATCGCGGCAGTGTTTCCCGGTGGCACCATCACCGGTTGCCCGAAGGTGCGGTGCATGCAGATCATCGCCGAGCTCGAACGCACTGCGCGTGGCGCCTACACCGGCGCTTTCGGCTGGCTCAATCGCGACGGCGACATGGATCTGAACATTCTAATCCGCACCGCCGAGGTGGCTGGAACACAGGTGCATTTTCGCACCGGCGCCGGGATCGTGGTGGATTCGGATCCGCAGCGCGAGCTGGACGAAACCCGCGCCAAGGCGCGCGGCGTGCTGCGCGCATTCGACCAGACATGAGTGCTTCAACGGGACATCACCGGCGCGCGGTATCCTGCGCGGCGCTGTGGCAATGACGAGGTGCTTGTGGCGGTGACTGGCAAACGTGGATGTCTGGCTGTGCTGGGCACGGCACTGTTGTTCGCAGCGCTGTTGGCGATTGCGGCGCTGGTGGCCTGGCGGCACTACGTGCACTTCGCCGAGACGCCGGTGAGCGCGAGCGCGCCCAGCGTGGTGATTGCACCCGGTGATTCGCTCAAGGCCACGCTGCGCAATTTGCGCGATGCCGGGGTGGCGCAGGGCACCGATCTGGAATGGCAACTGCTCGCCCGCCAGGTCGATGCTGCCGGCAAACTCAAGGTGGGCGAATACGCGCTGGCGCCGGCCTTGTCGCCGCGCGCGCTGCTCGAGCGCATGCGGCAGGGCCGGGTGATCCAGTACCGCTTCACAATCGTGGAAGGCTGGAATTTCCGGCAGCTACGCGCTGCACTGGCGACCGCCACACCGCTGCAGCAATCCATCGGCGCGCTGGACGATGCGGCATTGATGGCGCGGCTGGGTTTCGCCAATCAGCACCCGGAAGGGCGCTTCCTGCCAGAAACCTATCTCTACCAGCGCGGCGACAGCGATCTGGACGTGCTCAAGCGCGCCCACGTGGCGATGGACAAAGCGCTGGCGCAGACCTGGGAGCAGCGCGCCCCCAATCTGCCGCTCAGCTCGCCGGAACAGGCGTTGATCCTGGCCTCAATCATCGAAAAAGAAACTGCGCTGGGCTCCGAGCGTCCGCTGATCGCCAGCGTGTTCCTGCGCCGCCTGCAACTGGGTATGAAATTGCAGACCGACCCCACTGTGATCTACGGCATCGGCAGCAGCTACGACGGCAATATCCGTCGCCGCGATCTGACAGCCGACACGCCGTACAACACCTACACCCGCACCGGCCTGACGCCGACGCCGATCGCCATGCCGGGCCGTGAGGCATTGCTTGCGGCGGTGCGGCCGGTACCTGGCCAGGCGCTGTACTTTGTTGCAGTCGGCGATGGCACCGGCGCGCACGCGTTCTCGGCCACCCTGGCCGAACACAACGCCGCAGTGGCGCGCTACCTTCAGCGTCGCCGCCTGCCGCTACCGGACTCCACCCCATGACCACTGCGTTTTCGCCCTGGCAGCAGCGCGCCTACGATCAAACGCTGGCGGCACTGGACGCCGGACGGCTTGGACACGGCTTGCTGATCTGCGGACCGGAAGGCCTGGGCAAGCGTGCGGTGGCATTGGCGCTGGCCGAACACGTGCTGGCCAGCTCGCCGGACCCGGCGCTGGCGCAGCGCACGCGTCAGCTGATCGCCGCCGGCACCCACCCGGATCTGCAGTTGATCTCGTTCATTCCCAACCGCACCGGCGACAAGCTGCGTACCGAGATTGTGATCGAGCAGGTGCGCGAGATTTCGCAAAAGCTCTCGCTGACCCCGCAGTACGGCATCGCGCAGGTAGTGATCGTCGACCCGGCCGATGCGATCAATCGCGCTGCCTGTAACGCCTTGCTCAAGACCTTGGAAGAACCCTCGCCGGGTCGCTACCTGTGGCTGATCAGCGCGCAGCCGGCGCGCTTGCCGGCGACCATCCGCAGCCGCTGCCAGCGTCTGGAATTCAAGCTGCCGCCCGCGCACGAGGCGCTGGCCTGGTTGTTGTCGCAAGGCGTCAGCGAGCGGCCCGCACAGGAAGCGCTGGACGCGTCACGCGGTCATCCCGGTCTCGCTGCGCAGTGGCTGCGCGAGGATGGCCTGGCGGTGCGGCGCGCGGTGGGGCAGGACCTGGAGCAGATCGCCGCCGGGCGCGCCAGCGCAGTGGATGTTGCGCAGCGCTGGACCAACGACGGCCAGGCTGACCAGCGTCTACGCCACGCCGCCGACCTGGCGCTGGCACAGGCATCTGACGGCTTGACCGATCAATCGCGGTTGCACAAGCTGGCGACCTGGTTCGACGCCGCCAATCGCGCACGCGATCTGCTGCGCACCACCGTCCGTGCCGATCTGGCGGTGACGGAATTGTTGCTGTCCTGGCGCGAGGGAGAGCGCCCGGCACGTTCTAGGGGAACTCGATGAGTGCAATGAATGCACGCCAGGGCATTTTGTCGCTGGCGCTAAAAGACAAACCGGCGCTCTACAGCGCCTACATGCCGTTCGTAAAAGGCGGCGGCATCTTCGTGCCCACGCCCAAGCGCTACATGCTCGGCGACGAAGTGTTCCTGCTGCTGACCCTGCCGGACTCCAGCGAACGCTTGCCGGTTGCCGGCAAGGTCATCTGGACCACGCCCGCCGGCGCGCAGGGCAACCGCGCTGCCGGCATCGGCGTGCAGTTCCCGGACGGCCCGGAAGGCGAGGCGGTGCGCAACAAGATCGAGACGCTGCTGGCGGGGTTGACGACCTCGGATAAGCCGACGCATACGATGTGAGGCGGTGCAGTGCGCGCGTGGTTGCAGTCGTGTCGTATTGGAAGTGGGTCATCGAGGTGCGTATCGGGCGTTTGAGCGGCGCGGCATTAATCGCTAGGACGTCGCTGCCAGGTAGTCGGAATGACGCGTCAAGCCACCAGAGCATGGCGTTCTCGACGACATGGCTGCCGCTCTGGATGAACCGGTTGACGTTCGCCACAGCTGCCCTATAATGTGCTGCTGGCGTCACCGGGCGGTTAGCTCAGCGGTAGAGCATTGCCTTCACACGGCAAGGGTCACAAGTTCGAACCTTGTACCGCCCACCATTGAAACCCAGCAGTTGCAAAGTTTCAGCGCGAGAAGAAAAGAGCCGGCCATGTGCAGGCTTTTTGCTGCTGTGCAAATGGTCTGCAAAGCCTTGGGTATGTGGCTCAGCTTAATTATCCGCGCGGACTTTGCAGATGCCACCCAATCTATGTGGCCGTCCAATGCGGCATCTGGCGGGTGTCGCCGTCAGTGCAGGCGGCGTGACTATGCGTAGTGGTAGCGGGCCTGGGCGATCAGCAGGATGCCGTTCTCGACCTTGTAGACGATCCGGTGTTCGTCATTGATGCGTCGTGACCAATAGCCCGCCAACGCGTGGCGCAACGGCTCGGGTTTGCCGATGCCTTGGAAAGGATCGCGTTGAATGGCCTTGATCAACTCGTTGATGCGCTTGAGCATCTTCTTGTCGGTCTGTTGCCAGTAGAGGTAGTCCTCCCAGGCATTGGCCGAGAACTGGAGAATCACTCAGTCAGTTCCCGTTCCTTACCGCGACCGGCCTCGAGCTGAGCAATGGATTCCAGCAGCCGTTGCGCGCTCTTCGGGTTGCGCAGCAAATAGGCGGTCTCCTCCATGGCTTTGTAGTCTTCAAGCGACACCATCACCACTGCGCGCTCACCGCTACGCGTGATGATCACAGGCTCGTGGTCGTTGACGACACGGTCCATGGTGTCGGCGAGAGAGGCGCGTGCGGCGCTGTAGGTGATTGTGTCCATGACTGTGATCCAGATATGTACATGAAATTGTACGTATGTGCCTGAAAGAGTCAACTGCCGAGTCTGCTGGCCTTTGGGTTTGTTCAGTCGACGACATGGAATTCTCCTCTGGTCGTGCCTGCTTCTTGCAGGCTCGCGAACCAATCGCCATCCTGCAACACCCCCGCGTTTAACGAAGAGTGGCGATGAAGACGCTGCTTAGAAGTGCTCTGGTTGCGATGTTGTTGCTATTGATTCGGCCAATACAAGTTTTAACTATGTCACACAGCATATTTTACCCGTGGATCCTGGAAGTCACTTCTGACACGTTCGGGTGAGCGTTTAATCTTTTGCATGTGCTCGGCTGCTGCGGCTTTGCGTTTGGCTTCGGGACGCACAGGAACCTTCGAGCCGATGGCGTGCTTGAGATCGGCGTTGAGGCGCTCTTGGGGATCGATCGCGCGAGGCACTGTTGGATAACGACAGCCCCGTCAGTTTGACGATCTGCATCACTCTATGGTCAAAGCGATGCAGTCGAACCCTTAGTTTGCGACGTTCGTGCAACCGGTCCAGCGTCTGATGCCTTGCGTTTTCTTTGTCCATTGCTGTCTGACAGGGCGGTCTCAAGACTCACGTGCGACACGTGATGTGAACGTTGCGAGTTCGTTTTCCATTGCCTCGCTGGGTCGTGTCCAGCCCAGGCTTTGAACCGCTCCGGGAATATGGGAGGCTGTTTGGTTTGAGTCACGCCGCTTCGGCGTAACCGGCCGGCCTGTTGTCGATAG
>NZ_MDEJ01000105.1 GCF_002940065.1 Xanthomonas populi
ATTAGGGAAAATTGCTCTGGTGTGATCTCCATACCCGATAGTTTACTCGCTCAGGCCATTAGTGTTAACAGGCCCTAATAACCTGTTGCGCTCGGAAGCAAGTTCGGCCGGCGCTCAGCGAGCACCATTGTTTCCAACGTTACATGAGCAATTTGCGAGGTCGTGTCGAGTCGTCATCTGCAACGCACGCGGCTTGATCGTTTTGAGCACGGCGCTGTTCGCCGTAGTGGCCGCTTCATGCGGGTCCTGCTGCCGCGCAGCCAGAAAACCGCGTCGCGCCCGGCGCCACCGATCTGGGCAAGGTCACCGTCACCGGCTCGCGTATCGCGCATACCGGCTTCGTCACGCCCTCGCCGGTCATCGCAATCAGCGCTGGAGAAATCCGCGCTACCTGCGCGACCACCATCAGCGATCTGATGGCACGCATGCCCGCGCGTGCACCCAGCTACACGCTGGGCAATTCCACCCGCTTCATCGGTACCGCAGGTCTGGGCTTGCTCGACCTACGCGGCGTGGGCGTGGACCGCACGGCCGTCGCCATGTGGGTTCCAGCCAGGGCTCGACTGCGATGGACGTCAATATGATCCCGGTGGAATGGGTCGAGCGCGTTGAAGTCATCACCGGTGGCGCATCGGCTGTGTACGGCGCCGACGCGGTGGCCGGCGTAGTCAAGCTCATCCTCAAAAAAAACTTCACCGGCTTTGAAACGCGCACGCAGACACGTCTGGCCGACGAGGGCAACTACACCCGCTCCTTATGCCAGCGTTTGGGCAGGCACAGATTTCGCAGATGGCCGCAGCCACCTCGCGGTGTCTGGCGAATACAGCAAGCAGAAGCTGAGGTATCCCCACGCTTTCCCTTTACCAATCATAAGCTTGCGTCATGAACCGGTGGAAACGAGACGCTCACCACGTAGATAGGCATCGTCGATCTGCACGAAACCTGCCCAATGTCCGCATAGATTCGCGCTCAGCCATGACCTGCATGATCTTGTGCTTCATCCGCCAGGCGCGCTTGCACAAAGCGCCGCGCAGATCCTGCGACTGCTGGCTGAAGGCCGGGGCTAATCAGGTTCATTTTTATCGACACCACTGCAACTAAACGCTCCAAGAATTCAAACGACGCAATCGCAGCGCATTGCACGCAACAGGACATCCATAACGCCATCCGCACACAAGCCTCAACAAAGCTCAACGCGTGCGCCCGCAAGGCAGCGTCCGCTTATGCTCGGCGTCCCTCAGTGCGGCTGACGTCCATGTCATTGTTCAAGACCTCCACGCTCGCCCTGGCACTTGTTGTGGCTCTGACAGGCTGCAAACGCAGTTCGGACAGCAGTACGCCGGCCACTACCGCTGCGCAGACACCTGCGGCTGCCCCTGCGGCCCAGGCAAAGCCTGCGTTCGACAGCAGCGAATTGGGCCTTGCAGGCGGCGCATGTGAGAACCTGGACGAATTCGTCAATGGCAGCTGGGCGAAAGACAATCCGATCCCGCCCGATCGCACCAGTTGGGGCGTGGACGAAATCCTGTCCGAAAAGAGCATGGCGACTCAGCGCAACATTGTTGAAACCGCCGCTGTTCAGCCGGGCAAACATGCAAATTCGCTGGAGCAGAAGATCGGTACGCTCTATGCCTCAGGCATGGACGAAGCCGCCATCGAAGCGGCAGGCGCCCAGCCGATCCAGCCACAACTGGACACGATTGCCGCGTTGAAATCCGGCAAGGATGTCGCCGGTTACATCATCAGCCGTCATGGCGTAGGCGATGGGCAGGTGTTCGCGTTCGGTGCCGGCGCAGACTTCCATAATGCCGACATGCAGATCGCGTTTACCCAGGAAAGCGGCCTGGGTCTGCCGACCAAGGACTACTACACCGACGCAGAGCACGCATCCATCCGCGACGCCTATCTTGCCTACATCGCCAAGTCGTTCGAACTCACCGGCAGTTCCGCCGATGTGGCCAAGACGCAGGCAAAAGATGTATTGGCACTCGAAACACGCTTGGCTGCCGCATCGCTGAAGCCAGTGGAGGCGCGCGAGCCCAAGAACCAGTATCACCTGGTCAGTCTCGCCGAGGCGGACAAGCTGACGAAGCACTTCCCGTGGAAAGACTTTTTCGCCGCCCAGGGCGTGGAGGTCGGCAAGGGCTTCTCGCTGGCGCAGCCGCGCTTTTTCGCTGCGTTCGATCATGAACTGGCCAACGCGCCCATTGCACAGTGGCAAGCTTACCTGCGCTTTCACGCGATCGATGAGGCATCCGCGCAGCTCAGTAAGGCGTTTGTCGACAATCGCTTCGCCTTTTATGGCAAGACCCTCTCCGGGCAACCAGAGCAACTTCCACGCTGGAAGCGCGTCCTGCGCGCGGTCAATGGCGCAATCGGCGAAGGCGTGGGTCAACTGTACGTCGCCAAGGTGTTCACGCCCGAGGCCAAACAACGTGCCAGCGAATTGGTGGACAACGTCCGTGCCGCGCTCAAGGCGCGCATCGAGAACGTCGACTGGATGAGTGCGGAAACCAAGGCTAAGGCGATCGCCAAGTGGGGCACCTTCCTGCCCAAGATCGGCTATCCGGATACCTGGCGCGACTGGTCCGGGCTGGACATCGTGCCCGGCGCGTATTACCGCAATCTGCAGGCCGCGGCCACATTCAACTATCGCTACGACATCGCTCAGATCGGCAAACCTACTGACCGCAAGCGTTGGCAGATGACTCCGCAGACGGTCAACGCGTATTACGAACCCAGCACCAATTCCATCAATTTCCCTGCGGCAATCCTGCAACCGCCGTACTTTGATGCCAACGCCGACGATGCGTTGAACTATGGCGGCATTGGCGCGGTGATCGGTCACGAGGCCACCCATGGTTTCGACGACCGGGGCAGCCAGTTCGATGGGGCAGGCAGTAACGTCAACTGGTGGACGGCAGAGGATCGACGCAAGTTCGAGCAGCGCAGCGAGCAGTTGGTCAAGCAGTTCGATGCCTATACGCCCCTGCCAAACCACCCGACGCTGCATGTCAATGGCAAGCTCACGCTCGGCGAAAATATTGCTGACCTGGGCGGCACCAACGTGGCCTACGACGCGTTGCAGACCGCTCTGCATTAGCACCCAGAACGGGCAAAAGCGATCGACGGCTACAGTCCCGAGCAACGTTTCTTTCTCGCTTTTGCGCGGAGCTGGCGTCAACGCGTGCGCGAGCAACAGCAGATGGTCCACCTAGCCTCCGACCCGCATGCGCCCAGCAACCTGCGCGCCATTGCGCCTCCTTCGAACATGCCGTCCTTCGCACAGGCCTTCGCGTGCAACGCAAGCGATGCGATGGTGCGCGCCGAAAAAGATCGCGTGGTGATCTGGTAAGTGCCGATCCGATAACCGACTCCAACCGCTTCCAGCACCAAGCAACACGCACAGGCCCGCCCACGCGGGCCTGTGCGTTCATGCAAGCGGCCGGCACCGGGGACGAACGGCAGCTCGCGCCCGCCTGCACGAGGCGCAGCCTTGCTAAACTCCGCCGACTTCAATCTGGCCACCCTTGTTCTCGATGCCCACCATTCGTCCGCTTGCCCTCGCTCTTGGCTTCAGCCTGATCACGCTGCTGTCCGCCCCCGACGCCGACGCCGCGCGCAAGAAGAAGGCCGCTTCCAAGGCCCCGGCCGTCTCGGCGGCCTGCACCGATTTCTACGACTACGCCAATGCCGGCTGGCTCAAGGCCAACCCGGTGCCGCAGACCGGCGCCGTTACCGCACTGAGCCAACTGTCCGAGCTCGCCCTGCAGCAGCAGCGCGAGCTGCTGGATGCGTCGATGGAAACCCCGCAAGGCAACGTGCAGAAGCTGCTCGGCGACTTCTGGGCCAGCGGCCTGGATGAGGCATCGGTCGAAAAAGATGGTTCCACGCCCATCGCCCCCTTGCTGTCGCGCATCGACGCGATCAAAAAAGCCAAGGATGTGCCTGCGTCCATCGCAGCGCTGCATCAGGTTGGCATCCCGGTCGGTTTCAACTTCGGCCCGGACGTGGACCTGAAAGCACTCGACCGCCACATCGGTTACTTCATGCAGGGCGGCATGGGCCTGCCCGACCCGGCGTTCTACACCCGCACCGACGCCGACACCCAAGCGCTGATGGGCCGCTACCGCAACTACGTCAAGCAGATGCTGGCGCTGACCGGCACCACCGCCGACAAGCTCGAAGCCGATGCCGCCTCCGTGCTGCAGATCGAAACCGCACTTGCACGGAGTGCGCAGTCGGTGCAGGGCATCAACAATCCGTTCAATAACTACTCCCCGATCGCCACCAAGGAGTTGACCAAGCAGTACAAGAATCTGCGCCTGGCCGACTTTCTGGAAGCGCAGGGCGTCAAGGACGATCTGGTGTCGATGGCCGACCCGGCCATGTTCAAGCAGTTCGACAGCATGATCGTCAGCATCAAGCAGGAACAGTGGAAGGCCTACCTGCGCTGGCGCGTGGGCGATGCGATGGCGCCGTACCTGTCCAAGAGTTTCCACGATGCCGAATACCAGTTCCGCGGCCGTCTGCTGCGTGGCGATGCCTTGCCTCCGCAGCGCTGGCAGCAGGTGCTGGACGCGATCAACGTCGCCGCCGGCCCGATGCTCGGTCGCGAATACGTGGCGCGTTACCTGAGCAGCGACACCCGCCGCCAGGCCGAAGCCATTGCCGACCAGGTCCGCAACGCACAACTGGCCGCGCTGGAGCGCACCGGCTGGGGCAACGGCGAGGTGATCGCCCAAGCCAAGGCCAAACTGTCGGCGATGAAGATCGAAGTCGGCGCACCGCGTCGCGATCTGGACTACACCGTGCAGCCGATGGGCCGCGGCAGCTTCGGCGGCAACATGCTGATCGCCTCGACCTGGCGTCACCGCGAAGAGATGAAGCGCATCGGCAAGGGCAACGCCGACCGTCGTTGGGACGTACTGCCGCAGCAGCCGGCAGTGGCCTACGACATCGCGCAGAACCGTCTGATCATCACCGCTGCCGTGTTGCAGGCACCGGTGTTGAGCTCCGGCAGCACCCCGGCCGCGCAATACGGCGCTTACGGCGCACTGGTGGCACACGAAATCACCCGTGCCATCGACGCCAAGGGCTCGCTGGTGGATGCCAAGGGCGAGCTGCGCAGCTGGTGGACGCCGGCCGAGAAGACCAGCTGGACGCTGCTGACCGGCAAGGTGGCCAACCAGTTCGCCGCCTACCCGTACCCGGGCGTGCCCAACGTCACGGTCAACGGCGCGCAGACCGCTGAAGAAAACCTGGCCGACCTGGCCGGTGTCGAACTGGCCTGGCAGGCCTTCAGCAAGGCGCAGCCGGCCGCCACCGGAGCCGACAAGCAGGCCTTCTTCACTGCCTGGGCTGGCCTGTGGGCACAGCAGCTGTCGCCGAATGAAGCGGTGCAGCGTGCAAGCGCCGACATCCGTGCGCCGGGCCAGTGGCGTACCAACGGCCCGCTCTCCAACCTGCCGGAGTTCGGTGCCGCGTTTACCTGCAAGCCGGGCCAGCCGATGCAACGCGTGGATGCCGAGCAGTTGAAGATCTGGCGCTGATTCAAGCGCCAGGTAGTCGCTGGCAATAACACGCAGTCACTGGCAATAAAAAAAGAGCGCGGAGTCCGCGCTCTTTTTTTGTCTCCGGCATTTATCTATCTGCCTACCTGCCTCAGACGCGCTCTGCGTAGGAGCGGCCCTGGCCGCGATGAGGCGTTATCGATAAAACCCGTCGCAGCCAGGTCCGCTCCTACGAATCAGTGCGTTGCTCGACCTCAACGCACCACGCGCAGCGGCGGCTTGCGCCCCTTGCCACCGCCCTTCTTCCCGCCGCTGCCACCGAACGGCGATTGGCCGCGCCAGTAGCGAATCATCAACCAGCCGAACAGCATGCCGCCCAGATGCGCGAAGTGGGCAACGCCCGGCTGCCAGCCGGTCGCGCCCAGAAACAGTTCGATCGCACCGAACACAATCACGAAGGTGCGCGCCTTCATCGGAATCGGCGGGAACAGAAGCATCACCCGCTGATCGGGGAACAGCATGCCGTAGGCCAGCAACAGACCGAACACACCGCCCGACGCCCCCACCACCGGCGCGCCGCTCTGGGTGAACCAGGCCATCAGCAGCTGGCACACGCCGGCACCGGCCACGCAGACCAAGTAGTAGGTCAGAAAGCGCTTCTGGCCCCAGGTCTGTTCCAGCGCCGCGCCGAACATGAAAAGCGCCAGCATGTTGAAGAACAGATGATTGAAGCCGCCGTGCAAAAACGCGTAGGTCAGTAACTGCCACGGCATGAAGCTGGCGCCGGGCGAAAACGCATCGAAGCCGTTGGAGATCGGCCACAACATCAAGGACGACAGCGCGGCATCTGAGGGCAGCACACCGGCACCCAGATCGCCCAATGCCCACTGCAACAGGAACAAGCCGATATTGGCGATCAACAATGCTTTGGTGACGGGCGGCAGTTGGGGCATGGCGGCATCCTTCGGAATGCCAACCATCATAACCGCAGGCTTATGAAGGCCCCCACACGGCCGCGTCCAGGGTTTGCGCGGCGCTGGCACGGCGCACTCGCCCCCGTTCTACCGCCACGCCTTCGCAGCGCAGGCGCCGGCATTGTTCGTGATAGCCAGACGACCCTTCGGGCAATGCGATCCGTCCATCGCTACGCAACACGCGGTGCCAGGGCAGTTGCGGATCGTCGTTGCCACTGAGTAAACGCGCCACCAGCCGCGCCCGCCCGGGAAGACTGGCACGCATTGCGACTTCGCCATAGCAGGCAACTTCGCCGGAAGGAATCGAACCGATCACCGCAAGAATGCGCAGTCGTGCCTGCTCGCTTGAGGGCGCCGCAACGTTGGAGGCGGCACGCGCGGGTGGGTTGGAAGATGGACGAATCGTTGGTCGGCGAGGCTTGGACATCACGCAAGGATGCCAGCTAAGGGATCAAAGCCCCTCTCCTGCGGGAGAGCAACTGTCTTGATCAACTGGCAGGGCCAGCCGCCAGTTGGTCTCGCATGTTGGCGTTGAGGATGACCAGCAATGCGCCATGCATCGATCAAGGGGGACACCTGCTGGCGCTGCTGCTGCACGATCGCCAGAACCTGCGTGCGACGCTGCTGGTAGGCGCGCAACGCCCGGCGCCAGTCCCCCAGCGGCTGATAGCGCCTCAAGCTCAGCACCGCCGCCATCTGCGCCAGCACCCGCGCATCCAGCCGATCGGTCTTGGCGAACTGGCCGGTCGCCCTGGCAAAATCGCGCCCTTGCCGAGGGTTGAGGCGCACCACCGGCGGGCCGGCGGCATGCAACGCGTCCAGCGCCATTTGCGCATAGCTGCCGGTCGCTTCCAGTACCACTTGATGCAGCTCCATCGATCCCAGCCAGGCGCACACCTGGCGCAAGCCCGCAGCACTGTTGGCAAAGCGCCGCGCCTGCCGCAGGTCGTGCACATGCACATCCAGCCACTGCTTGCAGACATCAATTCCCACACTGTCGCTCATGGGACAACGCCGCCATGCTCGAAGGGTCGAGAGCCTCCTGTGCAGCCCAGCCTGCTCGTTACGAGTGCTTACTCAAGCAACTGTTCGGGCGTTTGCCAGGAAATTCCGGCGTGGCGACCTCGCTCTCCCGCGGTCGTTTAGACCTGTGGGTTGTCGGTCGACCACGCCGGCTCTCGACGCCTGAGGATTCTCTGATTAACCAATTGCGCGAAGCTTAACTTATTGATTTGACTGAGCCGCATGGCGGCGATGCATAGGTTAATCAGACCTTCTCTAATCTGGCAGATCGCAAAGAGATAAGGGGCTATGAGTTCCTTCATCTCTTTGACTGCAGTTACAGCTTCACCGTAGTCACCGCAACCACCACTCAATGCATCAACACAATCTCTTCGGACGATGTCGGATGAATTGCCACGGTCTCGTCAAAATCCCGTTTGGTCGCGCCAATTTTCACCGCCACCGCAAAACCCTGCAGTATTTCGTCCGCACTCTCGCCTAGCAGGTGCACACCAACCACGCGCTCTCGCTCGCCCACACACACCAGTTTGAACAGGCTGCGCTGGGGCGAAGCGGCCAGTGCATGCAGCATCGGGCGGAAGTTGCTGCGGTACACACGCACCGCACCGTTGTAACGCTCGCGCGCCTGCTCTTCGGTCAGTCCAACGTGCCCAAGCGGCGGATGCGAAAACACCACGCTCGGCACGTTGTCGTAGTCCATGCGCGCATCCGGCTGATTGCCGAACAAGCGATCCATCAACGTGCGACCGGCCGTAATCGCCACCGGCGTCAGCCCGACCTTGCCGCCGACATCCCCGATCGAATGAATATTCGGCACGCTGGTGGTCTGCCCATCGTCTGCCACGACTTCGCCTTTTTCGCCCAGCGCGACACCAATCGCTTCCAGACCCAGCCCTGCGGTATTGGCACGTCGGCCCACGGCAAAAAATACCTTGTCGAATACATCGTTGCTCTGCTCGCTCGTATGCGCCGGGTGCCCATGCACATGCAGCCCACCTTCTGCATCGCGCTCCAGGCCGGTCGTACGAAATCCGAAATGCAGGCGCACGCCGAGATGGCGCAGGTTATCGGCGAGCTGCAAGGTCAGTTCGGCATCGAAGCGCTCCAGCAGCCGCTCGCCTTGCACGAACAGATGCACGCGGCTGCCCAGCGCCTGCAGCAATCCCGCGATTTCCACCGCGATATAGCCGCCTCCCACAATCGCCACATGCGCAGGCGCATGACAGAGATTGAAGAAATCGTCGGAGACTTCGCCATGCTCGGCACCCTCCACGTCCGGGCGCACCGGATGCGCACCGGTGGCAATGACGATGTGCTCAGCAGTGACCCGCACGCCGTCGCCACCCATGATGGTGTGATGGTCCTGCAAGACGCCGCGTTGCGGAATCATGACCACGCCATCCTCATCAAGCCGGCACCGATAACTGGCATGGATCTTGGCGATGTAGCCCTGCCGATGCGTCACCAGTTCCTGCCACGCCAATGTCGGACGCGGCACATCGAAACCGAGCGCGCTGGCAAGTCCGATTTTTCCAGCCATATCGGCCGCCAACCACATCGCCTTCTTGGGCACACAGCCCAGATTGACGCAGGTGCCACCCAACTCGTTCGGCTCCATAATCGCCACGCGGGCGCCGTGTTTTGCCGCGCGAAATGCCGCCGCCAATCCACCGGAACCGCCGCCTAGGATCACCACGTCGTAGTCGTAACGGGCACTCATGCGAATCGCTCTGCCCGGTAAGAAGGATGCGGGTCTAGCGCAGGTGCGCGGCCCGTGATCAGATCGCCCATCGTTTGTCCTCTTGCAGTGCTCATATTGATGACGAGCATGCCATGCCGCGCCGCGAGCCAGACGTGAGGACGGACAGCAGGTCTCCACGGCTCATCGATTGCAATCGGGCGCAATTCAACCCGTCACGCTCGATCCAGTCGTCCTCGATCCAGTCGTCATAGCACCGGCGAGCAATGCGTAACGATCCTGCGCACGACTGCATGCAGGCTGCGTACTTGGCCTGGCAACTGCGCGCGGTGCAACGCCTCCCAATCCGCAGCAATACGCGCGCTGCTGCACACGTGTCACTCCACGCGTGCGCTGCCATGTCGCATCGGCTGTACACGCAGATAGGTCACGCTACGCCACACCCATTCCATTGGCCCGAAGCGGAACCAGCGCAGCCACAGCTGACTCAGCACCACCTGCAGCGCGAACAACGCCAGCGCAAACGGCAGCTGCCCCACGCGCGGCAACTGCTCGAAATAGCCCAGTCCATAACCGTAGAAGATCCAGGTGCACAGCAACGACTGCAGCAGATAGTTGCTCAACGCCATGCGCCCGGCCGGCGCGAGCCACGCCAAGCGTGGTGCCAGCTGCACCACCCATGCGGCATACCCCAAGCTCATCAGCGGCCCGGCGATCAACGACAACGCGAAGGCGCCCGACACACGCAAGTCCAGACGCGCCGGGTCCATCCACGGCTGCAACGCATAGCTCACCAGCATCACACCCAGCCCGAGCGGCAACACGCCGTAGCGCAAGGCTTGGAACAGACGCGGGAAACGCGCGGGCGCGGCGATCGCGCCACTGCGCACAAACCAGCTGCCCAACAGAAACATGCCGAGCATCGCCGGGCCATTGATGCTCAGCCCGGTCATCGCCTCCTGCAGGTCATGCCAGCGCTGCAGCGCTGCTTGCAGATATGTGCCGCTACCATAGGCGGCGCGCTGCGACTGCACGTTCGCTACCGCCTGCTGCGCCGCGTCTGCCATCGCTGCGGTCCACTCCATTGCGGATGCAGGATCGGACTGCGTCAACGTCCCAGCCGCGCCGTACAGCAGCGTCAAACCGGGCGCGCAGCAGTAGACCAGCACCGCAACCCACGGCAACGCGATGGTCGGTATCGCGCGCGCGGTCAACAGCAGCAACGCCAGCAAGGCGTAGGTCACCAGAATGTCGCCGGACCACAGCAGCAATGCATGAGCTAGCCCGATTACCAGCAATCCAACGGTACGCCGCAGATACATGCCGAAAAACCCGCGCCCGGCCTGCTCTGCGCGCTGCGCCATCAGCGCAAAGCCCATGCCGAACAACAACGCGAACAAGGTGTGGAACTTGCCCTGCACGAAGATGTAGACCAGCGCATCAGCAACGCGATCGATGCCATGCCAATGCGGATCCACGCCGGTGAGCGCCAGATCGAGCGGGCCGACGAAGGCTTCGATATTCATCAGCAAGATGCCCAGTAGCGCAAAGCCGCGCAGCACATCCAGCACGACGATGCGCTCGTTCGCGACAATGGGCTGCAGAAAATCGCGTAGTGTCATCAAGGCTCAGAACATGTTGTGCACGACAGAATGCAAACAGCCCGCCGAGGTGGCGGGCCGTTGAACATACAGCGGTCATCCAGCGTGGCTGGCAAAACGTCGCGAACAATGCTCAGGTGGAAGCGGAGGGTATCCAAAAAACCGGCGCGCCCGCGTGGCACGTGCCGATTCCAAACAGTGGCCACGCCCGCCTGACAGCTGCGCAATCGTTTCAATCACCGATCTCAGTGGTGATGGCCGCCTTCGCCATGCACATGCCCGTGGTCGCGCTCTTCCTGCGTGGCTTCACGCACGTCAACGATCTCAACATCGAAATGCAGATCCTTGCCGGCCATCGGGTGGTTGAGATCGACGTCGACCACGCTCATGCCAACCTTCTGCACCGTCACTGCGCGCGGGCCGAAGTTGGTCTGCAGCATGACCTGGGTTCCCAATGCCAGCTTGGTGGCGCCGAAGTGCTTCTTGGGCACGCGCTGACTCAGGCCTTCGCGGTATTCGCCGTAGGCCTCGGTTGCCTTGACATCCACGCCGAAGCTCTCGCCAGCCTCTTTGTCCATTATGGACGATTCCAGGCCGGGAATGATGTTGCCGTGGCCGATCATGATCGCCAACGGGTCACGCTCCTTGGAACTCTCGATTGGCTCCTGGCCGATCTCGGAAACGGTGTAGTGGAAGCGGACGACGCTGTCTTTTTGGATCTTCATGCCTGGCTCTGAGTAGGCTGCCCTGTGGCAGACGGTGGAGGACGGCTTGTCGGCCGCCGGGTGCGCCGCCATCATGGCGACCTGTTCTAACAGACCATTATCCCGGCTCCATGCCTATCACGCCAGTTTTCGCCGCTCACACCCGTCGCGTCGCGGCCAGCCTGTTGCTGGGGCTGCTCGTCCTGCTGGGCGGTTGTGCGCAGACGCCGGTGCGCCGCCAGACCGCTACGCCGCCAGCGCTACGCGTGTGGCCGCAGGTGCCGCCAGCGGACCCGGCCACCGCCAACAACATCCTGATGCGCGCGTTGAGCCTGGTCGGCACACCTTACCGATATGGCGGCAACTCCCCGGACACCGGCTTCGACTGCAGCGGGCTGGTGGCGTATGTCTATAAAGATGTGTTGGCGCTGTCGCTGCCGCGCACGTCGCGCGAACTGGCTGCCGTGCAGGGCCCCAGGATCCCGCAGGAAAAATTGGCAACCGGCGATCTGGTGTTTTTCGGCTCCGGCGGCAACGTGACCCATGTCGGCATTTATGTCGCCGATGGCCGCTTCGTGCATGCCCCCAGCACCGGCGGTACAGTCCGCTTGGATTTCCTGGATGGGGCCTACTGGCGTGACCATTATTCAGGTTCAAAGCGTGTTTTACATTGAAATGTGATTTAAGTTCCAATTAATAAAACGGAAATTTAACTTTTTTTGAACGTAACGATTCTTCCATCAAGGCATTATCGCGCATCCACAGCAGAAATGTGATTCCCGCGTGACGAACGACGAACAGATCAATCCTGGCGCCGCACCGCTTCCGCCCCGGAAACCGCTCCGCCTGCTGTGTGCCACCGCTCTATGGCTCGCCGCACTTCCCGCTCTGGCACAGACTGCCAATAGCTCCTCATCCTCTCCACAGACGACCGCGCCAGACAGCGCCGTTGCCGCCGAGAAAGCCGCAACCCGCAGCCGCGCCGACGCCGCTGCCACCGCAACACTGGCCGCCCTGCTTCCGCACCTGGCCGCCAATGACGCCATTCCGCTGATGGACCGCTCGGCGATTTTCGCCGGCGACCTCAGCCGCCTGCTCGCCAATTACGACGTCTCGCAGAGCGCGGCCACCGCCGCCCAGAACGCCGTGGCCGACAGCCGTGTACAAGTGATCCTGCAGCGCGCCATGGCCCTGCTCGGCACCCCGTACGTCTGGGGCGGCGAGTCCGCCGAAGGCTTCGACTGCAGCGGTCTGGTCGGCTACGTGTTTAAGACCGCCCTGGGCATCGACCTGCCGCGCGTCTCGCGCGATATCGCGCGAGACGAGTCTGCAGAGCTGATCAAGGATCCGAGCGCACTTAAGGCGGGCGACTTGGTGTTCTTCGGCCGGCGTGGTCGCATCGACCATGTAGGCCTAGTGGTCGGCGACGGCAAGTTCCTGCATGCGCCTAGCCGCGGCAAGGACGTGCGCGTGGATTCGCTGGCCAGCGGCTACTGGAGCGAGAAGTTCATCCAGGCGCGCCGGGTGCTGTAAACCCGAGTGCTTCGATTGCATGATCAAGCAGGCTGCGGCGATCCTGCAGCCTTTTTGGTAGCAGATGGCTTTTTTATGTGTGTGCTTCAGCAGCAGCGGACCAATTGACATCGGCGCCGCGCAAGCACGTGCATCCTGCTCGGGTCACCGGGTGCGCAGCCACCCGATCAGCGCGCAGCATCCGTTTTGTAATGCGACATGATGTCCTCAATCCCCTTGCTCAGTTCCATCACACTGAGCGCTTACTCGGCCAGGCGCTGATCTTCCCGCGTGTCCGGCTGCCGCGAGGGCACTGCCACCGGCGTGATCCCGTTCGGGTCCATCGCCACGAACACGATGATGCAATGCGCGCACAGCCGCGGGTTGCCGCCCATGGGGCAGCGCACACGCACATCAATGGCGAAATGCATGCTGGTGCGCCCCGTGTAGACCAGCTTGGCCGATACCGCGACCAGATCCCGATCCGCACCGGCGCCACAAAGCGAATGCAACCCACCGCCACGGTGACGCAGTAATGCGCGCTCCAGCCACTGGTTGCGGCAAAGCCCACCTGGTCGATCCACTTCATCACCACGCCGCCATGCACCTTGCCGCCAAAGTTGATGTCGCTGGGCTCGGCCAGAAAACGAAATGTCAGATCACGCTGTTCGCCAATCGCCGCACGCCCTCGTCAATGGATGAGCTGAAAGTGTGCCATGCCGGTGTGGTGTCGGTGCACAGGGATGTATGGCAGCTGCATTTTGCTGCGGTAGACGTGCAGGAACAGCAGTGTCGACCAGTGAGCGCACGCGTTAAAAAACTTTATCGCGCCCTTCTCGCTGGGCATTAACAGGAAATCTCTACAGCGTGAAAATCGATCCAATCACAAACGCTGGAAAAGGAGCCTCTAAAAACCCCAGCAATCTGCCATCATTGACTTGACGCCCTGCCAGCGGAGAACGACAGACATGATCAG
>NZ_MDEJ01000106.1 GCF_002940065.1 Xanthomonas populi
ACTTGCCACCCAATGCCTTCGAGCAGCAATCGGCAATCAAACAACCCATCGTCGTGTCCGAAAAAACTTGACCACGACACACCTTTAGCAGAAGGCTTGACTTGCGGACTCAGTGGTTGGATGCGCTTCCACAGCGCGATAGGGATCCGTTTGTTCCGTGCCATGGCCCCATTTTCCCGCCCTGAAGATAGCATTAAAGAGGTTTTGTTAGCCGCTCTTACTGAGGACAATGGCACACAGTTAACTCGGCAATGCGGTGAGCGAACGGGAGTCCAGTGGTAAGCACCGCAATGCTCAGCGACGCTCGATGACACAGTGGCAATGAACATCGAAACAAAAATCAAGTCCAGCAGAAATGTCAACGACGCGCTAGACCCATCGAAAGATGACTTCGCATTCCGCGAGATACGTGCGCAAGCACTTAGTCGTCGGCGCGATTTACTCGTAAGCTAGTAGGCAGCGGACATGTAGCGCCCATGGACCAAGCGCAGCATGAACACATGCCATGAACACATGCAATGCGTCGTGGATCCAGCCTCACGCCACAGACGCCGGCTAAGCAGGACATAGCCCATTCTTCCACAGACTGAAATCGCAGATGACTTTTCTAGCTCGCAACGCATTTGTGTTGCTGACCTTGATTACAGCGGGTTCGTCCTGTGCATCGCCTGCGTCGGACCGCTGCGCGAACGACCCCAAGGTGGGCTTCGGCGATGCGCTGGCGTGCTATCACGATGCAGTCGAGCAAGAGCCATTGAGCTACCAGCAAGGCGCAACGACAACGGTAGCAGGCGTGGAGCGGCGCGACTATTTGCTTACATCTCAGCAATGGTCGCCAGACAACCTCGTGCAGCCTACCGACTGGCAGCACGATGTGGCGATCTATGTGCCACCGAACGCATTACCTGCGCGCGCGCTTCTGATCTCCACCAACGGCACACGGCACCCGACCGATGGCGGCGCTGCACAGGCGTCCAATGAGTTCACGCCACAGGTCATCGCTGCTCTAGCGCAACGTACGCGCACCGTAGTGATTGCACTGAGCGACATTCCTAGCCAGTCGCTCACCTACAGCGATGACGGGAAACCGCGCCGTGAGGATGACAGCGTTGCCCATAGCTGGTCGCTGTTTATGAAAGCACCGGAGCAACGCAAGACGTTGCCTTTGCACGTGCCGATGGCAGCTGCAATCGGTCGCACGATGAGCTTGGCGGAACGCGAATTGACACCGCTGCGAATCCACCGCTTCATCCTCACCGGCACCTCGAAGCGCGGCTGGGCTAGTTGGCACGCGCTGATTGCGGATCGTCGTGTGGAGGCAGTAGCTCCATTTGTTACCGACGTCTTGAACATGCCGGCGGTGCTTGAACACATGTCTCGTGCCTACGGCGGCAACTGGCCGATCGCGTTTGGTCCTTACATCAAGGAAGGCATTACCGGCCAATTCGATACGCCCGAGTTCGCCAAGCTGACCCAAATCCAAGATCCGCTGGCCTACCTTCAAACGCCTTACCGCAAGCGCTTGTCTCTGCCTAAATACATTGTCAACGCAAGCGGTGATGATTTCTTCCTGCCCGACAATACGCACTTTTTTTACGGTAAGCTGCCAAGCGTAAAAGCTATGCGAATGGTACCAAACTCGTCGCATATGGGCATTCGGGCATCGGTGGTAGATTCGTTGGTCCCGTTCGTCGATCGCCTGCAGCAGCAACACCCCTTGCCGGATCTGAGCGACTCTTTGCGAGGAGGACAGCAGCCTGTTATCCGTGTGCGCTCTTCTGAGCGCCCAGCACAGGTGCTATTGTGGAGTGCAGCCAATCCCAAAGCGCGTGACTTCCGCTTTGCCTGTGGCATCCGCTATACCTCTACCCCTGTGACTTTGCAGCGCGGCAGCAGCATCTCGGTCCCTGTGCAGATCCCGAAGGCAGGCTGGAGTGCGTATTTTGTCGAGGCAACGTATGCCGATGGCTTTGTTGCTACAAGTCAGACCTACGTGCTATGAAAGCAGGAATATCCCACTCAGGCGCCTCCGGCAGACACCGCGGCCTGTCAGACCATTTCCAGCAGGCCAAGCGCAACACCACCACACTGAAGCGTAGCAGTTGCAATAACTGCTGTAGTGAGCAATACATTCGGTATATGTGATTGACTAGGGAGTGAAATTTACAAGCGGTTGAAATAGCAGCCGCCACAAGTCAAGCATCTAGTGAGCACAAACTGGTGAGCGCGAAATCGTCGTAACCACCTTCAGTTCAAGCGCATGAATGAAAATGAGCTTGGCTGGGTCTTAGCCTTTGTGCGTTCCCTTTGTAAGTGCCGCTTATGGGTCGGCCACTTGCCGGTGAGTCGTTAACAATAGCTCAAACATAGTTGAATTTACCCTCTACCTCCTACCTCCTACCTCCTACCTCCTACCTCCTACTTGCGAAAATAATCATGTGTTGGAATGGACAAGCTTCTGCAGTCGTAGCTACCTGCGGTATTTTGGGGTGCGCATACTCCGCTTACAAAAAAGAGTCATTCGCGTTGTGGGGATGCCTGGCATTCTTCTCGCTGATGGAAATCCTTCAGGCTGTCACCTACACCGTGATCAACTCCTGCAGCAATCCCATGAATCAGGTGGCCACATTACTTGGCTTCCTTCATATCGCAATACAGCCATTTTTTATAAATGCAATATCTCTTTATTTCATCCCGGAAGAGGCGAGGAATAAGGTGAAGAATTATGCATATTTTGCTTGCTTCGTCTGTCTCATCCTAATGATTCTCAAGATATATCCTTTCGAATGGGCAAGTCACGTACCCAAGGGCACGGCGCTTTGCTCTGATCGCCTTTGTTCGGTCAGTGGCAACTGGCATATCGCCTGGGAGCTTCCTGTTAATGACATTCTCAGCATCACCATCTTTCACTTCAAGATCGTGTGGGCGCCATATATATTTGCCGCCTTCATTGTTCCTCTAGCATATGGCTCCTGGCGTTTCACGACTTTCCATCTTTTGTTGGGGCCGGTTCTGGCTAGAATGACCACGGACAACCCGAATGAATTTCCTGCGGTCTGGTGCCTACTCTCGATCGGATTTCTCTTGCTGGTGATTAAGACGCCTGTCCGCAGCTGGCTTTTCGTCAAAACTGTCTGGTGGCGTAGAACCTCGGCACCTCAAGGATACGGGCATGCTTGAGCACGGCGAGGAGCGTATCAAGTCTAGTGTCGCGCGGATCGGCAAAATACCAAAAGCGCCATTGATAACGATGATTTCGTGCTCGCCAGTTTGCGCATTGCCAGGTGCTTGATTTATGGCTGCCGGTATTTTATCGGCATGCTAGGGAACCTCTAAAACAACGCACCCAAGATGCGCAACATTACACATCTACGTTGAGAAGTCCTCCATGCAACTGCCATTCGGTGATGCAGAGGGCCTGGGCAAGCGCAAGCAGACCCGCAGCAAGATCTTCCTGGACGAGATGGAGCAGGTGGTTCCGTGGCGGCAATGGCTCTGGCTGATCGCGCCACAGTATCCGGTGTCAGGGCGGCCAGATCGGCAGCCGTAGGCCCTGACCACGATGTTGCGGATTGATCTGTTACAGCAGTGGTACGCGCTGAGCGATCCGGCGATGGAAGAAGCCCTGCACGAGATCCCGACCTTGCGGCGTTTTGCCAAGCTTGGCTGCTTGGACAACGTTCCCGACGCGAGCACGATTCTCCACTTTTGCCGCCTGCTAGAAACCCATGGCCTGGCCGCGCGGATGCTGGCCGAAGTCAACGCGCAGTTGGCGCGCAAGGGCCAGTGCCTGCGGTCCGGCACGATTGTCGATGCGATGCTGATCGCTGCACCCAGTTCGACCAAGAATGCCGACCCTGCTCACGGCCCTGAGATGCATCAGACCAAGAAGGGCAACCAGTGGCATTTCGGGATGAAGGCGCACATTCGCGTGGATAAGTGTTCCGGGCTGGTCCACCATGTCTGCTGCACAACCGCCAACGTCGCCGATGTCACGGTGACGCACGCGTTGCCGCACGGCACCGAAGACAGCGTATTCGGCGACAGCGGCTACACCGGTGCAGACAAACGTGAAAACTGCAGGCCCGCGATGCTGCATTTTTCATCGCTGCCAAGCATTCAACGAGTCAGGCCATCGGCAACGAACGCGCGCGTGCTCGGGAAAAACATTGGGAACACGTCAAAGCCAGCGTGCGTGCGAAGGTGGAGCATCCATTCCGCATGATAGCGCGCCAGACGCAAAGGCCGCAAGCGTTTGCCTGCGGCCGTTTAACTCACATCAGTTGCATGACGGCCTGCATCACCACCAGCGATGCCTGCGCGACGCCCGTGCTGCCTTGCAGGCCGGTGAGTGCGCGTTGCGCCTGTTCAATCGAGGGATAGGTGATTACCGCACTGCCATCCACTGTCGAGGCGTAGGCAATGCTTCCACCGGTAGTGCGGGCCAGCGAGGTCGCGGTGGCTGGCGTGGTGCCGGTCAACTTCAGCTGCGGTCTGACCAGCACCACACGGCCGGTGCGCTCGTTCACTGCCGCTGCCAGTGTGCGTTCCGTGCCGGGCACAGCAGCGCTGCGCGCGACGCCAACCGCATTATCCAGCACCACGGCATACGGGCCGATGCGCGCGGCAACCCTGCCATTGGCCGCTGCAGGAGCAGCACTTGCAAGCGTCTTGCTGGAGGTGGGTCTGGCTTGGTCCGCATCGTCAGACGGCAAGCTCTCGGCAACCACCGAACCGGGCAGCATGCGGAAACTATCCGCTCCGGATTTGAAACGCTCGCCGGTGGCCGCAGCGCTGAGCGCGTTGGCATCCATGTATTGCGCGGCTTGCGCCAGGCCGGATGCTGCAACACAAGCAAGCAATACCGAAACAACAAGAGTGGTCTTCATGTCAGTGCCCCACGATGCGAAGTTTGAACGTCTTGAGAGCAGCAGTGGTCCTGGGCTCGCTCATGTCGGTGACTTCCAGCGTCCACACGCCTTGCGATGTTTCGTCCAGAAACGCATTGCTGGAGGTCAGGTCGATATAGAACCCGGTCTTCGCATAGGTATCGGCATCCAGTGCGGAGAACGGGGTGACCACATAGCTGCGCGTGCCACTGGGCGACACCAGAACCACCCGCAGATTGCTCGGGGTCAGATGCGCGGTTTCCAACGACAGTTGCACCGACTCTACCTTCATTGCCTGCTTGATGCGAATCCGCTGCGTGGCCGGCCGCGCCGGTCCACCGATCTGGCTTCCGGCATTGGCCGACTTGACCCAGCGTGTGTCGCGCATCGGGGGCAGTGACGTGAAGTTGCTTGCCTTGTAAACGGCCGCCGCCGCATCGGCCAACCCGAAGCCGTACCAGTTGCTGAAGCGATGCCCGGCGGCATTGGTGATCCAGCCTGGATCGATCACGCTGCCCTGATAGGCGACGCGTGGTTGCGACGTATCGATCTGGCGCGCGGTGGTGGCCAGGATGTACTTGACGTCGCGCGCGCTCAGGCTTGGATTGGCACTGAGGATCAACGCGGCCACACCGGAGACGGTGGGCGCCGCTGCGGAGGTGCCGTTCATGACCCCACTGTAGTTGCACGATGCGTCAATCTTCGACCGGCTGCCATCCAGCGCATTGTCGACCGTATCGGGATCGTCGAGGTTGAAGCCCGCTGCGCAGCCGCTGAGGTCGGTGGTGACAATGGCGGGATCGTAGGCGAACGGTGCCGCATCCGTCGCGAAGGTTGACGCCGCATTGGGGTAGAACTTGCGTTGATATCCAAACTCGCCGCCAAGACCGGACACCCACAACGCAGAGCCTGATGACGAATACGATGCGCGTTGACCTTTGGCATTGACGCTGGCAACGACAATGGTGCCCGACAGGTTTGCCAGCGGATCGATATTTGCCAGGGCACAGCCAACATTCAAAGTGCGCGATTGCTCGCTACAGAGGTTGACGATGTTTCCATTTTCGTCGCGTGTACGTAGCCGTCTGAAGCTGTTGCCCGCAGACTTGACGTAGATGCCGCCAAGACCGCTGCGGGTCGATCGCATCAAGGCTTCCCAGCTCTGCTGCTCCTCTACCGGAAAATCGAAGTAAACCGGCGCGACTAACCCCCAGCTATTGTTGAACACATCGATGTTGCGCGCCTCCGGTCCATCGCCCCACGCATAACGGATGCTGGCATTGGAGTTGGACGAAGCCCGCCCAAAAACGTCGAAGCCGGCAAGTAGCACGTCCGGTGCGATGCCGCGCCCGCCGTGTCCATTCCAGCCGACCGCACCGATGATGCCTGCGACCTCCGTGCCGTGACCTTTCTTCGGATCGATAGGTGTGATGTCGTGCGATCCGTCTTCGAAGTTGTGCGAGCCGTTTTGCAGGATGTTGTCGGCCAGATCTTCGTGGCGTAGCTCCAGGCCGTCGTCCACGACGCCAACGCGCACGCCGCGGCCGCGAATGTCGATGGCATGCAGGATATCCACGTCCATATCCACACCAGGTACCGGGCGGCTGTCGCCGATCACCGCCTGTCCCTCATTGAACATGTGCCACTGATAACGCAGCAGTGGATCGCCTACGCCTACGCCTGCGCCTACGCGAGCAGCAGTTGCCGGTTGTGCCGACAGGGCTGAGAGCGGCTGGCTGCCGATCAGCGCGGCGCCGATCAGCAGTGCGAGATGTCGCCTGTGAAAAATGTTCATTGCGTTTGATTCCACTCAAAGGTTTAGGCACGATCGACACGACACAGTCCCCGTCCGGCCGATCAGGCAATCGGCCAGTGCGACTGCTTCAACACATTCAGGCCGTGCCTATCAAGCCCGAATCAGGAGATTCAGTAGACGTTGAAAAGTGAATTCACGCAGCAGTGGCCGCGATGAGGAAACCCGATGAGGCAAAGCCAATGGCATGCGCCTTGCAGTGCCGGCAAGCCTTCAACGCCAGGTCGGGTTGGATGAAGCGTGCAAGAGAAGAACGCGAAGAGGCAGCAACAGATTCCATGTCCTTTTATCCCGAAAGAGCAACTGAAGCGCATTTGTCCGAAACGCTGGATGGATGCGACAAGGTCGTCAGCCTGCTTCCCTGTGCGCGTCCGCGCAGCCGACGCCGACGCTGGCGATGCGCATGCACCGGCAGCGATCCGATTAAAGATGGGCCAATCCTTGCTCGCAAGTTACGCACCAAGTGACATGCGTGTGACACGCTGCGCATTTTATGCAATGCATGCCGATTCACGCACGCGATGCGATGTTTTCGGCACGAGATTGGCCCCTATATTTTTCGATCTATCGAGTATCTATTGATATAAATAATCGAGATGCGTGGATCTGCTTCGCATTCGGATCGGCGCGCTACGCTGGTCGCGACGGTAGTGGGCATTGATCGCAGCATGCAAGCATCATACGATTCACTCCATGTGGTGCTTTATAAAGTGCTGCTGCGGCGACGGGCGCCGTCATTGATGCATCTGGTCACGTTCAGCGCTGCGTAAGTGCGCATACCTCAAACGTGACAGCGTGTGCTGCCAGCAGGACGAGCAAAGGCTCTGATGCCGCGCGTGGCGAGCGTCAGCGCCTGCACTTCTCCATTGCACTACCTACCAGCGATACGCCACCGACATCTGGTACTGCCGCCCGGCAATCGGCCGGCCCATGAACACGCCGCCGGTTGCGGCTCCCTGCACGCGCACGTTGCCTTCGGTCAGGCCCAGCGTGTCGGTGACGTTGCTGCCGCTGGCGGTCACTTCCCAATGCTCACCCACATGCAGGTTGGCACCGATATCCACCATGTCGTAGGACGGCAGGCGCTGGCGATTGGCCAGATCCGCAAAGCGCTCGCCCACGTAGGAATAGGTGGCAAACAGCTTGAGATCGCCGAATGGCAGCATCCAGTAATAGCTGGGCGTGATGCGGAACTGGCGCTTGGGCTGGCGCATCACCTGGTTGCCGGTGAACTCGCGATAGTTGCGGTAATTGGCATCCAGCCACACGCCGGTGCCGCCCAGTTCGAAACCGCCGAACGGGCGGATCGCGCCTTCAACTTCCATGCCGTAGGCACGCGAATCGCCGACTGCGGTGAAGTTGGTTCCATCGGACAGGAACGCCTGAAACGGCGAGTTCTTGAAGGTGTTATAGAACGCGGTCAGATACAAATCGTAATTGCTGGCGCCGGTCTTGAGGCCGAGTTCGTACTGATCCACCTCCTGCACGCGATTCTGACCATCGCGCAGATTGTCGAAGCCGGGAAACTTCACGCCTGAGTTGACGCGCGCGAACAGGCTGTTGTGATCATCGAGTGTGAAGTTCAAGCCTGCGGTCCACGAGAACGCTTCATCGTCCTGATCGATGCGGCGCGTGCTGGCCAGTGCCAGCGAGGTGGCGTTGTCGTACAACGTCGCTGGGTTGCCATCCAGATCGACCGTGGCGGTATCGTGCACATCGCCGGTCACGCTCTGGCGTTCGTAACGCGCCCCCAGATCCAGGCGCAGCCGCGCGTTGAGTTCCCATTCGTCGGCAATGAAGGCAGCGATGTTCTCGCCATCGTAAGTGGCGCGCAGGTTGAAGAATGCGGTGCTTGTGAAGCCCTGACGTGTGGCCTGCTGTCCATTCTCCAGGGCCAGATCGATACGCCGCGCGTTGTTCTGCGCCGTGAGCAACATGGTGTTGCCCAGATACCAGGTGTCGGCGGAGGAATATTTGGCGTAGTACGCACCCACGGTGAGCGTATTGCCGGCAAACAATTCGCGGCTCAGCCGCAAGTCGTTGGTGAAGGAGTTCAAGCGTTTGTCCACCGACCACCAGCCGGCTTGGAGCACCTGTTGATTCGGGTCGACCGCACCGCCGCCGTTGGTGAAGCTGCCGCTGCCGGTGGTGCCGTAGCTGGCGATGAAGTCGCTCAACCGCTGCGGTGCGTCGCCGGTGAATAGCGCATAGGTCGGCGCGCTGCCGCTCATCACGTTGAAGCGGGCGGCAATGGTCCATGCGCCGGTTTCCCAATTCAATTCGCCGCCGAACACGTCGATGTTGACGCCGCGGCCATCGGCCAGATCGCGACGCAGGGTTTGCCCATTCGGCCCGACCAGCAGGTCGACATTGCGGACGTCGCGGCCGAGCAGCGTGCCGGTCTGCGCATTCAAGCCTGGGAAGCTGGATAGAGCGTTGCCGTTGTTGCGCGACAACAGCGGAATGGCGGTGTAGAAGGCGTTGTTGTCGTCGGTATGCCGCGCGTAGAACGACACTTCGCCGCTGTGCCAGCGCTTGCTCAAGGTGGCGCTGAACTGGCCGCCCTTGTCGGCGGAAAATTGCGGGTCGCGCACGCCATCGGTTTCGCGGAAGAAACCGCCCACGCTGTAGTACCAACCATTGCCCATCGGCCCGCTGTTGAACACGTCGAGACGGCGCAAGTCGTTGTTGCCGCCGCTCAGGCGCACGCTGCCTGCGGGCTCGTCCTGGCCTTTCTTCTGGATGAAGTTGACCGTCAGCCCCGGCTGCCCGTTGGAGAAGATCGGGCTGGAACCGCCACGCAATACTTCCATGCGTTCCACCGTGTCGTCGACGCGGAACAACGTGGAGTTCTCCAGAAACGACAGCGTCGGCGGCGGAAACAACGGCGAGCCATCCAGTTGCATGGTCACGAACGGCGCGTCGCCTTCGGACGGCATGCCGCGCACGAAGATGTTGGCACCGGTGCCACCGCCGCTGGGTTCGGCCCACACACCTGGCACGATCTTCAACAGATCCGCGGTGCTCTGCGGGACTGCCTGCTGAATCTGTTCTGCGCTGGCGGTGGTGATCGAAAAGCTGGCATCGCGCCTGGCCAGGCCTTTGAAGCGCGCCGTGCCGCTGACGATGACTGCGTCCAGCGTTGTGGCGTCGGTGCGCGGTTCTGCCGGTGAGGTTTGCGCATGCACAGCAGGCGCAAGCAGGGCGCCGATAGCAAGGGACAAGGCGTAGCGGTGCATCGATGAGGTCATGAAGCTCTCCTAAGATGGCATCGCAGCTGGCAGCGATGTGTGCAGTTGCGCGCGCGCTGCCAAGAAAGTGATCGGCAGCCAATCACAGCGCCGCTAGCGCAACGCGGCAACACACGTTGCGTTGTTGTTCTAACGGAGTTGCTCGTAAAAGCTGTTGTGCGCCGCGTCAACGCATGCAATCGATGTGCTCGCTATCTATCCACCTTGCAAGGCGTTTGGCAGCGCGCCCGCACTGTGCGCAAATCGATGTTCGTGCCTCCACCCGCAATGCAGCGGCAGGCGATGCGATCCATTGCGGCAGCACGATGGCTTTTGCGCACGCCATACCATGCGCCCGCAGCAGCGCATCACCTGACTGCAGGCACGCGCGCACTTCCCCGCGCTTCACACCGCTGCACGTACCGGCGCCGCTTCCCGAATCTGCAGATTGATCAGTGCGGCGATCACCGCCAGCACCTTTCATCGACACCGCCGAGCAAAGCGCATTCCTTCGACGAACACGCCGACGTCGCGCAGGCCCAGCCACAGCGTGTTGGCTTCAGGTCCGCCAGCCATCTCCTCTGCGTCCCAGTAGGCTGCCCACTGGGCAATCAGCCGTATCGCCACGCCAACACGCACGACTGCAGCGCACCGCAGCAGACATAGAAACGCCACACATGACGAGGCCGCCCGAAGGCGGCCTCGCTGATGACGGCGGGAGAGAGGGTACCGTCAGAAGAACATCCGCAGGCCGAACGAAGCGCTGCGGCCAGGAAGCATCACATCGTCCTTGAGGAAGGAGGTGTGCACGCGTGCGTCCTGGTTGTTCAGGTTGTTGCCGTCCAGAAACACTTCCCACGCATTGCTGCCGCGATCCACGTGGTAGGCCAGATGCGCATCGACCATGGTGTAGCCATCGGTCGCGGTTTCGTTCACGGCCACCTTGTCCTGCTTCATGGTGCGCGTGGCACCCAGTGAGGCGCGCCACTGGTCGGCATTCCAACGCATCTGTGCACCGACGCGGCCCGGCGCGATGCGCGGCAGATTGCCGCCATCGGTCAGGCGTGCGCGCACGGTGTCGCCGAACACGCGCAGATCCCACGCGCCGGTGTCGTTGTTGGCCAGATGGAAGGTAGCCTCGCCTTCGAAACCGTGGAAGATCGCATCGGCCTGGGTCCACTGGCCGATCGGCAGGAAGTCGTTGTCTTCGGCGTTGAACCACTGGTTGCCGGTGTCGACGATGTAGACGAAGTCGTTGTAGCGGTTGTAGTACGCGGCGACCTTGGCATCCACCCACTCGTTCTGGAAGTTCAGGCCCAGCTCGGCCTGGTTGGCCTTTTCGGTCTTCAGATTCGCATCGCCGATCTCGAAGGCGAGGGTGGCGATATGCGGTCCGTTGGCGAACAGCTCTTCTTCGGCCGGCGCGCGTTCGGCGTGGTCGAGGTTGGCGGTCAAACGCCATTGCTCGTTGAAGCGGAAGCCGCTGCTGAGCGAGAAACTGGTCGGAGTGAAGTCGCGTTCCACGCCGATGTCGGTCTGGTACTTGACCTTGTCCACGCGCGCGCCGATTTCAGCGGTGACGCGCTCCCAGCTGTTGCGCGCAAAGCCGAACACGCCGAGCGAGCGGGTGTCGGTCCTGGGCACGAATGCCTCTTCGCCCACCGCCTCGAAGACCGAATCGCTGCCCTGCACGCCAAACGCTGTCTGCCAACCGCCGCCGAAGGTGAAGGACGCTTCCACGCGGCCTTCGTTGGCGCGTTTGGTGAACACGGTGCCGACTTCTTCGCCTTCGAACTCGGTATGCGCGTAATCGGTGTGGCCGAAGCTGTAGCGCAGCGCGCTGCCTTCGCCCCACGGGTCGGTCAGCCCGCCCTTGAGGTCGTAGCGGTCCTGCTGCAGTTTCAACGACACGCCACGCTCGCCGATCGACAGATCGCCCGGTTCGCCGGGGTTGCCGTAGTTGTCGCGGAAACGCGACGCCGACAGGCCGACAAAGCCCCAGTCGCCGGACAGCGAGGCGCCGATCGAGCCCGCCTTGGAGTCGATCCAGGAGTTGGCCTGGCGCCCTTGCGGGGTGTCGTAATCCTTCTGGTTGCGGTACACGCCGTCGGCATGGATCGACAGGCCGCTGCCATTGCCGGCATCAACGCGGAACATGTCGGTGTTGCCATCCTTGTCGCCGCCGTCGAAGCGCACTTCGGCGCGGCCGCTGAACCCGTCGACCGGGGTTTCGGCAATGCGCCCGTCGACCACGTTGACCACGCCGCCGATCGCGCCGGAGCCGTACAGCAGGGTGGAGGGGCCCTTCAGCACTTCGATCTGGTTGGCCAGAAACGGCTCGATCGCCGGGGAGTGATCCTGGCTGACGGTGGACACGTCCTGGGTGGACAGGCCATCGCGCAGCACTGCCACGCGCGGGCCGTCCAGGCCGCGGATGATCGGCCGGCCGACGCCGGGGCCGAAGTTGGAACTCTGCACGCCAGGCAGGCTGGACACGGTTTCGCCCAGGCTCGAACTACGCACTTCGTCCAGGCGCTCGCCGGCCAGAACGTCGACCGGGCGACTCAGCTCGCCGGCCGCATCGCGCAACGGGCTGGCTGTGACGACGACATTGTCCAGGTCCTTGATGTGGCGGCCACTGGAATGGGTGGCGTCGTGGCGCGTGTCCGAGCTGGGCGGGGTCTGCGGGTCGGCCGATGCAGGCGCGTCCTCAGCCATGGCCAGGGCAGGGGTCAGCAGGCTGGTCAGGGCCAGCGTGAGCGTGGAGCGGCGAAACGATGAAGCGAGGCGAGGATGCATGGCGTGCCGGACTCTGTGATTGTTATTTTATATCAATGGTAAGGCGCAGCTTGGCTGCTGGGCCGACGGCGAGATCTGCAGCTGCGGAGTGCAGTGGCGCAGATCTGGGAGCGAGTAAGCTCTGGAACAAGCAAGATGTTATATTATTCCACGTCGCCGCGGCCACCTGCTGGAAGTCATGCCTCTACCGTCCCTTCGCCATATGCTCGACCGCTTCGGTGCGACCGCCTCGCTGCTGTGTGCCGTGCATTGTGCGGTGCTGCCGCTGGTGCTGGCACTGGCGCCGTCGTTAGGCCTGGCGTTCTGGCTGGGCGATGGCGTCGAGCTGGCCATCGTCGTGTTCGTGACCCTGCTGGGCCTGTTCAGTCTGGTATTGGGCTATCGCCGCCACAAGGCGCTGCATGCACTGGCGCTGTTGCTGCCGGGTTTGTTTCTGCTGTGGGCCGGCCTGCTGTACGACCCCTGGCACCACTCGGTAATCCCGCATGCGGTGGTGATGACGCTGGGCGGCGCGCTTGTCGGCATCGCCCATCTGGTCAATCTGCGCCTGAACCACGGGCATGCCCACGTCCACGACGCCAACTGCGCCCATTAGGCTAGGCTGGGCGGGCTGGGGCCGTCGTGGTAGTCTTATCGGCCTTGCGCGAGGGCGCCGCCGGCGTAAACCTCGCCAGACCCGTGTTCAGCGCGGGGATTTTGTATTCAGTATTCACATTCAGGAGTCGACGAACATGGGTAAGGGTGACCGTAAGACCGCCAAGGGCAAGCGCTACAATTCCAGCTACGGCAATTCGCGTTCGCACGCGGTGAGCAAGGTTGTTGTGGGTGCAGCTGCCCCGGTTGCCAAGAAGGGCGTGGTCAAGGCCCCGGCCAAGAAGGCTGTAGCCAAGAAGACCGTCGCCAAGGCCGGCTGATCCTCAGCCCGCTGCGCGACACCAGAACGCGGCGCTTGCGCCGCGTTTTTTTATTTCACCATGACTCCATACCGAACTTCGCTTGACTAAGTCGACGCCCGATATAAAGGCTTATCAAAAACTTAGGCGAGTTCAACATATGCTGGTGCTTTCCGAAACCTGACCTTACCTCCGGCGAATTCAACTCTGAATCGCAACGCTGTTGAGGATCTCCTCGGAGAAGACGTCGAGAGGCGTTTTGAATCCAAGTATTTTGCGCGGACGATTGTAGAGCCGCTGCTCGATCCATCGCAGGTGCGCATCGGTGATGGT
>NZ_MDEJ01000107.1 GCF_002940065.1 Xanthomonas populi
TGCATCGGCAATGGCAAAGCGCGTCAGCCCTACGAATTCGGCGTCAAGGTCGGCATTGCGGTGAGTGCCTGCAAGGGATTTGTCGTGGGCGCGCGCAGTTTTCCTGGCAACCCCTACGACGGCGACACCTTGGCCGAGCAGCTGGAGCAGACACGCGGGTTGCCGCAGGATCTGCGCGTAGAACCGACGGTGGCGATCGTTGACCTGGAGTATCGCGGGCGCGAGGTCGCTGGCGTGCAGGTCCCGCATCGCGGCAAGTCCAAGACGCTGACGCGACGGCACTGGCACTGGATCAAGCGACGGCAGGCGGCGGAGCCGGTGATCGGACACCTGAAAGACAACTGCCGGCGACGTCGCTGCCGGCTGACAGGTGCACAAGGCGCTGCATTGCACGCGCTTGGCTGCGCAGCCGGCGACACCCTGCGCTGGCTGCTGCGCTGGATCGCCTTTTGGCGTGCCTGGATGCAGGCGATCATGTGGCGATCCTCGCACCCGGTGCAGCTGTCGCCGGCAGGGCTTGGTGCTTGAATGGGATTTTTCAGGGACGGCTCATTACGATGAACACGATATCGCGCTGAGTGCTGAGTGCTGAGTTTGGGGCTGTTCGCGCGCCATTGCGAAGTCCGAGTTGGCTGCTCTGAATACATTGTAGTGATCGAGCTAAGCCCCTGGATCGATGCGCCCCCCCGCGCACAACACGACACACACACATGTCACCCAACTGACACTTCGCAAATCGCACGTTTTTGCGCGCTGCGTTGTAATGACGACACACCGGCGCATTGCCGCTTCGTTCGCGCGGCGCCGGGTTCGCTCGCCTTCTGCGTGCGCGGGCTTTGCTCCGTAGATTAGCTCACGCCGCTGAGCTTGCCGCGGCCGGGTCGCGTTGCTTCAGCAGGCACGCGCCATTCCTCTCTCAGGTGATCTTCTTCATGAAATTGCTAACCGCCGCCATCGGCGGTGTCTGTCTTACGCTCGCCGCACAAGCCGGCGCCATCAACCTTGCAACGGGCGATACGCGCGCTGTCTCCGAGCCGGCGATTCCTGCCACCTGCCAGTCGGTGAGTGCCAGGCACACGCCGAGTGGGCGCCTGTTCGACGCTGCATCGGAAAGTGCGCCGCCGGATACCAAAACCATCCAGGCCGCACTGACCGCCTGTACCGGCAAAAACGGCAGCGTGCTGCTCAAGGCCGGCACCGGCACTGCGTTTCTCAGCGGGCCGCTGTCGATTCCCACGGGCGTTACCTTGGTCATCGATCAGGGCGTCACCCTGTACGGCTCGCGCAATCCGGCCGACTACGGTAGCGGCTGCGGCACTGCCGGTGCCAAGAGCGGTGGATGTTTGCCGCTGATCAGCATCAAGGGCACCAAGTCGGGCGTGATGGGCGTGCGCACCGGCGGGCGCCAGGGGACCATCGACGGCCGCGGCGATCTGCCCATGCTCGGCAAGAGCACCACCTGGTGGGAATTCGGCGAAAACGCCAAGAATGCCGGCCAGGTGCAGAACAGTCCGGACCTGATCAAGGTGCAGAACTCCAACACCTTCACCCTCTACAACGTCAATCTGATCAATGCGGCGTACTTCCATTTCTTCGCGCATATCGTCGATGGCCTGACCATCTGGGGCGTGCGGGTGAAATCGCCGGCCACCAGCCCCAACACCGATGGTCTGGACCTGGACAGCGTGGTCAACGCCAGCCTGGTCGATAACGATGTGATGGGCGGCGACGATTGCGTGGCGATCAAGACCATTGCCTCCAAGTCCGGCAACATCAGCGTGCGCGACAATCGCTGCTATGGCACCCACGGCATCTCGATCGGCAGCGAAGTGATGTCCGGGGTCAACAATGTGCTGATCGAAAACAACGCCATCACCGCCACCGACGATGCCGGCAACCGCAGTACCGACAACAACGGGCTGCGCATCAAGACCAGCATCGTCAAGGGTGGCCCGGTCAGCCTGATCACCTATCGCAACATCTGCCTGTTCGGGGTGACCAGCCCGCTGGTGATCAACCCGTTCTATTCGACCGGTGGTAGCGGGACCAAGCCCAGTTTCAAGGAGATCGTGGTCAACGGCTTGCGTACCACGGGCGATGTCGGCCTCAAGGGCAAGGGCTGGATCCTGAAAGGCTTCGATGCGCAGACGCCGCTGGACCTGGTGCTGTCCAATGTTGCGACAGGCAACACTGCCGTTACCGCCAGCAATGCACAGATCAGGCTGATCAACAGTGATCTAACGGCAACTCAGTTGCAGGGCACCGGTGTCACCACCGGCCCCGTGCAACTGAGGGGCGCTATTCCGACCTGCTCCACTGCACCACGTTTCCCGGCACTGTGATCGATCAGGCCCGGCCGGAGTTTCGGTCGCGCCTTAATTTTTCTGGTTCTTACTTTCGATGACGATGCAGCGCTGAGAAGTGCTGCGTCGTCTGGAGCCTCGGCACTCTCGGGTTGAGACGGAGAGCCGTTTTGCGTCACCGACGTTCTGGCGCCGACGCATCGGTAGCAATCTTTTGAAATGCCAGCGCACCGACGCTGCGCCATCGGCCGCTGCGATCTCCTCGCCACGCCAGCCTTGGCCCGTGCGCACAGCCCGCGTGCTGCCAAACCTTCATAGCAAGATCCGATTCCATCGCAGCCGACGCATCCGTGCCTGCAGAGTGTTTGCTTGCAGTGCGCAGCCAAGTGGCGCTTCCTGCAAGCGTCCGCCACTACTAAAGACCGCCTGGACTCCAGCGAAAGCTCTTTCGTTTCATGGTCTTATTGACAAAAGTTCATCTGGTCTCTGTTACTCTCGGCAGATGAATAGACGCACCCTGACCTGCCTGCTCACCCTCGGCCTTGTCGCCTGCGCGACCCAGCCCAGTCCTCCACCCCCGCCGCCGGCCGCCAGTGCGCCACCGGCCAAGCCGCCGAGCGCGCCCGTCAGCGCCGCTGCCGAAGCGCCCGCACTGCCGCCGGTAGATCTGACCCCGGTGCCGTTTGAGATCGCCCGCGCCAACTTCGTACGCGACACCGCAGCCAAGTACGGCCTCGACGCTGCACAGATCGAGGCAGTGCTGGCGCAAGCACAATTCAAGGACGCCATCGTCACCGCGATGTCTCGCCCGGCCGAACGGGTCAAGCCGTGGAACGAATACCGCCCGATGTTCATCACCCAGGCGCGCATCGACGGCGGCCGCAAGTTCCTGGCCGAGCACCGCGCCGAACTGAGTAAGGTCGAAGCCGCCACCGGCGTGCCGGCGCAGGTAATCGTGGCCATCATCGGTGTGGAAACCAGCTACGGCACCAATGCCGGCAAGTACCGCGTGCTGGATGCGCTGTACACGCTGGCATTTCGCTATCCGCGCAGCGGCGACCCGGCCAAGCTCGAACGCGAAGTGCGCCGCGAGCTGTTTTTTCGCGATGAACTCGGCCAGCTATTCGCGCTTGGCAAGGAAGAACAACGCGATGTCACCACGCTGATCGGCAGCTACGCCGGCGCGATGGGCATGGGCCAGTTCATGCCGTCCAGCTACCGCCAGTTCGCTGTCGATGGCGATGCCGATGGCAAGCGTAATCTGTTTACCGATCACAACGACGTGTTCGCCTCGGTCGCCAGCTATTTCGTCAAGAAGGGCGGTTGGGTGCGCGGTGGTCAGGTCGCCGTACCGGCCACACTGGCGGCCGGACGTGAGGAGTTCAATCCCCCCGATTGGTCGCCTGTCTACACGCTGGCCGACTTGTCCGCGCGTGGCTATCAACCCGCCGCGCCGGTGGTGGCAGGCAGCACCGCCACCCCAATCA
This sequence comes from Xanthomonas populi, assembly GCF_002940065.1. Classification (GTDB taxonomy): domain Bacteria; phylum Pseudomonadota; class Gammaproteobacteria; order Xanthomonadales; family Xanthomonadaceae; genus Xanthomonas; species Xanthomonas populi. The sequence goes on from NZ_MDEJ01000107.1 coordinate 3,791, forward strand.
GCCTGGACGATGCCAACGGCAAGCAGTATTGGCTCGGCTTCCAGAACTTCTACGCAATCACCCGATATAACGGTTCCAAGATGTATGCGATGGCTGTGTTTCAGCTGTCCGAGGCCATCGCCGGCAAGGAGTTACCTCCGGCATGAACAGCATGACAGGCTCCAAGTGGCTGATTCCGATGGCGCTGATGCTCGGTCTGGCGGCCTGTAGCAGCGCACCGAAGAAGCGTTCGGGCAGCGCAGGGAGCGGCGCGATCAAGGGCGTCAAGGTCGAAGGCAAGGGGCCTGCGTACGTCGTCAGCGGATGCCCGTCGACCTCGCCGTATGCGGCGGCAAAAGAAGATCCGTCCACGCGTGGCGACTACACCGCCGGTGGCCTTTACAAGCCCGGGGTCAAGGACACCACCCCCGATCACGTACCCAATGTGGCCTGCATCCCCGAGCCCTTGGTCAGCAACGAGCCGCGCTCGGCGGTGGGCAATCGTTCGCCGTATGAAGTGCTGGGCAAGCGCTACGTGGTGATGGACAACCCCGGCGACTATGTCGAACGCGGCACCGCCTCTTACTACGGCAGCAAATTCCACGGCCGGTTGACCTCCAACAAGGAGGTCTACGACATGTATTCCTTTACCGCCGCCCACAAGACGCTACCGCTGCCCAGCTTTGCGCTGGTGACCAATACCGACACCGGTGACTCGGTGGTGGTGCGCGTCAACGACCGCGGCCCGTTCCACGATGGCCGCGTGATCGATCTGAGCTACGCCGCTGCGGTCAAACTCGGCATCACCGGCATGGGCACTGGCAACGTTGAAGTGCGCGGCCTGACCGAAGCCGATAACGGCAATCTGCTGGCCAAGCGCCGCAATGGCGTGGCACCTGTCACCACCGCCGTTGCTGCAGCGCGGCCAGCCTCGGGCGGCAGCCAGATCGATAGCCTGGTGCAGCGTCTGCCCACCGGCACGGTTGCTTCGCGCGCGGTGGCTGCAAGCTCGGCTGCCGTGCCGGTTGCGACATCGATCGCCGCCGCGCCGGTCATTGCGGCCGGCGAGCGTTGGCGCTATCACGTGGCCGAGTCGCGTCAGCCAGGCAATCCCGACAATTTCGATGCCTGGATGAAATCGCAGGGCGTGCGCGTTGCGACCGGCAAGCCGGCAGCTGTGGCGCCGCGGCCGGCATCGGTCACACCTGCGCCCGCATCTGCCGCGCTGGTGGCTGTGGCAGTGCTCAAGGCAGCGGACAACAACGCGGCTGCGCGCCCGGTCAAGATCGAACCAGCGCCTGCCAAAGCGCCGAGCGTGGCCGAAGCCGCACTCGGCGACATCCTGCTGCAGGTCGCCAGTTTCGCTAGTCGCGAGAACGCCGATCGCGCGCTGTCGCAGCTGGCCTCGGCTGGCATCGCCGGTGCCAGCGTCAGCGACATCGTCAGCGGCGGGCGCACACTGTGGCGGCTGCGCGTGAATGCACGCGACCACGCCAATGCCTCGGAAATCGCCCAGCGCATCGCCGGGCTTGGCTTCGGGCGCCCGCAGATCGTCGCCAATTAAGAGCAGTCGACACGCCGCTCAGGCACCGGGGTGTGCGGCTGGTGTCTGGAATCGCGACGTAGTATGAAGCGCTGCGATCAACGCGCGCCTGGTGCGTGCATCGGTCAACTGCGCGCTTTTTCCAGCCAGTTTGAGTGCGCAACGAGCCCCATCGCTGAACTGCGCAGCCGCGCGCACTTTCTCACGCGTCGCCCTGATCGCTGTCGCACCTTACAATTTCGCATTGCCCAGCCTTCGGGCCCGTCAGGAGTCTTTCTTCAATGAAATTCCGCTTCGCCGCCGCTGTCGTGGCCACGTTCGCTTTTGGCCTGGTCTGCGCCCAGACGCCCGCGCCGCAGCCGACGCCTGCCGTTGCAGCTGCGCAGGCCGCCGTGCCGGTTCCGCCTGCACCCGCGCCGGCCGTGTCCAAGTCCTGGATCCTGATGGATTACGCCACCGGGCAAGTGCTCGCCGGTGAAAACATCCATCAGCAGCTGGCGCCCGCCAGCATCACCAAGGTGATGACCTCTTACGTGGTGGCTGCCGAGATCAAGAACGGCAAGGTCAAGCGCGACGACCAGGTCATGATGAGCGAGCGCGCCTGGCGCGAAGGCGGCGCCGGTACCGACGGCAGCTACAGCGGCTTCCCGGTCAACCAGACTGCGCGTCTGGACGACATGGAAAAAGGCATGGCGATCCAGTCCGGCAATGATGCCGCGATCGCGCTGGCCGAGCATGTTGCCGGCAGCGAAGAAGCCTTCGCCTCGCTGATGAACAGTTACGCCGCCAAGATCGGAATGAAGAACTCCTACTTCGTCAACGCGCACGGCCTGAGCGCCGAAGGCCACCATTCCACCGCCTACGACCTGGCCATGCTGGGCCGTGCGATGGTGCGCGATTACCCGGAGACCTACGCCTACAACAAGATTAAGGAATTCCAGGTCGGCAGCATCAAGCAGAACAACCGCAATCTGCTGCTGTGGCGCGACCCGGCCGTGGACGGCATCAAGACCGGCCACACCTCCGAGGCCGGCTACTGCCTGCTCAGCTCGGCAAAGCGCGGCGACCAGCGTCTGGTGGCGGTGGTAATGGGCGATAGCTCAGAGCGCCAGCGCGCCGACGACAGTCTTGCCCTGCTCAACTGGGGCTTCCGCTTTTTCGAAACCCACAGCCTTTACGCGCCCGGCAAGGTCGTGACCAAGCAGAAGGTGTGGAAGGGTCAGCAGGACGAACTGCAGCTTGGCGTGGCTCAGCCACTGCTGGTCAGCCTGCAGCGCGGCCGCTACAACGACCTCAAGCCCAGCATGGAAGTGGCCAAGAACCTGCAGGCCCCGATCAAGCAAGGCCAGCAGATCGGCACGGTCAAGGTCAGCCTCGACGGCAAGATCATCGCCCAGGCCCCGCTGGTGGCCATCAGCGCCGTCGAAGAAGGTGGGTTCTTCAAGCGCCTCTGGGACGGATTCTGGATGTGGTGGGAATCGGAGTGATCAAAGAAAAGCCGGCTTTCGCCGGCTTTTTTCTTTGCGGGATGCGGTAGTCGGGATTGGCAACAGCAAAAGAAAAGAATCAAAAGCCTGCTTTTACGAATCCCGAATCTCAACTCCACAATCCTCGCCCTCAAAGCATCCGGCTGATCGTAAAACTCCCATACACCGGCGTCTGGCGCTGGGTGTCGAACTCGCGGGTGCGGTGGTAGCGGGCGATGGCGAACTTCCAGCGGCCATACATCACCGCCAGGCCGTAGCCGACGTCACCCACAAAGGCGCGCTTGTCCACGCTGTGGCTGTTGCGGAATGTGTTGCCGTCCAGGGTGATGTCGCGCAGCACCCAGCGCGCATCGGTGCTCACGAACAGGTGTCCGGACCAACCGCTGGCACGTCCCAGACGGCTGGGCGCGGTATTTTCGCCTGCGTGCCGGGTCGGTGTGCTGCTGAAATCGTCCGGCAATTTCCAGCCCAAGCGCGCTTCGCCGCCGGCATTCAGATGCGTGGCCATGTTGCCGACCGCGCCGCCCCAGTGCGAAATGAAATCCCAACCAAAGCCGTCCGCATTGACTACCGCATCGCCGGGCCAGCGGCGCATGCGCTCGTGCACCAGGTTGATCAGCGGCTCGTTGTGCAACTGATTGTCCCAGCCCTGGAATTTTTCATCGCCCAGCGCATCGTGGATCGCATCCTGCGCATCCTGCGCTTCCTGTGCAAACGCCCACGGGCCGACCACGCCGATCTGCAGCTGGGTGGTACGCAGATGCGCATCATTACGCGCGTTATAGCCGAAGCTCGCCAGCAGGATGCCCGCATAGGGACGATCGTCGGCAATCACATCGCGCCGGGTGGAATCGGTTGGAGTGAAGATCCCCTGGCCGATCGAGAACACCATGTTCTGCTGGTCGAACTCGCCCGGATGCAGACGCTCCAGATAACCGTTGACCCAGCGCGCGGTGCGCGGCAGGCAGGGGTCGTCGGTGTAATCGACCAGATTGGGCGACACCAGCGTCAGCACCGCGCCATTGGACTAGCCCTGATCCTGATCCTCGCCACCCAGCAGATCGTTGTCGACCCGGAAATTCACCGCCGGCGGGGTACGTCCCAGCCTGCTGGAATCGCATTGATCAGCCGCCAGGGCCGGCAGCGATAGCCCGGTAAGAGAAAGCAGCAGAGCAGCAGACAACGCGCGCGGTCGAAGCATGGATGGCCTGGAAAGGTAGGAGAGGACGGTGTTCAGCAAAGGTGCCTGCGGCAGCGCTTGCGTCGCGTGAATGTGTGCCGCGAGCTGGCGCACTCTCTGCCGGTGCCGTCCTATACAGGACCACCACCGGCACGTAGATAGGTTTGGTCCGGGGCTGTAATGGCATTAGTTTTGCTAAAATTTTTGAGACTGCTCACCTCATTACCTGGCAGCAACAAGCTCATCAGTTCGAATGGTCAAGACTTGGGTTTGCCCACCGCCGGCCCGATAATGGGCGGATGGAAATCAGCTCCGACAACCCCGATCACGGCTTCCAGTTTCCCGGCACCTTCGAGCTCAGCGCCATGGGCGCGGCCGAGCGCGGGCTGGAGACAGAACTTCCGCGTCTGCTCGCTGCCACTGGCGTGGAGTTACTGGGAGAAAGTATCAGTTGGAAGCATTCGTCCAGCGGCAAATATGTCTCGATCCGGATCGGCTTTCGCGCCGAGAACCGCGCGCAGTTCGACGCTGCCCATCAGGCACTGCGAGACCACCCGGAAGTGAAGTGGACGCTGTAGCGGCCGAGCCTGTGCTGTCATCGGTTCCAATCCTGCCGGCGCAGCTGCGTGATCTCGGCCGGCAGGATTACGTGCCGGTGTGGCGTGCGATGCAGCGTTTCACCGACGCGCGCAATGGGCACGCCGCCGACGAGGTGTGGGTGGTCGAGCATGCGCCGGTGTTTACGCTCGGCCAGGCCGGCAAGCCCGAGCACGTCTTGGCACCAGGCGACATTCCGGTGTTGCATGTCGATCGCGGTGGCCAGGTCACCTATCACGGCCCCGGCCAGTTGGTGGTCTATCCGCTGCTGGATCTGCGCCGGCTCAAAATCGGCGTGCGCGATTATGTGTGCAAGATCGAGCAGGCGTTGATCGACACCCTGGACGAGTGGAACATCGTCGCCGAGCGCCGCGATGGCGCGCCTGGCGTGTACGTGGGCGGGGCGAAGATCGCCGCGCTCGGGATCCGGGTGCGGCGCGGCTGCACCTTCCATGGACTGTCGTTCAATGTGGCGATGGATCTGGAGCCGTTTCACCGCATCAACCCGTGTGGCTACCAAGGCCTGCAAGTGACCTCGGTGCTAGACTTGGGTGGCCCTTCCGGGATGGGCGCCGTCAAGGCAGTGCTGCTCGATCAGCTGGCGCGCCAGTTTGGTCTCGTGTTGCAGCCTGTTTCCGCATTGCCCGACCTTTCGCTTCCGGCCTGAGCGCCCGTTATTGCCATGACCCAGCCTATCGCCCGTTCCATCCCCTTGCAGGTCGTCTCCGGCGACACCGCCGCACCTGCGCCGCTGCAGACCGGTGTCAAGCAGATCGGTGGCGACAAGATCAATCGCTCGCCGGTGCAGTTCGTCGATGCGCCGGTGCTGCGCAAGCCGTCGTGGATCCGCGTGCGGATTCCGTCCGGCAATGCAGTGCAGAACCTCAAGGCCAAGCTGCGTGAAAACCGCCTGGTCACGGTATGCGAAGAAGCCAGCTGCCCGAACATCCACGAGTGTTTCAGCCACGGCACCGCGACCTTCATGATCCTGGGTGAGGTGTGCACGCGGCGCTGTTCGTTCTGCGATGTGGCGCACGGCCGGCCCAAGCCGCCGGACGCCAGCGAGCCGGCCAGCCTGGCCACCACCGTGGCCGACATGGGCCTGAAGTATGTGGTGGTGACCAGCGTGGATCGCGATGATCTGCGCGACGGCGGTGCCCAGCACTTCGTCGACTGCATTTCGGCCATCCGGGTCAGTTCGCCCAAGACGCGCATCGAGATCCTGACCCCGGATTTCCGTGGCAAGGGCCGCATGGACCGCGCGCTGGAGATCCTGGCGCTGAGCCCGCCGGATGTGTTCAACCACAACATCGAAACCGTGCCCGACCTGTATCCGAACGTGCGGCCCGGTGCCGACTATCAGTGGTCGCTGACCCTGCTACAGCGCTTCAAGGCGCAGCACCCGTCCATCGCGACCAAGTCCGGCATCATGCTCGGCCTGGGCGAGACCATGGAGCAGGTACAGGCCACCTTGCGCGATCTGCGTGCGCACGCTGTGGACATGATCACCATCGGTCAGTATCTGCAGCCGACTTCGCACCACCACCCGGTAATGCGTTACTGGACGCCGGAGGAGTATAAGGCGCTGGAGGACTACGGCAACGCGCTGGGCTTCAGCCACGTCGCCTCCGGGCCGATGGTGCGCTCCTCCTATCACGCAGATCGGCAAGCCGCCGGCGCTGGCGTCGCGGCCTGACGTCAGCACGCGCTGTCCAGCAACCCACACGGCCCTGCGCCCAGCGCGGGGCCGTGGCGTATCCGGCCCACGGGCGCGCTGCTGCAGGGTACGGTCGCGTTCACAATCCGCTACAGGCCCGGCGCTAGGCTGATTCGGCCAGCGGATGACAACGCCAGCAACTTTCGGCACTGTCATGCTGTCTGATCCGTTCACCGCCTTCCTTTCGTCGGCCCTGTGCCGAGAGCCATTCGATGACCTACAACGTTTCCACGTCCATGAAGGCCGGCCTGCTGGCGCTGGTGTTGACTACCCCGATGGCATTGCTTGCACGCGCCGATACGGCGTTGCCGGCTGCAGCCACGCCCGACCAGACCACCGCGACCAAGCTGGTCTATGGCCTGCTCTCCGACAGCCGCTATGCCTACCGTCCACGCACACTGGACGAGGCGATGTCCAAGGACGTCTTTAAGCGCTATCTGGAGACGCTGGACGGCAGCAAACAGTTCTTTACCCAGGCCGATATCACCGGCTTTGCACCGCTGGAAATAGGCGTAGGCGATGCGCTGCGCGGTGGGAAGCTGGATCCGGCGTTCCAGGTGTTCTCGGTGTACAAGAAGCGCGTCGATCAGCGCGTCAAGTACGCGCGCGACCTGCTCAAGCAGGACTTCGATTTTACCGGCAGCGACAAGTTCGAGTACGACCGCAAGGATGTGCCGTGGGCTGCCGACGACAAGCAGCTGGACGTGCTGTGGCGCCAGTCTGTGATGAACGATTGGCTGCGTCTCAAACTGGCCGGCAAGAAGCCCGAGGACATCCGCAAGACGCTGGACAAGCGCTATGCCGCGCTGGCTGATTCGGTCAAGCAGCTGAAGGGCGAGGACGTATTCCAGTTCTTCGTCAACGCCTACACCAATGCGGTCGATCCGCACACCGATTACTTCACTCCGCGCACGGCCGAAAACTTCAATCAGCAGATGTCGCTGTCGCTGGAAGGCATCGGCGCGCAGTTGCAGAAGCAGGACGACCTGGTGGTGATCCGCGAGGTGATACCGGGTGGTCCGGCCGCAGTGGATGGCACGCTCAAGCCGGGCGATCGTATTGTCGGCGTGGGTCAGGCCAAGAACGGCGCGATCGAAGACGTGATCGGCTGGCGCATCGACGATGTGGTCGCCAAGATCCGCGGTAGCAAGGACACCCAGGTGAGCCTGGAGTACATCCCGGCCGAGTCGGGTATCGATGGCAAGCACCGCACCGTGACCCTGACCCGGCAGAAGGTGCGTCTGGCCGAGCAGGCCGCCAAGGGCGAGACCATCACGCTGCCGGCCAAGGGCAGCGAGCCGGAACAGCGTATCGGCATCATCAAGTTGCCAGGCTTCTATCAGGATTTTGAAGGTCGTCGTCGCAACGCGGCCGACTATGCCTCCGCAACGCGCGACGTCGCCAAACTGCTGGCCGGCTTCAAGACCGACAAGGTCGACGGCGTGGTGCTGGACCTGCGCAACAACGGCGGCGGTTCGCTGGACGAAGCCATCGAGCTCACCGGCTTGTTCATCCAGCAAGGCCCGGTGGTGCAGGTGCGCGAATCCGGCGGCCGCGTTACTGTCAACGGCGACAGCGATCCCAAGGTGGCATGGGATGGCCCGCTGGGCGTGTTGATCAATCGCGGTTCGGCATCGGCCTCGGAGATCTCTGCCGGCGCCATCCAGGACTACGGTCGCGGTCTGGTGATCGGTGAAACCAGCTTCGGCAAGGGCACCGTGCAGAACATCGTTGACCTGGATCGTTGGCCGTCTGCAGAAGGTCAGCGCTATGGTCAGGTCAAGCTGACCATAGCGCAGTTCTTCCGCGTCAGTGGCTCCAGCACCCAGCACAAGGGCGTGGTGCCGGACATCGTATTCCCGGCCAGTGTGGATGCCACCGAGTTCGGTGAGAGCACCTACGACAATGCGCTGCCGTGGACACGCATCGCCGCTGCGCCGCATACCCAGTACGGCAACTTCGCGCCGCTGCTGCCCAAGTTGCAGGGCCTGCATAGCGCGCGTATCGCCACCGACAAGGAATTCCAGTGGTGGGAAGAAGACGTCAAGAAGTTTCGCGATGAGAAGGCCAAGAAGTACATTTCGTTGAACGAAGCCGAGCGTGTTGCCGAGCGTCAGAAGCAGGATCAGCAGCGCAAGGATCGCCAGCAGCTACGCAAGCAGCTGGGCCTGCCGCTGGACCCGCTTGCCGAAGACAGCGACGACGGCCTGACCGGCAACGAGCGCGACATCGTCAAGGACACCGCACGCGAAAAGGCCGCAGAAAAGCGCCCTGATCCGCTATTGCACGAGTCGGCCGCCATCATCGCCGACGCGCTGGGTCTGCTGGCGCAGGACCAGCCGTTATCGGCGCAGGTACTGCCGCAGTCGACTGCGCCGGGACGTTGGGCTGATTGATTGGTGGTTGATTATCTGCACTACGAAAACGCCACCGCAATCGGTGGCATTTTTTTTGGGGGGGCTGTTCGATAGGCGCCGCCAAACGCACATTGCTGCCAATTTCGAAGGCAGGCTTGCTTGCGAAGATGTTAATCTTTGACGCAATGTTTGTGGGTCTGACAGCAAACGCATTCGTAAAAGTGTCTGGTCCTGTCGCACAGTCGCGGCGCGATCAGCGCGATCAACCCGGCCAGGCAAATTCGGCCAGCACTGGATAATGGTCGGACGGCAACACGCCGCCGGGTCGGGCATCCAGCGTGTAAAAACGCGTTGGTGTGAGGCCGCGGAACAGGATCCAGTCGATACGCCGGGTTGGGTGGGTGGTGAAATCCTGAAAGGTTTTCTCCGGGCCTTCGCGCTTGGTCGCGTGTGAGCGTGCATCGCCAAGTACAGCGGTGAGCTTGTGGTAGGTGCTGTTTTCTGGATCGCTGTTGAAGTCGCCGGTCACTACCAGCGGAATGTTGGCGGGCAGTGCTGCGATGCGTGACAGGATCACGCACGCGCTGTGCTCGCGCGCCGCCTCGTCCTGATCGCGGTGGGCGAAGTGAGTGTTGAACAGATAGAAGCGACGTTTGTCGCCGCGGCGCTCGAACAGCGCTCAGGTCACCATGCGCGGCAGATCGGTATTCCAGATGCTGCTGCCGGAGACTTCGGGCGTTTCGGACAGCCAGAAGTCGCCCGATTCCACCACCGTTAGCACGCGGCTGTTGTAGAACACACCCATGTTTTCGTCGCTTCAATTGGCGCGGCGGCCCTTGCCGAACCAACGCATGCAGGCGACTTCGGTAAAGGACGGGCCATCAAGTCTAATCAGCTGGCATGACCGATAGATCACCACGCATCGATGCATCACACGCTTGACGCCGCCGCGCATCGGCTTAGCATTTGCACCAAGCCAGCGGACAGACCGCTGGCTGCCCACTTAACCGTGAGGGATTCTCATGGCACCGCAGTACGACTATCTCGTGGGCACCTCGAACAACCAAGTCGTAGCCGTGGTGACACGCACTGGATGATGACCATACCTTCAAAAAATCAGCGATCT
>NZ_MDEJ01000108.1 GCF_002940065.1 Xanthomonas populi
CTGGCAAGCCTTGGGCGCCAGCTTGGCGCGTTGACGGGAGCCGTAGTAGCCCGAGCGGCTGACACCCAGCACGCGACACAGGCGCCAGACAGAAACGGCCTTCTTGTGCAGCTGCTTGACGAGCTGGTAGCGCATCCAAGCTCGCGGGCAAAGAAGGCCGATGCTTTTTTTAGGATATCGACATTGCCGCGCAGTTGCGTGTTCTCGGCTTCACGCTGGCGGATGCGTTGTTGCTCAGCGGTGAGCGGCTTGCCGATACCAGGGCGGCCAGCGGCCTCTTCATCGGCCTGGGTCAGCCATCGCCGAACCGCCGTCTCGCCGAGCTTCATGTCGCGGCAGACATCGCCCACGCTCAAGCCCTGCCCGCGTATCATCTGCACGACTTGCAGCTTGCACTCCGCGTTGAATGTCCTTTGTTACTCTCTTGCTCATCGTCCTCGTCCAGGTGCATTACACCTATCGAGGTGTCCGTGGAAATTATACCAGCACATATGGCTGACGGCCTGGCCGCCCGGACACCGGATAATGGGGCGCGATCAGCCCAAGCAGGTGCGTCCATGGAACGATGCGTTCCCTCTCGGCCAGGAAGATCTCACGACGGGTGTGCTTGCGCTTGCCCAAGCCCTGTGCATCACCGAATGTCAGTTGCATGGATGCCTCCTCAACGTGAGTGCGTCGTGTCGCGCATCTGTGGCGAGTTGTTCAGAGGTTCCTTAGTAATGATGGTAACCGGCTGTTCCCACCAGTCCTCGACGCTGCCGTCGTGGCCGTGCAGGCGCAGTCCCAGCCAATGCGTGCCCGGGGGCAGCGCGTGCGTGTCGAGCGTGGCGGTGAAGCCGACGTGCGGGTGTTGCGGGTCGGTGGAGATCTTCCAGTACGGGCGCACGTCGAGCAGCGTGCCGTAGCCGGCATGCGCGACCGGGCGACCGTCGAGCAGCAGCTCCACATCCGACAGGCCGACGCCATCCTTGAACGCCCAGCCACGCACCTGCACCTGCCCGGATACGCTCGCATCCGGCAGCGGCGTGTCGATCCAGGCCATCGCCGGGGCGATGCACGGCCCAGGCTGGCGTTGCGCCGGCAGCGCAAACAACAGGAAGCGCTGATAGCCGTGATCGGTGGACACCACGGTGGGTGGCGGCAACGGCCCGACCATGTCGCAGATGGCGTGGTAACGCTTCAACAGGTCGCGGTAGCGCTGATCACTGGGCGAGAGCACTAGCAGCCGCGGCCCGGCACGCGTGCCGTCACTGAGCAATCCCCACTGCAGCAACTGCGCGCTGCGCCCGTGCTTGTCGTTCAAATCCGCACGCAATACTTCCACGTTGGCATCGTGCAACTGGAAACCGAGCTCGGCGCCGACCTTGAAGTTTTGCGCCAGCACACGCGTGCCCGGCGGCATCTGCGCAAGTCTGGTTTTGACCGCGCCCGCCAGGTGGTTCCAGCCGGCGAAATTGCGCGGGTAATATTTTTCGCCAGCCGCATGCGCGCGAATCGACTGCACCGACACCGCAAGGTAATAACCGTATGCACCCAGGGTGCCGAGCAAGGCGATCAACCAGGCCGCGCGACGCAGCGCATGCGGCCAACGCATCAAAATCACCGGCACCGCGACCAGCAAAGCCAGATAGCCCGGCAGCGGCCACTGGAAACTGATCCGCTCGGCATCGCTGAAGAAACCGAGCACGAAGATCGCCACGGTCGAAACACCGCCCAGCAAGCCGAAATACCGCCATTGCGCCCGCGAACCACCGCCGGCGCGCATACCGGCCAGGCTGACCTTGACCATCGCCCAGGCCAGCAGGGGGGTCACCAGCACCGTCTGTATCAGCACAAACCACAACCCGGTGATCTGAAAGCGCCATGGATGCCGGTCGACCAACTGGAAGCGCAACCCGGCCTCGTCGTGGTCGATATTCCAGAACAATAGCGGCAGCCAGCTCATCGCGCCCACCGTCAGCGCCATCCAGATGCGTGGGTCGCGCATGACCGCGCGCCCCTGCGGAATGTACAGCAACGCGATGCAGCCCACACCGATCACGCCGATGAAGCGGTAATGGCTGAGGGCGCCGATCACCAAGCCAATGGCGAGCTCGAGCGCACTGGTCGCATCGACCTCGCGCAGCAATCGCGCGCCGGCATCCATGCACAGCACCGCCGCCAGCGCCATCGGCACATCCGGCACCGCCAGAATGCCGAGCGTGGCCGATAGCGGCATCAGCAGCGTCAAGCTGCCCGCCTGCCAGCCCAGGGTGGAGCCGAACCAGCGCGTGGCGATATGCGCGATCAGCCACGGCAGCAGCGCGGAAATGGCCAGAAACGGCAGGCGCAAGGCCAGCAGATGATGTCCGCCGCCCTCCACACCCAGCCGCGCCAGCCAGGCCGTCATGCCCGGCAGATCCGAATACGCTGCGGCCAGATGCTGGCCTTCCTGCCAATAGAACGCCTCGTCCACGAACAAGGGCAACCGCGCGGCAATCAACAGCTTGACGGCTGTCGCCAGTGTCCACAGGATCACGAAGGTGCGATGTGCGCGTTGGTCCCCTTGCATTGCCCTGTGCACTCTTCTTTTCACCTACGGAATTGTGATGTCGACACCGTTGCGTTCCACGGAAATGCTAACCGATGCGCTGCGCCAATCGCTGCGGCGCGCACAAGACCAGGTCAATTCGCTATTGCTGGGAAAGGCGCAGGAGGTGCGTCTGGCGTTCGTGGCGCTGTTGTCCGGCGGGCATTTGCTGATCGAGGATCTGCCCGGCCTGGGCAAGACCACCCTCGCCCACGCGATGGCGTCCAGCCTGGGGCTGGGCTTCCAGCGCGTGCAGTTCACCTCCGATCTGCTGCCGGCCGATGTGCTGGGCGTGTCGGTCTACGACGCCGCCTCGCGCCAGTTTCAGTTCCATTCCGGCCCGGTGTTCACCAATGTGCTGCTGGCATACGAGATCAATCGTGCGCCGCCGCGTACGCAAAGCTCGCTGCTCGAAGCCATGGCCGAACAGCAGGTCACGCTGGATGGCGTCACGCATGCGCTGCCGGAGCCGTTCTTCGTGATCGCCACACAGAATCCGGTCGATCTGTCCGGCACCTTCCCGCTACCGGATTCGCAACTGGACCGCTTTCTGCTGCGACTCAGCCTGGGCTATCCCGGCGCCGATGCCGAACGCGCGTTGTTGTCCGGCGTGGATCGGCGCGAATTGATCGCCCAGGCCGTGCCGCAACTCAGCGATACCGAAGTCGTCGCACTGCGCTCGGTGGTCAGCCAGATCCATACCAGCGATGCATTGATTGGCTATGTGCAGGCCTTGCTGCTGCGCAGTCGCCAGCACGCCGGCGTGCGCGTGGGCCTGTCGCCGCGCGCCGGCATCGCGCTGCTGCGTGCGGCCAAGGCCTACGCGCTACTGCTCGGGCGCGAGCACGTGCTGCCGGAAGACGTGCAGGCGCTGTTCGTGGCGGTAGCTGGGCATCGGCTGGTGCCGGAAGCCGAATCCTCATCCGGGCCGGCGCTGGCCAAGGCGCTGCTGCATAGCGTGCCGGTGGACTGATCCAGGTGCGTGCGCACTTGCGCGGCGTCGGCCGCCGACTCAGCCTACTGGCGCGTCCGCGGGGCGCAGAGGCGTTGCCGATCGTGCTGGATCGGCGACGCATCTATGTGCTGCCGACCCGCTTCGGGCTCTTCGTCGCCGGCTTGCTGTTGGCGATGCTGCTCGGTGCGCTGAACTACAACAACAACCCGGCGTTGCTGCTGGCCTTGCTGCTGGCTACCGCCGGCATCGCCAGCAGCATCATGGCGCACCTGCAGCTGTCGGCGCTGCGCATCGAGGCGGTGTCGGCCGAGCCGGTAATCGCCGGCGAGCCATTGCGCATGCGGGTGTCGCTGGCACGTCGCGATACCCGCGTGCGCCGCGGGCTGCGCCTGGATCATCTAGACAGCAGCGGTTTCTGCTCGTTAATCGAGCACGACAATGCCGACCTGGACCTCCTGTTCCCCACCGAGCGCCGCGGCTGGCAGGACATCGAACGTATCCGCCTGTCTAGCACCCAGCCACTGGGGCTGGTACGCGCCTGGTCGTGGGCCTGGCCGGAAACGCCGTTGCTGGCCTATCCGAAACCAGAAGAACAAGGACCGTCATTGCCCGAAGGCGCCGGTTCGCCCAACCAGACCCGCCTGCACGCGCAAGGCGAAGAACTGCATCAGCTGCGCCCGTACCGCGCCGGCGATGCACCGCGCACCATTTCCTGGAAGCACTCCGCGCGCCGCGACACCTTGCTGGTGCGCGAATACGAGCAACCCCAGGGCATCGAAGTCACGTTGGACTGGCGCACGCTCAACGCGCTGCCGTACGAGCGCCGCATCGCGCGTCTGGCGCGCTGGGTCAACCTGGCCGAACGCGATGGGCGACGCTACCGCCTGCTGCTGCCGGGCCAGTCGCCGCTGGGGCCTGCGCAAGGCCCATCGCATCATCATCTGTGTCTGCGCGCCCTGGCCCTGCTTCCTCATGACTGAGCCGTCCCTCCCGATCAGCCAGGCCAGCCGCGGCTGGGTGCTGGCCACCAGCTGGCTGGCACTGGCGCCATTGCTATTGCAGCTGCCGGGACTGCTCGCAGGCACCATTGCCGTGGCCGCAGTGCTGGTCGGCGTGCTGAGCTGGCGCGTCACGTTGATGGCGCCGGTGCGGCTGTTGCTGGTGATCGCGATGCTGGCGGCGGTGTATTGGCAGATCGGTATGCGCTTCGGGCGCGACACCGGCTGCGCAGTACTGGCGGCAATGCTGGCGATCAAGGCCTCCGAGCTGCGCACCTTGCGCGATGCGCGCAGCCTGCTCGGCTTTGCGTTGTTCGCCCCGTTCGCGGCGTTTTTGCTCGACCAGGGGCCGGCGACGATGGGCCTGGCGCTGCTGGCGGTCGTCAGTGCGCTACTCAGCATGCAGCGACTGGCAGACGAAGAGCACCGCAACGGCACGCCTGCGCTACGTCTGCAACTGCGCGGTATCGGCAAGCTGGTCGCCATCGGTGTGCCGCTGGCGCTGGCCACCTTCTGGCTGCTGCCGCGCCTGAGTTCTCCGCTGTGGGGCGTACCCGAGCGTGCGTTGTCGCGGCCCGGTCTGTCGGACAACATGTCGCCGGGCGAATGGATCGACCTGATGGCCGACGACAGCCCGGCACTGCGCGCACAGTTCACCGGCAAGGCTCCGCCGCCCCAGCAACGCTATTGGCGCGGGCCGGTGATGTGGGACTTAGATGGCCGCACCTGGCAGCGCGCGCGCTGGACCGGGCGCGGGCAACCCGCTTCGGTCAGTGCTGGTCCGCAGACCTACCGTTATCGTCTGGATTACGAGCCCACCGACCGTCGCCAACTGGTGGCGCTGGACCTGCCCACGCAAGCCGTCGCCAAGGCCGAACTGTCGCCCGACTACGAGCTGTTTGCGCAGCGGCCACTGAGCGCGTTGACCCGCTGGGAGCTTCAGTCGGCACCGCCCGTGCGCTTCGACACCGATCTGCCCGACAGGCTGCGCAAGCGCGCCCTCGCCCTGCCGCCGGGCTTCAATCCGCGCACGCTCACACTGGCAAGGCAATGGCGCTTGGAAGCAGGCAGCAACGACGATGCCGTGGTGCAGCGCGCGCTGCAGTGGATCACCCGTGAATTCGCCTACACGCTGGATACGCCGTTGCTCGGGCGCAACAGCGTCGATGAGTTCCTGTTCCAGCAGAAAGCCGGTTTCTGCGAGCACTTCAGCTCTTCGTTCGTGGTGCTGATGCGCGCGGCCGGCGTCCCGGCGCGGGTAGTCACCGGTTATGCGGGCGGCACCTACAACGGCTTGGGAAATTACTGGGTGGTGCGGCGTATGGATGCGCATGCCTGGACCGAAGTCTGGCTGGCCGGCCGTGGCTGGGTGCGCGTGGATCCCACCGCTGCGGTGGCGCCGGAACGCATCTACGACACGCTGGAAGACCGACTGCAGACCGGCGGCGGCAACAACTTCGCCCAGCTCGGCGTGTGGGCCAGCCTGGGCCAGGTGAGTGACCTGCTGCGTCGCGGCTGGAACGACCTGGTGCTGTCTTTCGATGCCGACCGCCAGCAACGCCTGTTGCAGCCCTTCGGCATCGATCATCTGGACAGTTCGCAGTTGGCCGCCGTCTTCGGCGTGTTTGCGGTCAGCGCATTGGCATGGATGGCCTGGCTGCTGGCGCGCGGCGAGCGTGAGCGCGACCCGCTGCTGCGTGCCTGGCATCGCCTGGGTCGCCGCTACGGCGAGCTTGGACTGGCCCGCGAACCGCATGAACCGGCCATCATCTGGGCACAGCGTGTCGCCCGTTCACACCCGGAGACGGCATTGTTACCGCTCAGCCAACGTTTCGCTGCCGCGCGCTACGCTGGCGCTCATTCGGACAGCGCCACACTCCTTAAAGATCTGCTGCAGCATCGCCCGCGAACCGGAGCTTCCTCATGAGTACCCGCTTTCTTTTTCCCACTGTCGCTGTGCTCGGGCTGGCAGCCTGTGCGACCGCGCCCAAGCCGCTGCAAGGCCAGTTTCCTACGGTCAGTCCGAGCGACTCAACCGCCAGCGCCCAGGTCGGGACGTCCGTGCGTTGGGGCGGCAAGATCATCCAGACCACGCCGAGCCAGGGCCGGACCTGCTTCGAACTGATCTCGCGCCCGCTCAATGCCAGCGGGCGTCCGGATCGCAACGCCGTTGATGCCAGCGATGGCCGCTTCCTGGCCTGCCGCTCCGGCTTCTACGATCCGGCCGTGTTTGAGCCGGGCCGCGAGGTGACCTTCATCGGCAAAATCGAAGGCTATGAAACCACCAAGATCGGCGAGTACGACTACAAGCTGCCCAAGGTGAATGCCGACGTGGTCTACCTGTGGCCGATCTTGCGCGAGGTCGACGCTATGCCGGCCTACCCATATGGCCCGTGGGGTGATCCGTGGGGCCCGCGTTGGGGCGGCGGCTGGGGTTGGGGTCGCGGCTGGTGGTAATAGGCTACTGAGTCAGTGACACGCAAAAACGCCGCCCGCAGGGAGCGGCGTTTTTGTTTGTACGACTCGGCTGCTCGAACAGGCGCTGATGCGCTCGATTGAGCAATGAAGTCAAGGAGTACCGAAACATCCCAGCGGCGCGCCAGCCAGCAGATGCAGATGGATATGGAACACCGTCTGGCCGGCATGCTCGCGGCAGTTCATCACGATGCGATAGCCGTCCTGCGCCAATCCCTGTTCGCGTGCGTACGCCGCGGCGGCAAGTGCGAGCTTGCCAACCAGCAGCGCCTGCTCGGGCGGCACATCGTCCAGCGTGGGAATGGCGTGCTGCTTGGGAATAAAAAGCACATGCACCGGAGCCTGCGGTGCGATGTCCCGAAAGCCCAGTACCTCGTCGTCTTCGTAGACGATGTTGGCCGGGATTTCGCGACGAATGATCTTGCCGAAGATGGTGTCGGTCATGGAAGGGGATTGGTGATTTGGGATTGGTAAGAGCTTACAGCGCGCTGCCGGCCAGCTTTTGCCAATCCCCATTCCCGACTCCCGATTCCCAGCTCTAAAGCACTTCGCTGCGGGTACCGAACGCATGCGACAAGGTGCCGCGATCCACGTACTCCAGCTCGCCGCCTAGCGGCATGCCTTGCGCGAGCCGGCTTGGGCGCACCGCATGCTGCCGCGCCAGTTGCGCCAGGTAATGCGCGGTTGCCTCGCCTTCCACCGTGGCATTGGTGGCGATGATCATTTCGGTAACTTCACCGGCGGCCAGACGCTCGCCGAGCCGGTCCAGCCCCAGCTCGCGCGGGCCGATGCCATCCAGCGGCGACAAGCGCCCCTGCAGAATGAAGTACAACCCGCGATACCCGGTGGCGTGTTCGATCGCCAGGCGATCGGCCGGCGACTCGACCACGCACAGCTGTTGCCGGTCGCGACTGGCGCTGGCGCAGATCGCGCAGATTTCCGACTCGGTGAAGTCGCGGCATTGCAGGCAATGCCCGACTTTTTCCACCGCATTGGCCAGCGTCGTGGCCAAGCGACGCCCGCCCTCGCGCTCGCGCTCGAGCACGTGGTAAGCCATGCGCTGCGCCGATTTCTGGCCCACGCCCGGCAACACCCGGAAGGCCTCGATCAGTTGTTCGAGAAGAGAGGACATTGGGTCGGCAATCGGGAATCGAGATTGGGGAATCGCAAAGGCAAAAGACGATCTCGCTCTTACGATTCCAGATTTACTACTCCCGATTCGCTGCCTCTCAGAACGGCAGCTTCATGCCCGGCGGCAGCTGCATGCCGGCGGTGGCCGAGCCCATCCGATCCTTGGATTCGGCATCGATCTTGTTGGACGCATCGTTGAAGGCGGCGGCGATCAGATCCTCGGCCATCTCCTGGTCGGAGAGGATGCTCGGGTCGATGCGTACCTTGCGGCATTCCTTGGCGCCGGTCAGCGTCACGCTGACCATGCCGCCGCCGGCGGTGCTGGTGACTTCCAGCTTGGCCAGTTCTTCCTGGGCGCGCTGCAGGTTTTCCTGCATCTTCTGCGCCTGCTGCATCAATTGGGCAATGTTCCCACGCATGTGTCGTTACTCGTCGTAAGGGCGGATGGAATCGGGGACTACCCGCGCGCCCTGCTGCTGAATCAGCTGCTGCACATTCGGGTCGTTCATAAAGGCTGTTTCGGCCGCGCTCTGGCGCTCACCTTTCTGGCGATCGGCGCGCTCGTGCAGGGTCTCGACATCGGCGCTGCCTGTCTCGATGACAATGCGCGGCGTCTCACCCAACACCGGCGCCAGCGCCTGCGCGAGGTTGGCGATGGAACGTTCGGAATTCAGATATTCGAAGCCCGGCGCCAGCGCCAGACGCAGCACGCCATCGCGATGACCAACAAAGGCGGCATTGGCCGCAAGCTGGCGCGAGGGGCCGCTCAAGCCGCTGCGCGTGACCAGGTCCAGCCACTGCTCGGCATCGGCGATCTGGCCGTCATTGAGCAGGTCAGACTGATCAGTGGTTGGCGATGGGGCAGATACAGCAGTTGCGGATGATGTAGCCACAGCCGGCGCTGCAACCGGGGCAGCAGGCGCAGGTGCCACGATGGCCGCGGGAGGCGCAACTGTAGCTTCGGGCGCAATCGCAATAGGGGGCGCCGCCACGACTGCCGCGGGAGCTGCCATTGCGGCTTCCGGCGCGAGTAAGGCAAGCGACTCGGAGACGGGCGCAGCTTGCGCACGCACGGGCGCATCGTCCACTGCCCAGGGCGGCGTGTCGTCGTTGCGCACAGGCGCTGCTGGCGGAACGTCATCAGAAGAGGCCCACGGAGCAGGAAGCACGACAACCGGCGTCGGCGCTGTAGCGACCACTGCCACTGCGGGAGCCGTTGGCGCTGGACGTGCCACTTCCGCCGCAACGGGAACCGGAGTTACTTCAACCACGTCGACATGCTTGGTCACTGCAGCAGACACAACCGCCACCGGTGCAGCTTGCGGTGCAGCAACCTGCGCGCCTGCCACTGCCGAACGCGCACCGCCACCGGCATTCGCACCGTGCCCATCGTCGTTGCTGCCAACCGGCACCGCCGAAGCAGGACGGAAGGCCAGCATGCGCAGCACAGCCATCTCGAAGCCGGCACGCGGGCTCGGCGCAAGATACAGATCGCGACGCCCGTTGAGCGCCATCTGGTACCACAGCTGCACCACTTCGGGCCGCAGCTGCGCGGAAAAACCGCTCGGGTCGATGCCATCGCCGACGAACGCCACCGACGGCACCAGTTGCTGCACTTGGATGCGGTGTAAGGCCTCAGCTAATGCCTCCAGCACGCCGCTCCAGTCGGGCGAGAATTCGGCCAAGGCAGCGACCACCTGCAACAGGCGCGCGCCATCGCCATCGGCCAGCGACTGCAGCATCGCGCCAACCTGGGTGCGATCAACCGTACCGAGCATAGTGCGCACCACATCCTCGCGTAGCGCGCCACCGGCGTAAGCGATGGCTTGATCAAGCAGCGACAAACCATCGCGCAACGAACCGTCTGCGGCCTTGGACAGCTGCACGATCGACGATGGCTCCGACTCAATCTGCTCGGCGGCCAGAATCCGGGTCATCTGGCCCTGGATCTGATCTTCGTCCAACCGCTTGAGGTTGAACTGCAGGCAGCGCGACAACACCGTCACCGGCAGCTTTTGCGGGTCGGTGGTGGCCAGCAGAAACTTCACGTGCTCCGGCGGCTCTTCCAGCGTCTTCAGCAGCGCATTGAACGCCGCCTTGGACAGCATGTGCACTTCGTCGATCAGGTAGACCTTGAACTTGCCGCGCGAGGGCATGTACTGCGCGTTCTCGATCACCTCGCGCACATCGTCCACGCCGGTGTTGGACGCGGCGTCGATTTCCAGCAGGTCGATATAGCGGCCGGCATCGATATCCAGGCAGGCAGGGCACTGGCCGCACGGATCGGCGCTGGTGCCCGTCTCGCAGTTCAGCGATTTGGCGAAGATGCGCGCGATGGTGGTCTTGCCGACGCCGCGGGTGCCGGTGAACAGAAACGCGTGGTGCACGCGCCCGCTGTCGAGCGCGTTACTGAGCGCGCGGACCACGTGTTCCTGGCCTACGAGTTCGGCAAAACGCTTCGGGCGCCACTTGCGGGCAAGAACAAGATAAGACATCGGGCAACCAGCTTCTTCTGAGTGGATATTGTGCCATGGCCGGTCTCACCGACTGCGTCTGGAAGATTCAGCTTGTGGTACGGGCCGGCGACCGCTAGAATTTGCGGCCCTGTTAGACCCCGGTCGCACAGGTACGGAGAGGTGTCCGAGTGGTTGAAGGAGCACGCCTGGAAAGTGTGTAAGCGTCTAAACCGCGCTTCGGGGGTTCGAATCCCCCTCTCTCCGCCAGGATACGCAAGCCCCTGAGAAATCAGGGGTTTTTTGTTATGGTAAAAACTGGCTGCAGCTGCGCAAAGCGGGATACACGACTCCCATGCGCATTCCTCATCATCTCGTTCGAGCCCTCTCCGGACTCTGGTCGTATCGCAAGCGTGTTCCGGTCGATTTGCAGCCCATCGTGGGTCGTCAGACCTTCAAACGCACCCTCCACACTTACGACATGCGGGAGGCCCGGCTGCGCGCGCTGACCATGGCTGCCCGGTATGCTCAAGTCTTCACTGTGTTTAGGGAACGACGCATGCAAACCCGGGACGACGACTTGGACGCGCTCATGGCGCGCCTGACCGGCACCGAACGTCCGCAGGAGTTGACGCTGAATCGGACACGCTCGGCGGATGGATCCATCACCGAGCTGTGGAAGATCGACACGCCAGAGGACGTCACGCTCTACCGGCAACTCATGGCGCTCAGGGCTCCCCAACCCAGCGCCTTGGGAGAGCTGATTAATCAGCACGTGCCGACCCTGCCGACGCCACGGCGGACGACCAAACCCGCCATCGAATCGATCACGCTGGGCAAGGCGCGAGACGCCTGGCTGAACAGCCTCAAGGGCAGCACCCTGCCAAGACCTGGACCATCAAGCGGACCGCTGTCGACCTGCTGACCCGCTTCCTCGGGGAGAAGACCAAGCTGCATACCGTCACCCGCTCGGACTTGGCGCGCTGGTATCAGGACATGCGCGAAAAGGGAGCCTCTACACCCACGCTCACCAACAAGCAGTCCTACATCGGTGGCAAGGGCGGATTCTTCGAGTGGGCCCAGGCCTCAGGCCACTACCCGCGTGGCGACAACCCTGCTTTAGGGCACGTGAGCTACTCGACCCGGAAAAAGCGGGCCAGGCGCAAGTTCGGGTTCAAGGCCTACGACGCTCATCAGGTCCAGGCCTTGCTTGCCCCGGTCGCCTTCGAAGCCCTGCCCCTGGCGGCACGGTGGGCCTCCCTCATTGGTCTGTATACCGGAGCCCGCGCCTCGGAGGTCGGCCAACTGCTGACCGCCGACGTGGTCGAGGACGGCGGCCTCCCCTGCATCCAGATTTCCGATGAGGGCGAGCATCAAAAGGTGAAGACGGATGTGAGCTTGAGGACGGTGCCGGTACACCCCGACCTGCTCGCCCTGGGCTTCCTGACCTGGGTCGAGCAGGCGCGCGCCGAGGGTCAGGAACGCTTGTTCCCGGCGGCTAAGGCCGATGCCAAGAACGGACAGAGCAACTGGATCTCCAAAGCCTTCAGCCGACACTTGGCCGAGGTCGGCAAAAACTGGCCCACGGCCAAGCGCGGCTTCCACTCGCTGCGCAAAACCTGATTCAGGAGTTGCAGGGCGCGGGCGTGGTGTCCGAGCTCCGTGCCCAATTGGTCGGGCACGAGTTGGACGACGAGCACCACGTGACCTACAGCCGAGCGTTTACAGCCAAGGAAAAGCTGGATGGGCTCCGGGGCGTGTCGCCCGGACTCTCGGTGTTGAACTATGCGCTGTCTCTCGAAAAACTTGCTCTGTTGCTTCAAGCGCCAGCACCCGAGATGTCTGCTCGAACAAAGCGCTAATGACGCCCTGGACTGATATCCACCTCTTGAGATGACTTGGACAAATAACACTGCGAAATCTGGGCCGCAACAAAGATTTTCTACCATTTCTGTAGAATTTTTCATCGAAATTCCGAGCGCTGCGCTTATTGAAGCTAGGTAAGCGTGGCCGTTCAAAATCCTAGCTATTTCGATGGCATGGCAGACCATCCAATTCTTCAGTAGACTCAACTCGCCACAAAGCGCTTTACCTAGAATTACAGCGCGAGGTGGCAATCCAAACAAGTGCATTATCAACCTCGACTTACACGGAGAGAAGTGACGTGGAATGGACAACGATTGGTTGGAAGACTCTTCTTGCAGTATGTTTTTTTTCATCAACAGGTCTGGCGTGGAGTAAATCACCAGAACCACCCCCGGCATTTCAGGAAGTCATTGCCCAGACTGGCGCTGAAAACAGCTTGAGATTTTTGCTAGGTGATCACTTCGAAAAATTTAAAGGGAATTTCACCGAAGCCGCCAATCCCGTCCGATTAAAAGACGGTGGAATCTTCCTTGATGGATGGAGAGAAGGCGGCGCCGATAGTCACGCCGCAGCTTTCGTTTTTTATCCTGACGGCCGAGTCTACGCAGCGTATTACGACCGCGAAGAGGGGCAGGTCCGTTATTTCGGCAACAAGAGTGCACGTATACATCCTGCGATTGAGATTTGGGCGAAGCGGTTTGCTCCACCATTCAAAGTCCTCTCCCAAAACGATTCTCAGCGTTCTTCACAAACCGGCACCGTGGCAGCAGCCAGCTCCCCAACTCCAGCAGAGCAGGAGGAGATGCGGAAAGTTGCTGCTGCCATCTGGAATCCATCACTTGCAGCCAGATGGGATATGAACGCTGAGGTGGGTGACATCTTGGGCGCTGTCACCAAAGAAATAATGGACTGCTCTGAAGCTTTTAATTTGGTTCCCAAGCCTGTGGGCTGGATCCCCGGATGGGCTTATGTAGCGAAGACCGCAATACAAATTACCGCTTACCTAGCTGGGCTTACCAAGGATAGGGTCTACAGAACCTGCGTTTCTGCAGCCGCCCTGAACTGGCGGAGCAGGATTGAAATGGCGTCTGCCGGTATCTGAAGTTTCTCACCTAAAGTTTTTTGTGGAACACCATGCTTGAGGCTGAGGTATCCCCACGTTTTTCAGCCCATGACCATCTGGTTGTAGACGTGTTCGGGCAGTGTGCGTAATCGCTCC
>NZ_MDEJ01000109.1 GCF_002940065.1 Xanthomonas populi
CGCTGATTTTTTGAAGGTATGGTCATCATCCAGTGCGTGTCACCACGGCTACGACTTGGTTGTTCGAGGTGCCCTTTTGACGAAATGATACGCTATCACATTGATAGAACGACTTGGATTGGGTGAGCGTCCGGGGGCTGTGCGTGGTCCTCGGTGATTGGCTTTCAACCCGTCGGACACTTGCGCGATAGGCGATATGGCCGGGCGAAGCGGGTGTTAGTTCGCTTCTCCGCTGGATAGCGTCTACTCTAGAGATCTGCTCTAGCTGACGAAGATGGGAGTGGCAGCGAGATGGGAGAACTCGGGCACAGGGACCCTCGCCCCGCCCCCTCTTCCCCGCACGCTTCGCGCTTTCCCGCGCACGCTCCGTTAGCTTCCGACAACGCCGCCACCACGCCCACGACCCGCAGCACCACGCGTGCCGCTGCCGGCTTGCTCGCCGCAACGTTGTTGGCCGCCGCACAGGTCAGCGCGCAGTCCATCGACACCAGCGCGGCGCTACCGCCGGTGCGCGCCTGGCATGGGGCGAGCGAGGCGTTGATCGTCAAGCTGGGTGATCCGTGGAGGGCGCCGGTGGAACGCAGCGATTTCGCCAGTACGCCCAGTTACGACGAAACGCGCGCGTGGCTGGAACGCCTGGTCGCCGCTTCGCCGCTACTGTCGTTGGAAGTGTTCGGCAAGAGCAGCGAGGGCCGCGATTTGCTGCTGGTACGTGCGCACAAGGGCACGCCCGGCAAGCCGGGGGTGCTGGCGCAGGCCGGCATCCACGCCGGCGAGATCGATGGCAAGGATGCCGGCCTGATGTTGCTGCGCGATATCGCGCAACGCGGCAAAGACAACCTGCTCGACCAGGTGGATTTTGTGTTCGTGCCGATCTTCAATGTGGATGGGCACGAGCAACGCGGCCCACAACAGATGGGCTGGAACACCACCACACGCGGCATCAATCTCAACCGCGATTACCCCAACCTGGAAGCGCCGGAAACGCGCGCGATGGTCGCGCTGCTGCACATGCTCGATCCGGCGCTGTATATCGATCTGCATGTCAGCGGCGGGTTGAATCATCAGTACAACATCACCTTTACCTTCGCCGGTTGGGGCACCTATGCACGCTCGCGCGCCACTGCCGATTGGCTGCAGCAACGCTTCACGCCGGCGATGAATACCGCGCTACGCAACCAGGGTCATGAACCGGCTATCTACCCGAGCCTGATCGACGAAGACGAGCCGCGCTCGGGCCTGCGGTACGCACCGGAAGGCCCGCGCTATTCCACCGGGTATGGCGACTTTGCCGGCATCGCCACCGTGTTGGTGGAGAACCATCGTTTGACGTCTTACCGGCAGCGCGTGCTTGGCGACTACGTGTTGCTGGAAGAAGCGCTGCGCGTGGTTGGCCGCGATGCAAAGAAAATCGACGCGGCCAAGCGCGCCGATCGCGCCGCGCGCGCGCAGGAATTGATGGTTGCCTGGGAACGCCTGCAACAGCCGATCGCCCATGTGCCGTTCAAGGGCGTGACCTATAGCCGCGCGCGATCGCCGGTGTCCGGCCGGCAGGAACTGCGCTGGGAAGGCCGCGACGAAACCTGGACCATGCCGGTGATCGGCTATCGCCAGACGCAAACCGTGCGCTATCCGCTCGCCTGGTGGATTCCACCCGGCAACGACGATGCGGTCGCGCTGCTCAAGGCGCACGGCATGACTTACGAACGCCTGCAGCAGCCGCGTCAGATCAAGGTGCAGCAGATCCGCGTGGTGAAGCAAGCCGGCACGCAGACACCGCAGACCGACAACGTGCACGAAACCTTCGCCGCCGGCAGCATCCGCGTGCCTGCCAATCAACCGATGCGCCTGTTGGCTGCCGCATTGCTGGAGCCGCAGAGCACCGATTCGTTGCCGGCCAGCGGATGTTTCCGCAGTGCCGGCAGCCCCGATAGCGGCTTGTAAGGCACCGAGCTGGTGGACTTTACCGAGCGCATGTTGCGCAGCGACGCCGTGCTACGCGCAGAGTTCGAACGCAAGCTCGCAGACGATGCCGCATTCCGCGCCGATAACCATGCGCGGCTGCACTGGATCTATGCACGCTCGCCGTATGCGGCGATCACTGGCTGGCGTTATCCGGTGCGGCGTCAGCTGGCGGAGTGAAACAGCGCATTGCCGATTCCACGATGTGGGATCGGCAATGCGGCCCAGAGTTCTATCGCATCGCGCCGATCAACGCAGCGCCGGCGCCTCCACCGACGCATGCTCGTCAATCGATGCAATCACCCAATCGATAAACACGCGCAGCTTGGCGCTGACATGCCGGTTGGGCGGGAAGGCGATCGATAGCGGCATCGGCTCCATTGACCAGTCTTGGAACAGTTGCACCAGCTCGCCACTGGCCACCTGCGCCTTGGCCATGTCCACCGGCAACCACAGCCCCCCATGCCGGCCAAGCCCGCGGCGAGATAGGCGTTGCCGTCGTCGGACGCCACCCCGTAACGCCCTTGCAGATCCAACGCTTCGCTGCCGCGCTGCATGACATAGGGCACGGTCTTACTGCTGCTCCAGCGCATGAAACCGACACAGCGGTGTTGGGTGTTTTCCAGCTCCTGCGGGTGTGCGGGCGTACCCAGCCGCTGCAGAGACGAAGGCGCTGCATACACGCCCGCCTGCAGCTCGCCCACACAGCGTGCAATCAAGGATTGATCGGTGATGGTGCCACCGCGCGCCACGCAATCCACGTTCTCGCCGATCAGATCCACACGGCGATCACTCACACCCCTATCCAGCTGGATATCCGGATAGCGCACATGAAATGTCGGCAGCGCCGGCATCAGAATCAAACGCGCCAATGGGCTGGGCACATCCACGCGCGAGCGCCCGCGCGGCACCGCCGACGCATCGGACAAGCTCGTCTGTGCATCGTCCATGTCTGCCAGCAGCAACACGCGCTCGTAATCTGCCGCGCCATCGGCAGTGACATGCACCCGGCGCGTGGTGCGGTTAAGCAAGCTCACGCGCAGCGTGCCTCCAGTTGCTGCACCAGTTGGGTCACGCTGGCCCGGCTCATGTGCAAGGTCTCGGCCGCCTTGGTGAAGCTACCGGTCTCAACCACACGCGCAAACGCCTGCATCGCGTCGAACCAATCCATCGCCAATCCCAACCCGAAGATTGTGTCGACCAGCGATAAATCCTTAGTAGGCTTGATCCCAGCCATCTCGCGGTGACCATGCAGATCGTTGCGCTGACCGAACGCTATGCCGCAGGCGATCTATTGCAGCAGCTGGCGCCGTTGCCGGGCGGGAGGGCGGCGATCAGCCAATCGATCAACGATGTGCGGCGCAGCCTGTTGTCCATCAACGGCGAGATCAAGCGTCTGGCCTCGGCGGCAGCAGCGGGCGACTTCACCACGCGTGGCGACGAAACCGCGTTCGAGCATGATTTCCGAAAGATTGTGGTGGATCTCAATCACCGGATGAGCACCTCGGACAAGAGCCTTGGCGAGGTGTCGTGGTTGTTGCAGACCATTGCCAGCGGCGATCTGACCACACGCATGCACGGCAACTTTGCCGGCGTGTTCGCGCGCATGCGTGACGATGCCAACACCGCGCTGGACCGCCTGACCGATATCGTCGGGCGCATCCAGCATTCGTCCTAGGAGATCGACACTGCAGCCGGTGAAATTGCCGCCGGCAGTCAGGATCTGTCGCGGCGTACAGCGTTGCAGGCCGTCAACCTGGAAGAAACCGCTGCCTCGACGCAAGAACTCACCGCCCCCCCTCAAGCAGAACGCCGAACACGCACGCCAAGCCAACGCGCCTGCACGCAGCGCGCCGGTGTGGCTTCGCAAGGGGGCGAGGTGGTCAGCCAGCTGGTTGGCACCATGTCGGGCATCGAAACCTCGTCCAAGAAGAT
Organism: Xanthomonas populi; assembly: GCF_002940065.1. Taxonomy (GTDB): domain Bacteria; phylum Pseudomonadota; class Gammaproteobacteria; order Xanthomonadales; family Xanthomonadaceae; genus Xanthomonas; species Xanthomonas populi. The sequence continues at coordinate 3,898 of NZ_MDEJ01000109.1, forward strand.
CGCCGAGATCATCAGCGTCATCAATGGCGTCGCCTTCCAGACCAAGATGCTTGCGTTGAACGCTGCGGTGGAAGCCGCACGTGCCGGCGAACAAGTCCTTGGTTTCGCAGTGGTGGCAAGCCAAGTGCGCACTTTGGCACAGCGTTCGTCCGGTGCGGCCAAGGAGATCAAGGAGCTGATCGATGCCTCGGTCGGCAAGGTCGCCGAGGGCTCGGCACTGGTGCGCAAGGCCAGCACCACCATGACCGAGATCGTCGCCAGCGTGAACCGCGTCACCGACATCATGGGCCAGATCACTGCCGCCTCCAGCGAGCAATCGGCCGTGATCGAGCAGGTCAACCAGACGGTGATCCAGATGGACGACACCACCCAGCAGAATGCGGCACGAGTGGAAGAAGCCATGGCTGCGCCACGTGCGATAGAGAAAAAGTCCAGCAGCTTGACCCAGTTGGTCTCGCTGTTCCAGCTGGAGCCTGCAACCGAACATCATCTGGTAAAGAAACATCGCACAGCGGGTCGACCAATCAACCACGCTGCTCACCGCTTTCAGTGCCACCGCAAATGCACCGGTCGTCACCCTCAACCAGGGCAGTTACACCCTGCGCTACGACTGCACCAACCACACCGCGCTGCGCTACGAATACGTCTTGCAGGCCGATACCGGCTCGGCCGCGCGCACGTCCAGCTTCACTCTGGATACCGAACTGCCCAGCGGCTGCGCCGGACAGGCCTCCACTGCTTCTTACGCCAGCGTGCGCACCGGCTGCGATCGCGGCCACCTGATGACCTCCAACCACATGGACTACAACGCGACCTACATCCGTCGCGCCAACCTGATGTCCAACATGGTGCCGCAGGCGGCGACCTTCAACCAGGGCATCTGGGTGCGCGCCGAAAACGTGACCGAGTGTTACCGCGAGATCGCCAGCGTGCAGGTCTATGGCGGCGTGATCTACAGCGACACCCGCAACGATTACTGTCTGACCAGCCCCGGCATCCGCACCCCGGATTTCTTCTGGAAGACGATCATTACTGCCAACCCAGCAGGCGGCACGCGCGCCATCAGCTGGCTGATTCCCAACAGCGCCACGCTCGGTTCGCTGGACAGCTACATCGTCAGCATCGACCAACTGGAAGATCTGCACGGCGCCAGCGCCATCGGCATCACCGCACCGGCCGCCGTCAAGGCCATGCTGCGTGCCACCCCCTAGCCGCAGCCAAGCAATTGCGACCTGAGCTGATCACTGTTTAGGTACGCGATGTAAAAAAGCCCGGGCGTGCCCGGGCTTTTGATTGGCTTCACACCATCGCCATGCACGACGAAAGATCGGCTATTGGCGTAGTGAGCTGCAGGCAACCGTTACTCCACAAACTCAAAGCGCGGGCGTTCAATCCCCTGGACTTCGACCTGCTCGACAAACATCGCATCGGGTCGCACCCACATGCCGATATCGCTGTCCAACGGGCGGTAGAGCACCAGCAGCTCAAGCGTTTCGCTACTGCGCACGACACCCAGCACCTCGTAACGGCCCCCCCTTTGAAGTGGCGGTACTGCCCAAGCGCGATGGAAGGCAGTGGCGGCAAATGATCCATGGACGTCAACGTGGTCGAGGGCCATCCAGTTTAAGCAGCCAGCGCGGCCACAGCCAGAACATGCGGCAACACCCGCGGCATCTTCCTTGAACTCAGCCCAGCATCAGCGCACGCGATGATGCACAGCGGCTACTGGTCATCCTCTTCGTCGTCTTCGTCGTCTTCATCGTCTTCTTCCAGATCCTCATCGGCATCCACTTCGTCTTCGATGGCATCGTCATCATCGATCTCGCTGGCCTGCGCAGGCCCCTCCTGAATCGCTGCGTGGCCCCTGCCAGGCGCCTTGACGCCGTTAGGCGGGGTCATCGGGTCGTCTACGCCTTGATTGCCGTTTTCGTCACTGTTCATGATCAGCTCCAGCGGCAAAAGACCGCAACGTCACCCTCCTCCCGGCCATGTGATGCGCATGTGTGTCCGGCGCGCCGGCAGCAGCGCTCGTCGCAGCCGCCTCATCCCGTCACGCATGAGGCCGTCTCAGCTGCACTGCATCCGCCCCGCGCTTGCGTCCGTCGCTATCGACACGCCTACCAAGTAAACACCATGCCGAGCCTGATCCACGATCTGCACGACCTGCTCACATCCTGGAAGGCCCAGGCGCAAACCTTCGACGCCTGCGACATGCCGGCCTGTGCGCTCGCCTTCCGGGAGTGCCATCGCCGCCTCAGCGCGCTGCTCGACGAGCATGCACTGCCCACAACCGCGCTGGGCACCGACATCACCGCACACGAACGACAGAGCTCAGTGGCCAACCCGCACGCGCGCGCCATCGCGCCGGTGGATTCCTAACCGCTCGATCAGCGTGTCGCTGGCCCGATTCAAGCCGACGACCTCGACGGCGGCACCGTGCGCGCGCAGTTTGAGCATCACCCGATCCAGCGCCGCCACCGCGCTGATGTCCCAGAAGTGCGCGTGGGGGAGGTCGATCAGCACCTCGGGCGGCGTGCTCAGCGCATCGAAACTGGCGGCAAACTGCCCGGCAGAGGCAAAGAACACCTGGCCGCGCACGGTATAAACCCGCACACCGTCGTCGCGATCGATCTCCTGCACCTGCAACATGCGCCCGACCTTGCGTGCGAAGAACAACACCGACAGCACTACCCCGGCGAGGACGCCTTTGGCCAGGTCATGCGTCCACACCGTGACCAACACGGTGCCGAGCATCACCACCGACGAACCCTTGGGATGCGTGCGCAGATCGCGCAACGACGCCCAGCTGAAGGTGCCGATGCTGACCATGATCATCACCGCCACCAACGCCGCCATCGGAATCTGACGCACCCAGGGCGCGCCATACACCACCATCAGCAGCAGCACCACGCCGGCCACCATGCACGACAAGCGCCCACGCCCACCGGAGCGCACGTTGATCACCGATTGCCCGATCATCGCGCAACCGGCCATGCCGCCGAAGCAGCCGGCCACCATGTTTGCCAACCCTTGGCCGGCACATTCACGATTGCGTTGCGAGGGCGTCTCGGTCATGTCTTCGACGATCTGCGCGGTCATCAACGACTCCAGCAAGCCCACCACTGCCAGCGTCGTCGACACCGGCAGCAGGATGCGCAAGCTGTCCCAGCTCAGCGGCACATCCGGCAGCACAAACACCGGCAAACTGTCGGGCAGACGGCCCATATCGCCCACGCTGCGGATGTCGACCTGCCAGTAAGCACATGCCGCGGTCAGCACCACGATGGCAACCAGCGGCGAGGGGATCGCCGTGGTGACGCGCGGAAGCAGATAGATGATGGCCAACGCCGCTGCGCACACCGCGTAGACCGGCCATGGCATGCCGATCAACTCCGGCAGCTGCGCTAGAAAGATTAAAATCGCCAGCGCATTGACGAAGCCGGTGATCACCGAACGCGAGACAAAGCGCATTAGTGTGCCCAGGCGTGCTGCCGCTGCGATCAGCTGCAGCACGCCAGCCAAGACGGTAGCCGCCAACAGATACTGCACCCCGTGATCCTTGACCAACTCCACCATCAACAACGCCATTGCACCGGTCGCAGCAGAAATCATGCCGGGGCGGCCGCCGGCGATGGAGGTCACCACCGCAATACAGAACGCAGCGTAGAGCCCCACCTTGGGATCGACACCGGCGATGATGGAGAAGGCGATCGCCTCGGGAATGAGGGCAAGTGCAACCACGATGCCGGCAAGCACATCGCCACGCACGTTGCCGAGCCATTGCTGACGCAACGAAAAAAATCTGGACATTGAAACGACTCCGCGCACCGGTAGACACACGGCGCGAATAGCATGAATGTCGAACACCTGGACCTTCGCAGAAAAACTGCGAGCGCGTGATGGGTCAGGTCAGGGTGGCGTCATGCTGTCGGAGAAAATATCTGTTGGCGGATGCCGATGCTAACGCAGTGAAGCGGGGCGGGGCGGGACAACCCGATGGCGCGCCATTGTGCGCGTGCCGAACGTGCGAGAGCGACCAAAAACGCCGATGCATGCGTGCGGTCAGTGCTGATGCCGCATGGACCGCCCGCATGGTTCGGTGCCGGGCAGGCCGTCTGCACTCACCCTGAGCACCACGCGCTCTGTCGTCTCAGCCGCTGCAGCCAGCGCATGCCTCACTCATCGCCGCCAAGGCGCTCGCCCATCAACTCGCGCTCGCGTTTTTCCAGCTCTTCGGCATAGCGCTTGCGCACGAAGCCTTCCGACAGCACGCCCAGCACCTTGCGTTGGGTATCGATCACCGCCAACTCGTCAGCTTGCGTGGCGTCGAAGATCTTCATGACCGCCACGATGTCGGTATTTGCCAGCAACGCCGCATCGCGGTGCCTGGCGTAGTCGCTCACTGGCGCCTCTGCCTGCACATTGTCGGCGTACACCACCGCCAGCGGCACCACACCGGCATAATGACCAGCGTCGTCTTGGAGCACCACATGTTGCGTGGACCCCAATGGAAAACGCCTGCGAAACTCGCTGGCGGTGATGTCGTGCGCCGTGTGGTTGGCGTCATTGCGCATCATCTTGCCGGCCGACAGATTGCGCACCCAGCCCACATCGCGTGCGCTGCGGATGTTTTCGCCACGCAGGTGCAAGCGCCAAGTAGAGAAGGAATAGCCAAACACCTGGCGCACCACGGTATTGGCCACCAGCACCGCAACCATGACTGCGCTTGCCAGCACGAAGTCGTGCGTGCCTTCCAGAATCAGCATGGCCATCGTCATCGGCGCACCGACAATGGCCGCTGCCAATGCGGCCATTCCCACCAACGAAGCACTCGTCATATCCACGGCGGCAGTGCCCACCAGCAGATTCAAAAACACCGCAAACAGGCTGCCCACCAACGAGCCCATGAACAACGAGGCGAAGAACAAGCCGCCACGGAAACCGAAACCCAGCGAAATACCCGATGCGATGCACTTGAGCACCAACAAGCTGGCCAACACCTGCAGCGTGCTACTGCTGGTCAGGTCCAGATGCAGTGCGCCGTGCCCGGATGACAGCACTTGCGGCGAATACATCGCCAATGGAATCAGCAGCAGGCCGCCCACCACCGGGCGGCCCCAGATCGGCAGATTGATCCGCCCCACAGCGCGCTCGATACCGGCTACAAGCCGCATCACCGCGATGCCGATCAACGCGCAGGTCAACCCCAGCGCGATATAGATCGCATAGTCGCGCGGCTGCAATTGATAGGCCACCGCCGCCGGCAACGAATACGGCGCGGCACCCAACGCATTGGCCATGAACGCGCCAGCCAATGCCGCTGCGGCCACCGGCGCAAGCGCCGACGGCGTATAGGCGCCGATCACGATCTCGAACGCGTAGAACGCACCGGCCAGCGGCGCCCCGAACGCACCGGCGATCGCGCCTGCCGCACCGGCGCCGACCAATGTGCGCATGTCCGCCCGGCGTACCCGCAACACCCGGCCCAGTTGCGAGCCGGCGCCCGATCCCATCTGCGTGTAGGTGGCCTCCAGCCCCACCGACGCACCAAAGCCATTGGAGAGCAGCGTCTGCACTGCAACGATCAGATTGTCGCGCATCGACAGGCGCCCGCCGTGCAAGGCATTGGCTTCCACCGCATCCACCAGTGGCCGCTTTCGTCGCCGCGCCAGCAATGCCACCAGGCCCACCAACAATCCGCCCAACGGCAGCACCAACAACTGGGTGGTGGTTATCGATTCGGCGGTACTGAGCAGCTCACCTGGCGCAAGGCCATACAGCCAGGCCTGCAGAGCGTGCGCAATGCCGGCCTGCACCACCATCAATGCCGCGGCGATCAGCCCCACCACCGCCGCCAGCCCGATGAACCATAGATCGTTGGCGCGTAACTGCCTGCGCAGCCAATCCAGCGGTTGGCGCAGTCGCGCGGCGGTCGAATGCGCAGGGTGCGTCTCGTGGTGGTGAGGTGACTGCATAAGGACCAATGACCCTCGGGATCAGGACGCCGGTACCCGGTGAAGGTCAGCGCTGGCGCATAGTGTGCAAGAACCTTGCTGACCTCGCATTACCTGCGCGCGGTAGCTGGTGGAGCAGTTAGTCGTCGCGATTGTCGCTACCCATGCGGTCTCGCAGTGTCGTCACAGCAGGCCGTGAACCGGCACGCGGCGAAAGAGGCCGTAGCGCTCAACTGGAGGCGATATCTGCGGGTTTCTCAACAGGAGTGGTGCCATTGCCGGCAGTCAGCACACAGTGCAGCAGGCTGCCGACCAGCATTGAAGGCACAAACCACATCGCCTCGACTGAGCCAACACCCAAGCCCGCTAGCGCCGGGCCGGGGCAATACCCCGCCAGCCCCCAGCCGATCCCGAACAGCGCCGCGCCGCCAAGCAGCGGCAGATCGATACGACGCAGGTGAGACAGCTGAAACGCTGCGGCAAGCACCGGGCGCTGGCGACGCAACACCGCACCGAACAGCACTGCACTGGTAGTGACCGCACCGCCCAGAACGCATAACAACGTCGGGTCGAAGGCACCGGTCACATCGAGGAACCCAAGAACCTTGCGCGCATCTGTCATGCCCGACATTGCAAGCCCCAGCCCGAACAAGCTGCCGGACGCAAAAATCGCGAGCAGGAATTTCTTCATGCCGCACTCCAGAGATGGCGCGCAATGAACGTGGTGACCATGGCGCTCGCCATGAAGGTGATGACAGCAGCCAGCGACCGTGTCGATCCTCGCGCCAGTCCACACACGCCATGTCCACTGGTACAGCCATTGCCCATGCGCGTTCCAACACCCACCAGCAACCCGGCGACCACCAATCCGGCGCGCGAAGAGTCGGTGCGCGGCATCGGTGCCGATGGCACCAACGTCATGTACACACCAGCGGCAACAATCATGCCGCTGAGAAACACCACCCGCCATGCGAGTTCGCCTGCCACCGGAAACAGCACTCCATTGACGATGCCGCTGATACCGGCCGTGCGACCGTTGAGCCACAACAACAGGGTCGCAGCCAGGCCGATCAACACCCCGCCGGTCAGCGCAGTCATCCAGGACGTCATCACAGTGCACCCAATTGGTTGATCGGCATGCGCAGGTAGCAGATGCCGTTGGAATCGGGCGGCGGCAGTTCGCCGGCGCGGATATTCACCTGCAACGCGGGCAGGATGAGCTTGGGCACGGCGAGCCGGGCATCGCGTGCGGTCCGCAACCTGACGAATGCCTGCTCTCCGATCTGGCCACCGACATGCACGTTGTGCTGGGCCTGCGCCTGGATCGAGGTTTGCGCCATCGGCTCACGCCCTTCCGGCGGGTAGTCGTGACACAGGAACAGGCGCGTAGCGGCCGGTAACGCGAGTAGCGCGTGGATCGAGCGATACAGCGTTTGCGCGTCGCCCCCGGGGAAATCGGTGCGCGCAGTCCCGGTGTCGGGCGCAAACAGCGTATCGCCGACGAACGCGGCATCGCCGATCAGGTACGTCAGACTATCGGCGGTATGCCCGGGTGTCGCGATGGTGCGTGCGTCCAGCCCGCCGATGCCGAAAATATCGCCAGCATCGAACAGGCGATCAAATTGATGTCCGTCGGCGACAAATTCCGGCGCTAGCCCAAACAGCTGCTTGAAGCGCTGCTGCACACCAGTGATGCCACGGCCGATGGCAACCCTGGCGCCGGTCATGCGCTTCAAGTAGGAGGCAGCGGTGAGGTGATCGGCATGGGCGTGGGTTTCCAGGATCCAGTCCAGGCGCAAGCGGTGCTCGGCGACGAAGGCCAGCACGCGGTCTGCCGATGCGGTGGAGATTCGTGCCGCAGCGGCATCGTAGTCGAGTACCGGATCGATGACGGCGGCAGCCCCCCCCTCGCGGTCGTACACCACGTAGGTGAAGGTGAACGTCGCCGTGTCGTAAAAGCCCATCACTTCAGGGGTCATTGTGGTCGCCCATTGCTTATTGTTTTAGATTTATCTAAATTAGTATCGACTAAATTTACTGTCAATACCACTGCATGCCACTCTTTCCGATGACCCGTCCCAGCCCGCCCGTCTCCCGCCAATTGCCGTCCCCACAGCAGATGGCGCTGCTTGCCGAACAAGCCGCCGGTTTGCTCAAGGCCCTCGCGCATCCGTCACGCTTGCTGGTGCTGTGCCAGCTGGTAGAGGGCGAGCGCTCGGTGGGCGAGCTGCAACCGCTGACCGGCCTGAGCATGTCCGCCTTGTCGCAACACTTGGCGGTGCTGCGCGAAATGAACCTGGTCACCACTCGACGCGAAGCTCAGACAATCTACTACGCCTTGGTGCAGGGGCCAGCAGTAGGCGTACTGAATGCGCTATACGCCGCATATTGCGCGCCTGCGCAGCAAAGCGAATGACCACGCTGCAGTACCTGCTCGGTACGCTATCCGGCACTGCCGTGGGATTTACGTTGGGGCTGGTCGGTGGCGGAGGCTCGATTCTCGCCGTGCCTTTGATGGTCTATCTGGTCGGCGTAGAAGATCCGCATGTCGCCATCGGCACCAGCGCGATCGCGGTGGCTGCCAACGCGTTGATCGGCTTGTCCAACCATGCGCGCAAGCACAACGTGAAGTGGCCATGCGCGGCAATGTTTGCGGCTGCCGGCGTCGGTGGTGCATGGATCGGGGCGATCTTCGGCAAGGCGATGGACGGCCAGCAACTGCTCGCGCTTTTCTCACTGCTGATGCTGGTGGTAGCCACCCTGATGGCACGTTCGCGCGGCCAACACGGCGACCCAGGCGCGGTGCTCAATCGAAGTAATGCGCCGAAGCTGATCGCCTCGGGAACCGCCACCGGGCTGCTGTCCGGCTTCTTCGGGATCGGCGGCGGGTTTCTTGTCGTACCAGGGCTGATGGCCTCCACCGGCATGCCGATCCTGTTCGCCGTGGGATCGTCGTTAGTTGCGGTGGTCAGCTTCGGACTGACCACGGCGATCAGTTACGCCAGTTCTGGGCTGATTGCCTGGCCACTGGCAGCCGCGTTCATCGCCGGGGGCGCGCTCGGCAGCGTGCTGGGCTCACGCACCGCCACGCAGCTGGCCGATCGCAAAGGTGCGCTCAATCTGATACTCGCCGGTTTGATCAGCGTCGTTGCGCTGTACATGCTCAGCCGCGCCATGATCGCACTGGGCTGACTGCAGCACATGTGATGCACGTTCGCGCGCCATCGGCCCGCGCATCCAGGGCACACACGTCGCACTTTCGAAGAGGATCCTGCATGCACACCGCAATCTTGTTCGCACCTGGTCTGTACGCCAGCGGACAGCCTTCTGCAGACGATCTCGCCGCGCTTGCATCCGCCGGCGTGCGCAGCATCATCAACTTGCGCGCCGCAGACGAGCCGATCACCTACGACGAAGCCAGCGAAGCCGCATGCCTTGGCTTGCGGTATGTCTCGCTTCCAATCGCAGGCCCCGAAGCGGTCAATGCCGAAGCCGCCGCGCGGTTGGCACATCTACTAGGAGCCTCTAAAAACCCCAGCAATCTGCCATCATTGACTTGACGCCCTGCCAGCGGAGAACGACAGACATGATC
>NZ_MDEJ01000110.1 GCF_002940065.1 Xanthomonas populi
GGAAGATCCAGACGGCTGGATGACCTGAGCGACTCCACTTGGCGGTGAAGTCGCTCAGGTCAGGTCGCCTGGATCACGTCACAGCCGTTGGTGGTGCGATCCAGAGTTGAGGCACCCCGGCAAGAATCGCAGATACCGTGCAGATAACCATCTGCGCGTCACCAGATCACCTGCGCGCCGCGCGGGACTATTAGGGAGTTGCCGTGCAGCGACGTGATTTCCTGGCCCTGACCGGGCTGACCATGGGTGGGCTGATTGTGCCCGCACACTTCGGCAAGGCCATCGCCGCCGAGCAGTTGTTGACGCAACTGGATGTGGGACGCAAGAAGCGCCTGGCCGATGCCGGCCTCCACGCCGCACGCCAGGCCGGTGCGAGCTATTGCGATGTGCGTATCGGCCGTTATCTGAGCCAGTTCGTGATCACCCGCGAAGACAAGGTGCAGAACGTGGTCAACACCGAATCCATCGGTGTGGGCATCCGTGTCCTGGTCGGCGGTGCCTGGGGCTTTGCCGCCACCAACGCACTCACCGAGCAAAGCGTGGCCAAGGCCGCACAGCAGGCCGCGGCGATCGCCAGGGCCAATGCCAAGGTGCAGGGCACGCCGGTGCAGCTGGCGCCAACGCCTGGCGTGGGCGAGGTGAGCTGGAAGACACCGATCAAGAAAAACGCGATGGCGGTGCCGATCAAGGACAAGGTGGAGTTGCTGCTGGGCGTGAATGCCGCCGCCACTGCCGCTGGCGCCAACTTTGTCAACTCGATGCTGTTCGTGGTCAACGAACAGAAGTATTTTGCCAGCACCGATGGCTCCTATATCGACCAGGACGTGCACCGCATCTGGGCACCGATGAGCGTGACAGCCATCGACAAGGCCAGCGGCAAGTTCCGCACCCGCGACGGGCTATCCGCGCCGATGGGGCTGGGCTACGAATATCTGGATGGCGCGGCATCGGGCAAGTTCGTCTCGCCCAACGGCGTGGTGAACTACGGCTCGTCCTATGACATGCAGGAAGACGCCATTGCGGCCGCCAAACAGGCGCAGGAAAAGCTCAAGGCGCCGTCGGTGACGCCGGGCAAGTACGACCTGGTGCTGGACCCCTCGCACACCTGGCTCACCATCCACGAATCGGTGGGCCACCCGCTGGAACTGGACCGCGTGCTGGGCTACGAGGCCAACTTTGCCGGCACCAGCTTCGCCACGCTCGACAAGCTCAAGGCCGGCTTCCAGTACGGCAGCGACAAGGTGCATATCCTGGCCGACAAGATGCAACCCGGTAGCCTGGGCGCAGTGGGGTACGACGATGAAGGCGTCAAGACCAAACAGTGGGATCTGATCCGCGACGGCAAGCTGGTGGACTACCAGGCGATCCGCGATCAGGCGCATATCCTCGGCAAGACCGCCTCCGACGGGTGCTGCTATGCAGACTCGTGGTCGAGCGTACAGTTCCAGCGCATGGCCAACGTGTCGCTGGCGGCCGGCAAGACACCGCTGAGCGTGAGCGATTTGATCAAGAACGTGGGAAACGGCATCTACATCATCGGCGACGGCTCGTTCTCCATCGACCAGCAGCGCTACAACGCGCAGTTCGGTGGCCAGCTGTTTTACGAGATCAAGAACGGCGCAATCACCCGCATGCTCGAGGACGTGGCCTACCAGATCCGCACCCCGGAATTCTGGAACGCCTGCAGCGCGGTGGCCGATCAACGCGATTACCGCCTGGGCGGCTCGTTCTTCGACGGCAAGGGCCAGCCGAGCCAGTCCTCGGCGGTCTCGCATGGTTCGTCCACCGCTCGCTTCGATGGCATCAACGTCATCAGCACCGCCCGCTCGCTCGGCTAACAGGAGAAACCCGCATGAGCATCCTTACCGAAGCGCAGGCCAAGGCCATTCTGGACAAGGTCATCACGTTGTCCAAGGCCGATGAGTGCACCGCACAGCTCACCGGCGCGATCGACGGCAATATCCGTTTTGCGCTCAATCACGTGTCCACCAGCGGCATTGTCGACAACACCGAGCTGCAGGTGGAGGTGGCGTTCGGCAAGCGCATGGGCATCGCCACCATCAACGAGTTCGACGACGCCGCGCTGGAGCGCGTGGTGCGGCGTGCAGAAGATCTGGCGCGGCTGGCGCCGGAAAATCCGGAATTCATGTCGGCAGTGGACAAGCAGACCTACACGTCCAGCCCCACCTTCAGCGACTCCACCGCCGCCATCGACCCGGCGTTTCGCGCGCAGGTGGCGGCCGATTCGATCGCGCCATGCAAGGGCAAAGGCCTGATCGCAGCCGGCTTTCTGGAAGATGGCCAGAGCTTTACCGCCTTCGCCAACAGCAAGGGCAACTTCGGCTACCAGCGTGGCGCGCGTTTCGACTACACCTGCACCGTGCGTACCGAAGACGGCCGCGGCTCGGGCTGGGTGGGGCGCAATCTGAAGGATGCCGCCGACTTCAAGGCCGAGCAGGATGTGCGTATCGCGATGCGCAAGGCCAGCGATTCGTCCGAAGCCAAGGCGCTGGAACCGGGCAAGTACACGGTGATTCTGGAGCCGGCGGCGGCGGCCGGGCTGATCTCGTTCATGATGCGCTACTTCGATGCGCGCATGGCCGACGAAGGCCGCAGCTTCCTGTCCAAGAAGGGCGGCGGCAACAAACTCGGCGAGCAGGTCTACGACCCACGCGTGAATATCACCGCAGACCCCTGGGATGCGCGTGCGGCGGTGCTGCCGTGGGACGAAGAAGGACTGCCGCGCGAGAAGATGCCGATCGTGGAAAACGGCAAGATCGCCAATCTGCAGTATTCGCGCTACTGGGCGCAGAAGAACGGCAAGCGTGCCGTCGGCGAGCCGGGCAACCTGCTGATGGCCGGTGGCGACAAGAACATCGCCGAGCTGGTGCGCGGCACCGAGAAAGGCATTCTGGTCACGCGCACCTGGTACATCCGCATGGTCGATCCGCAGACCGTGCTGCTCACCGGCCTGACCCGCGACGGCACCTTCTACATCGAGAACGGGCAGATCAAGCACCCGGTGAAGAATTTCCGTTTCAACGAATCGCCGATCATCATGCTCAACAACATCGACGAGCTGGGCAGGCCGGTGCGCGTGGCTGACGATGACTCCAGCTACGTGATGATGATTCCACCGATGCGGCTGCGCGACTTTACGTTCACTTCGTTGTCGGATGCGGTGTGAGTAGGGGGCGGGACCCGGGACCCGGGACCGGGAACCCGGGAAGCAAGGGCGGGCTGCTGCAGCTTGAGGCTTCAACGACCCTCGCACGCCGGGTGCCCGGTCCCCGGTCCCGAGCTCCTCCGCTCGTCGTCACTTCCTCAGCCTGCTGCTGGGTAGCGCCGCAACCCTGGCGCTACCGCTGCGTGCACGCGCGGCGGGCAACTACGATTTCTGGTTCACCCGGCTGCGCTACGATTCGGGCGATTGGGACGTGGATGCGCGTATGCCGTCCAACCTGATCACCTCGCTGATCGATTACACGCAACTGCGCGTGGACCCGCAGGAACATGTGCTGGATCTGGCCGATCCGCGCATGTTGCAGGCGCCGTTCTGCTATCTGTCCGGACACAAGCTGGTGGAATTCAATCCGGTCGAGCGACGCAATTTCGAACGGTACGTGCGCAATGGCGGCTTCGTGTTGGTGGACGATTGCAACCACGATATCGACGGCCTGTTCGCCACCTCGTTCGAGGCGCAGATGACCTCCATCTTCGGCAAGACGGCGCTGCAGAAATTACCCAAGAGCCACCGCCTCTACAACGCGTTCTTCAAATTCCCGGATGGCCCGCCCGCCACCAGCTTCGAGCTCAATGGCTGGGGCGACGATCTGGTGCACGATTATCTCAAGGGCATCAGCATCGATGGCCGGCTCGGCGTGTTGTACAGCAACAAAGACTACGGCTGCGAATGGGATTACGACTGGCGTAACAAGCGATTTCTGGCCGAAGACAACACCAAGTTCGGCGTCAACATCGTGATGTATGCGTTGACCAACTGAGATCGATCCGTCGGAGCGCGCTGGCGCGCGATGAAGATTCACCGGTAAGGCATCGCGCGCAAGCGCGCTCCTACGCCAGCAGCCATACAACGAGACTTCCCACATGACTTCCCGCAACGACGACATCCTTACCCACCAGCTCTCCCAACTCGGCGCGCTGCGTGCGGCCCTGGCCCAGGCCGTGGTGGGCCAGGACGCAGTGGTGGAGCAACTGCTGATCGGCCTGCTTGCCGGCGGTCACTGCCTGCTGGAAGGCGCGCCCGGCCTGGGCAAGACGCTGCTGGTACGCTCGCTGGGGCACGCGCTGGAGCTGCAGTTCCGCCGCGTGCAGTTCACCCCTGACCTGATGCCCAGCGATATTCTCGGCACCGAGTTGCTGGAAGAAGATCACGGCACCGGACATCGGCGCTTCCGCTTTCAGCAAGGGCCGATCTTTACCAATCTGCTCCTGGCCGACGAACTCAATCGCACCCCGCCCAAGACCCAGGCTGCGTTGCTGGAAGCAATGTCCGAGCGCACGGTGAGTTATGCCGGCACCACCTATGCGTTGCCGGCGCCGTTCTTCGTGCTGGCCACGCAGAACCCGATCGAACAGGCCGGCACTTATCCGCTGCCGGAAGCGCAGCTGGACCGTTTTCTGCTGCATGTGCGGGTGGACTACCCCAGCGAGCAGGAAGAGCGCGACATCCTCACCCAGACCACCGGCACCGCGAGTGCGCAGGTGCCGGTGGTGATGGACGCGGACAGCGTGCTGGCGCTGCAGCAACAGGTACGGCAAGTGCATGTGGGCGCGGATCTGCTGACCTGGATCAACCGCCTGGTGCGCGCCAGCCGCCCAGGCCCGCAGGTCAGCGATGAGGTGCGTCAATGGATCAGATGGGGCGCTGGCCCGCGCGCCGGGCAAGCGCTGGTGCTGGCGTCCAAGGCGCGCGCATTGCTGCACGGTCGCTTTGCCGCAACGCGCGAGGATGTCATCGCGCTCGCAGCGCCAGTGATGCGTCACCGCCTGCTGCTGTCGTTCGCGGCCGAGGCCGAACAACGCACAGCCGACGATGTGGTCGCCGCGCTGCTGCGCGCCGTGCCGTTCCCGGCGTGAGGTACACAGCGGCGTGAGCATGGAGGTGCCGGCATTGATTCCCAGCGAGCTGCGCAGCCGCTTGCGCGGTTTGCAGCTGCGTGCGCGCCACGCACAGGGTGCGCACGGCATCGGCCAGCACGCCAGCCGCAGCCGTGGCGCCGGGCTGGAATTTGCGCAATACCGCGCTTACGAACCCGGCGATGCGCTGCGCCAGATCGACTGGAAACTCTACGCCCGCTCGGACCGTTTTTTTGTGCGCGAAGCCGAGCGCGAAAACCCGCTCACGCTGTGGTTGTTGCTTGATGCCACCGCCTCGGCTGGTCAGGCCGATCAAGCGCGCCCGCGTTACACGCGCTTGCAGGCAATGGCGACCTTGGCGGCATGCGCTGCGGAAGTCGCGCTAGGTCAGGGCGATCAGGTCGGTTTGTTCGCCGTGCATGGCGATGGCGTGGTGGCCGTGCCTGCGGGCGGCGGTCCGCGTCAACGCGACCGACTCTGGCTGGCCTTGCACGGGCTGCGTGCCGGTGGGCGCTGGCCTGGGTTGGACGCACTGCGTCCGCTGTGGGAACGCATCGCCGCACATGCGTTGGTGCTGTCGGTCGGCGATGGCTTCGACGAAGACCTGGTCGGAGCCCTGGAGAAACTCGCCGCCGCACGTCGCGAAGTAGTGCAACTGCAAGTGCTGACCTGCGACGAACGCGATTTCAATTTCAGCGGCGGGCACCGCTTCCGCGACCCGGAAACCGGCGAAGAACTGCTCGGCGATGGCGCCGCGATGCGCGCCGCATACTTGCAGCGCTTCGGCGATGCACAGCGCGCGCGGCAGGCCCGCTGGCAAGCCGCTGGCATTGCGCATGCGCTGCATTATCTGGATGCACCACCTGATGCGGCATTGCGCGAATTGTTTGGCCACGGTGCGGGGCGATGAGCCAATACACCCGTCTCAGCGACGTACCGTCATTGCACCTCATCGCGCACGCCGCTGAGGTGGCGTGGCAGTGAACCTGCTCCTGCTCTTCCCCGCCGGCCTGGCCGCGTTGGCCGCACTGCTGCTGCCGCTGCTGATCCATCTGGCACGGCGCAGCGAACACCGGCCCACCGACTTTGCCGCGCTGCGCTGGCTGCGTGCGCTACCGCGGCCACGGCATCGGGTACGTTTCGACGAATGGCCGCTGCTGCTGGTGCGCTTGCTGTTGCTGGCGGCATTGGCGTTGCTGCTGGCCGAGCCGGCCTTGCGCGACCATCAGGATGCGCGCCCGCGTATTGCGGTAAGTCCTGGCGTGGATCTGGCTGCAGCGCGCGCCCTCAGTCAAACAGAAAGCGCGCAGTGGGTATGGCTGGCACCGGGTTTCCCGCCGATCGATGCCGATACGACACACCTCACCGCGCCCGTCAGCACCGCGCAGCCGGTCAGCAGCTTGCTGCGCGAACTCGATGCCAGCCTGCCGCCGGACACCGCGCTCAGCGTGATCGTGCCGTCCCAATGGGGGCCGCTGGATGCGCAGCGCCTGCAGCTGTCGCGCGCAGTGCACTGGCAGGTAGTGCCCGGCCAATCGCCGCTCGCCACCGTCGCAGCGGTCGCGCCGCTGCGGCTGCAAGCCATCGCCGACGACCCCGCCGAGCCGGCCCTGCGCTATCTGCGCGCCGTGCATGCCGCCTGGGCATTGCCTGGTGCGTTACCGGTCGGCGCGCCCGACACCGCAGTGCCAGCGCGCTGGCCACCCAACACGGTGGTGGCATGGCTACCGCATAGCGCACCGCCTGCGCCAGTCATCGCCTGGGTCGCAGCCGGCGGGCAACTGCTGCTCGATGCGCAGACGTCGGCCCCAGCTGCACTCGCCGGGCCACCGCAGCCAATGCTACAGGACGCACACGGCGCGCCGCTGATCGACGCCACCGCGTTCGGTCGCGGACGTCTGCTGCGCTGGGCCGCGCCGCTGCAGCCGCAGCAGCTGCCTGCCTTGTTGGACGCCGATTTCCCCACCCGCCTGCACGACGCCCTGCAGCTGACACCCGCACCACAGCGCGCACTGGCACAGACCCATCAACCAGAGCGTGGTCCTGCAGCCATCCGCCTGACCACCGCACCTTGGGCGTTGGCGCCTTGGCTGATCGGCCTCGTACTGCCGCTGTTTGCGATCGAACGCTGGCTCGCCACGGCGTCACGCCGGAGCGAGGCGGCATGAGCACGCCTGCGCTGCAACACGCATGGCAGGCGGCACGGCGACGGCAGGCCGCAGGCGTGCTGCTGTTCGTGCTGCTGTTCGTGCTGCTGTTCGTGCTGCTGTTCGTGCTGCTGTTCGTGCTGCTGTTCGTGCTGCTGTTCGTGCTGCCGCTGGCCGTGGTTCCGGTGCTGCTGGCATGGCGCACCGGTGCGCACATGGCGATCGTGCCGCTGCTGCTCCTAGGCATGCTGGCACCGAGTGGAGCGGCGATGCTGGCGGCACGCCGGCTCGACCAGACCTGGCTGATCCGCCGGCTGGATCGCGAAGCGGATCTGGAAGACAGCAGCGATCTACTGTTCGCCTCGACCGAATACATTGGCCCGCTGCAGACCCTGCAACGGCAACGCCTGCAGCAGCGACTGCGCACCAGCCCGCGCGATCTACGCCCGGCCTGGCCATGGCGGCGCGCCTGGCCATGCAGCCTGCTCGGCCTGATCACCTGCGTCGCGCTGCTGCTGTGGCCGCACCGCGCCACCCAGCCCGCGCCAAGCAACGACCGCGTTGTCGCCGCCCGTGCCAGCACCGGCGCCCCCACGCTGGGTCAGGCCCGTCTACACAGCACCCCGCCCGCTTACACCGGCTGGGCACCCGCACGCCTGCCCGGCCTGGATGCGCGCGTGCCAACCGGCACCCGGCTGGAGTGGCAGCTGCAGGTCAGCCCGGCCCCACGCTCGGTGGCGCTGCGGCTCACCGACGGGCGCCTCGTCGCGCTGCCCCGGCAAGGCAGTACCGGCCAGTGGCAAGGCCAATGGATCGCCGAGCGCGCCAGCCTGTATCGCCTCCTCATCGACGGCGCGCCGGCCGACCGCCACCTGCATCGCCTCGACATACTGCCCGACCGCCCACCGCAGGTGCGCGTGCTGGCGCCCGAACAACGCCTGGTGCTGTGGACGCCGGCCAATGGCGGTTGGACGCTGCGCTTCGAAGCCAGCGACGATTACGCGGTAGCCGCCAACGCCGAGCTGCGCCTGACCCTGGCCCAGGGCAGCGGCGAGAACATCACCTTCAAGATCCAGCGCCGCAACCTGACCGGCAGCGGCCCGGCCAGGCAACGCAGTTTTTCCACCACGCTGCAGCCGCAGGCGCTGGGCATGGCGGCCGGCGACGACCTGATTGCCCAGTTGATCGTCCACGACACCCGCGCGCCCGCCGCGCAGGAAGGCCGCAGCGGCAGCGTGATCCTGCGCTGGCCGCCGCCCGAACAGACCATGGCCGCCGGCCTGGAAGCCAGCGTCAAACAGACCTTGCCGGCCTATTTCCGCAGCCAGCGCCAGATCATCATCGACGCCGAGACGCTGCTGAAGGAAAAGCCGCGTCTGGACGCGGCCACCTATCTCAAGCGCGCCGACACCATCGGCGTGGACCAGCGCCTGCTGCGGCTGCGCTACGGCCAGTTTCTGGGCGAAGAGAGCGAGGGCGCGCCCAAAGGCCCTCCAAGCGCCGACGACCCGCCCACCAGCGACGCCCCGGCCGATGATCTGCCGACCGCCGACATGCCCAGCGCAGATGCGCCGGCAACGCCTGCTGCAGCTGCTCACGCGCACGACCAAGACGAACACGCTCACGACCACGCCAACGCATCCGCATCCGGCACCGCCGCACTGGACGACCACGAGCACAGCAGCAGCACCGGCCGGCCCGACTACAGCAGCTTCGGCCAGTCAGACAACGTGCTGGCTGAGTTCGGGCATACCCACGACCATGCCGAAGCCGCCACCCTGCTCGACCCGCAGACGCGCGCGCTGCTGCGTGCAGCGCTGGACCAGATGTGGCAGTCCGAGGGCGAACTGCGCCGAGGCCACCCCGAGCGCGCGCTGCCCTACGCCAACAAGGCGCTGGGCTTCATCAAGCAGGTGCAGCAGGCCGAACGCATCTACCTGGCGCGGGTCGGCACGCAACTGCCACCGATCGACCCAAGCCGTCGCCTCAGCGGCGACCGCGCCGGCCTGGGCGACCGTGCCGCAGGGCTGGACACCCGCCCGGACCTCGACCCGTCCGCGTTGCAGCTGTGGGACGCGCTGGGCGAACAGGCGCCGGTACCGGACGCCACGCTGGCCCGCTACGCGCAGTGGCTGCGGCGCCAGCAAGACTGCCTGCACGACCCACTGAGCCTGGCTGCCGCGGTGGAAACCTTGCGCACCGAACCCGATTGCATCGCCTGCCGCGCCCGATTACGCGCCCAAGTCTGGCGCACCCTCATCACCCCGCCGGCACCGCTCCACCGACGCGCCCCCCCGGACGCACGCGGCCAACGCTATCTGGATGCACTTAGCCGGCAGCCGCAGCCATGACCCCGGTACTCCCCTGCTGGCAGCAGTCTGCTGGTTCAGTCGCGCGCGCACGCCCGGCAACCAGGCACCTGCGGCTACCGCGCGCTGGATGCACCGTGCATGGAGCCACGCCATGACCCTCTCACCGCTTTGGCAAGGCGGCACGGCCCTACGCTTGCCGCTGGCGGCGGAGTGCCTGCGGCTGTTGCGTGAGCACGCCGAGCCGCCGCTTCTGCGCGACGAGCGCTCTGCAGATGCACCGCGCCAGGAGCCGCAACCATGACGCTCTCGCTGCCCTGGCTGGTCGGCATTGCTTTGCTACTGCTCGTGATGGTGAGCTGGTTGCGGCTGGTGCGCGCGCACGCTCGGCAACCACGTTCGCGCATGCGGCGATGGCTGTTGCTCGCCGCCCAACCGCTGCTCGCCGGCCTGCTTTACCCGGTGCTGTTGCCACCGCCGCGCGCTGGCAGTGCGAGCGATCTGCATGTCGCCACCGCCGGCACCGAGGCAGATCAAATCCGCTTGGATGCCGCGCAATGGGTCGCCTTGCCCGAAGCGCCCGCATTGCCGGGCGTGACACGCGTGCCGGACCTGGCCACCGCGTTGCGTCGCGTGCCTGGCACCACCGCGTTGATCGTGCATGGCACCGGCCTGCCCGCACGCGACCGCGACGCACTCGGCGTACCGCTGCGAGTGGCGCTTGGCCGGCCACCGCAGGGCCTGGTCGCTGTCTTGACACAGGCGCCTGTTGCACCAGGCGAAGCCATCGCCATTAACGCCCGCGTACAGGGCATGCCGGCAGCGCATGTAGAACTGCTGGATCCTGCCGGACAGATCGTCGACACCACCCTCGCAGACGCAACCGGCCAGGTGCGTCTGCATGGCCTGGCGCGCGCGCCGGGGCAGGTGGTGTTCGCCCTGCGCCTGCGCGATGCCAAGGGCGCCGAACGCGGCCGCGTACAGGTGCCGGTGCTGATCACCGCAGTGCCGTCCGCTCGCGTGCTGGTGCTGGCCGGCGCACCGCAGCCGGAACTGAAATACCTGCGCCGATGGGCCAGCGATGCAGGCATGGATGTGCGCAGCCAGATCGCCGTCGGCCCCGGCATGCAGTTGGGCGAAGGCGCCGCGCTGGACGCCGCCGGCCTGGACACGCTGGACCTACTGGTCATCGATCAACGTCGCCTGGTCACCCTGGGCAACGCGCAACGCCAGATCGTGCGCGCCGCGATCGACCGCGGCCTGGGCGTGTTGGTACGCACCGACGGACCATTGGACGCCGCCGCACGCACAGCGCTCGGCGAGCTGGGCTTGGCGATGACAGGCGGCAGCACCAGCGCACCGATCCCCGCGCCGCTGTCGCTGGCCTCCGCCGCTGCATCCAGCGCATCAGACACGATTGCTGCGGACGCCAGCACCCTGCCGCCGCTACAACGCCGCGACCTGCGGCCGCACGCTACAGATGCCATCGTCGCTGCGCGTGCCGAGGACGGCAGCGCCCTGGGTTGGTGGCACGCAGAAGGCCGCGGCCGTATCGGCATCGGGCTGATCGAAGACAGCTTCGCCCTGGTCCTGGCCGGCCGCAGCGACCTGCATGCCGCGCTGTGGGCGCATTTGTTCAGCGCTGTCGCCCGCGCAGGCGGCACCCCGCCCGCTTCGGTGCAAGAAGGTTGGTCCCAACAACGCATGACGCTTTGCGGTGTCGCCGCAGACGCAGCTGTCACCGAACCCACGGGTACATTCCAAGCGCTGCTGATAGATCCCACCAGCGGCGCCCAGGCGTGCGCCGCCTACTGCCCCACAACCGCAGGCTGGCATCGTCTGCAAACCGGTCCTCACCAACGCTGGCTCTACGTCCGCGCACCCAGCGACGCACCCGTTCTACACACCCAACAAACCCGCGACGCTACGCTCGCCATGGCCGTCACCAACACCGCCGCGACCACCAGCACGCCAACACCGCAACCCGGCACCCGCTGGCCCTGGCTGCTGGCCTGGCTCACGCCGGCTGCAGCGCTGTGGTGGTTGGAGCGACGCGGGCGATGACCTGCCGCCGTGTCTGTGCTCGTGCTTGTACCGCGTCATCGCAATCGCCAAACAGAAAAACAGCGTCGCAAAATCAACACTCTCCTCGCCGCCACACCCGACAGACGTTATTCGCCGGCAACGCCACAGCGTCGATCAATTGCAATCCAACCGCAGCCGCCAACGCATCCACCGCGTCCGCATCGCGGATTCCCGAGGCCGCATCGCGCTCGCGCAACATCGTATCGAACACCCGATTGCTCTGGCTGGTAAACCCGCCATCGCGATTGAACGGCCCGTAGACCGCCAGCACCGCCTGCGGCGCCATCACCGCAGGCAACCAAGCAAACAACGCCTGCACCTGCGGCCAGCCCATGATGTGCAGCGTATTGGCGCTATACACCGCATCAAAACCGCCCGCCGTCCCCTGCACAACCGGCAACGGCGGTGCTGGTGCCAAACCCGGCGTGGGCATCAACACCGCCTGCAACGGGATCGGTGGGGGCGTGTTCGGCAGCGCAGCCTCGTCAAGCCATTGCGTCATGCCCGGAAGATGATCGGGATGATCGCTCGCTTGCCAACGCAGCCACGGCATCGCCGCCGCAAAATGCACCGCGTGTTGCCCCGTGCCCGCGCCGATCTCCAAAACATGGCGACGGTCGGCAAAGTGCCGCTGCAACACCTCCAGAATTGGGCCACGATTGCGGGCGGAAGCTGGCGAAAAAGGTTTGCTCATGGACGAGGTCCGAAATAGGCCAGAGCGATTGTGACGTGTCGTCGTGGCATCGCGCATCCCAAGCTCGCTAACAAAGCGATAACCTCGCTGATCAGCGGGAATCACCAACTGGATCAACGTAAGACCTAGGGAAAGTCTGGACAACGCTCCAGGCCGCATGAATTCCAGCATCTTGAGCGCCATGAACGCGCAAAGTGGGTTTATAAGACGGGGTTTTGCGCGTTTCTGGCGGCTTCAGCTGCCGCCAGGCAGCATTATCCCCTGGCCGGCAACAGCTGCCCGTGCACCATCCATAGATTGGACAGCGCACACAACGTCAGTACCTGCGCCGTGTTCTCGGCCAAGCCGCGATAGCGGACCTTGGTGTAGCCAAACTGCCGTTTGATGACCCGGAACGGATGCTCCGCCTTCGCACGCACGCTGGCTTTTGTTTGATTCCAGGTGTTGATGGTGCATTATGTTTCCTCGAATGGAAGCAAGCACGATGGGCCAGGTTCTGCAGGGGAGTGCCACCACGACAGAGGCGATCCGTCGAGCGATACAACAGAGTCAAGAGAGCCTGAGAGCGCTGTCCAAGCGCTACGGCATCAACCAAAAGACGGTGGCGAAGTGGAAGAAGCTGACCTCGGTTGCCGATGTGCCGACCGGGCCGAGGCAGCCGTGTTCCACCGTGTTTTCCATTGAGGATGAGGCGGCGATCGTCGCCTTCCGCAAGCACACGTTGCTGCCGCTGGACGACTGTCTCTACGCACTGCAGCCGAGCATCCCGCATCTGACGCGCTCATCGTTGTACCGCTGCCTGCAACGCCATGACATCTCGCGGCTCCCCCCGAGATTACAGGCGACAAATCCGCCAAGAAGCGGTTCAAAAACGATCCGATTGGCGACTTCCACATCGACATTGCACAGGTGCAGACGGCCGAGGGCAAGCGCGCTCTGTTCGTGGCCATCGACAGGACGTCCACGTTTGCGCTCACCGACCTCCATGCCTCGGCCCACAAGCTGGTTGCAGCGCAGTTCCTGCGCAATGTGATCCAGAATGTGCTCCAGGCAGTGCCCTACACCCTGCAGACGGTTCTGACGGATAACGGCAT
>NZ_MDEJ01000111.1 GCF_002940065.1 Xanthomonas populi
GCTCCCCTGCAGAACCTGGCCCATCGTGCTTGCTTCCATTCGAGGGGAAATAATGCACCATCAACACCTGGGATCAAACAGGTTCGCTGCACGTTTTTAGCACGCTAGTCTCGGGCACTCTTGCGTGATATTGCTGCCATGCGATTGCTCGTCAGACCGACAAAGACGATCGCCAGCGCAAACGCAAATGCCACGCGTCGGCATGCGGTCCAAGCCGTCGCTTCCGCAAGCATTTCAGCGACGCGGACATCACGTGCGAGCAGCTGTTTTGAGAGCCGCTTTCAGTCGCCGCGAAGCGTCCCGCGCTCTTCAATCCGCGGCTTTTTCAACGCACCACAGGCATCGTCTGCACCCGTCGTTTGCGTGGCGTCGATCGTGCCGTAATAGCCAACGCCAACCGTATTGTCGAAGAACTGCCCGCCTTGCGAGGGGCACTCGCCCTCGGGCTTGATCCAGTCCGAAAACGCCGCATACTTGCCTGCCATGACGAAACGGTTGGCACCAACATACGTGTTGTCGGAGGCATCGCGGGTACGCACCGCATCGCCATTGACGTCGGTAAACGTATTGCCTTCGATGCGATTGCCGGAGGAGTGGCGCGCCAGATACAGCGCATGGATGAAGCCGGAGGTCTTGGTGTCGTTTTCGATCAACACGAAGCGATTGCGCTCGATGCGGTTGTCGCGCGAGTTCTGCAACCGGATCGCCGCGAACGAATACGCAGCCTCACTGCTGCTGCCGTGGATGCCGCCAATCCGCTCGAAGGTCATAGTGCGGATCACGTTGCCGCTGTTGCCGTCCTCGTTGCGCTTGCTGCTGCCAAGATCCATCGCCATCCAGTAATTACTCACCTTCAGACCGATAAACGACAATCGCGTGGCTGCATTCTCGCCGCCTTTCAGCGTGAACCAGACGGCGCCACCGCGTCCGTCGAACCACGGTGGTGTGGCGGCATCGGAGGCTGCGATAAACCGGATGGACGCTCCATTGGTGAACGTCCATTGCACCGACTGCCGCAGATAGGTGCCTGCAGCAATCACCACATCGACCGCGCTGGTGGGCCGCCGTTCGAGCAAGCGCTGCTGGGCTGCATTCAAACTGCGCAATGCCGTCGACGCACTGGTGCCTGCTGCGGTGTCGTTGCCATCCGGCGCCAGATACAGCCGCAAGGTCTGTGCATATGCCGCGCCGGGCAGCAGCGCTGCCAGAAACACCACCAACAAGACTGCGGAGCGTCGCGTTTGCATCGGGCACCTCGTGATCGGTGATGACGTGCGTTGTCTGTCAGTGTCGTCACTGCACTGCACAGGTGCAGCGTGCGGCGCATTGCAGCCGAGCCGCACGCACCAGAACTACTTCTTGGTCGGACGCTCCCAGCCTTCGATCACGGTCTGACGCGGGCGCGCCACACTCAGCTGGCCCGCCGGTGCATCGCGGGTGAGCACCGACCCCGCGCCCACGGTGGCATTGGCGCCGATGGTGATCGGCGCCACCAACGCGCTGTTGGAACCGACGAAGGCGCCATTGCCGATGGTGGTCTGCGACTTGTTCACCCCATCGTAGTTGCAGGTGATGGTACCGGCGCCGATGTTGACCTTGCTGCCTATCACCGCATCGCCCAGATAGGTCAGATGGTTGGCCTTGCTGCCCATGCCCATGCTCACTTTCTTGGTCTCCACGAAGTTGCCGATATGCACGCCATCGGCCAACACCGTGCCAGCACGCAGACGCGCGAACGGGCCGATCATCACCGCGCCTTCGGTGACCACGCCTTCGAGATCGCAGTGCGCACGCACCTGCGTGCCGGCACCGAGCGTCACATCGCGCAATCGCACGAACGGGCCGATCACTACGCCATCGCCCAGCCTTACCTCGCCTTCCAGAATCACATCGATATCCAGTTGCACGTCGGTACCCACTGTCACCGTGCCGCGTTGCTCCACGCGTGCCGGGTCGGCCATGCGCACGCCGCGCAGGCAGAGCGCACGGGCGGCACGCGTTTGCCAGGCGCGTTCAAGTAGCGCCAGTTGCCACAGGTCGTTGGCACCTTCCACATCCTGCGGGTCGTGCACATGCACCATGTCGGCCGGGGTGAAATCGGCGGCAGCGCTGGCAAACACGTCGGTGAGGTAAAACTCGCCCTGCGCGTTTTCGTTCGACAAACCGCCCAGCCAACGGCGCAGCGCGGTGGATTCGGCGGTGAGGATGCCGGTATTGATGGTGCGGATACGTCGCTGCGCATCGTTGGCATCCTTCTGCTCGACGATCGCTGCGACCTTGCCTTCGGCATCGCGCACGATGCGGCCATAGCCCGTGGGGTCGGCAAGATCGGCCACCAGCACCGCCAAGCGCCCGGGTGCGTGCAACAGGCGCAGCAGGCTGTCGCCTTGGATCAGCGGCACATCGCCGTACAGCACCAGCACCGTGGCTGCATCCGGGATCGCAGGCATGGCCTGCTGCACCGCATGTCCGGTGCCCAGTTGCTGACGTTGCTCGGCCCACCGCAGATCGCTGTGTGCGGCGAATGCCGCCTGCACCTGCTCGCTGCCGTGCCCGTGCACCACATGAATCGCAGCCGGCTGCAGCTGCCGCGCAGTAGCGATCACGTGCGCCAGCATCGGCTGGCCCGCCAGCGGCTGCAACACCTTGGGCAGGGGCGAGCGCATGCGCTTGCCCTCGCCCGCAGCCAGGATCACCACATGCAGGGGCAAAGTCATCGAGACGTTCCAAAGCGGGAGATCTGTAAATTCTAGTCGCTGTATCCGCAGTGCGTCGTGACCTGCTCACGCCGCTGCTGCGTGATGACGATTTTTAAGCGCCGCTGCCGTTAGCATGAGCGCCCTTCCACGATCACCCGGCACGCATGAGTCTGTTCCGCCAAGGCAGCCAGTTCACCCTGATTGGCGCCCTGCAGTTGGGTGTGGATTGCGGCATCTTCATTGCCGCCACCGCGGCGGGCATGCCGACAGTGCCCGCCAATCTACTTGGACGTATCAGCGGCGCAGTGCTCGGGTTCTGGCTCAACGGCCGCTACACCTTCGCCCAGGAAGGCGGTGCGCGCCTGGGCTGGCAGCGCTTCCGACGCTTCGCAGTGATGTGGCTGGTACTGACGCTGATCAGTACCTGGCTGCTGTCGGCGACGGTGGACCTGGTCGGCCTGCGTCAGGCCTGGCTGGCCAAGCCGCTGGTGGAAGGCGGCCTGGCGATCGTGTCGTTTTTTCTGGGCAGGCATCTGGTGTATCGCTGAGCGAGCGCACTGACGCTAGCGCAGTGACCAACAACGCTGCTGCTTTCGACTGAAGAAAACACGATCTGTGTCGCCGCCACGTGCAGATAAGCCAACACACGTTTAGCGCATCGCTGATCGCTTGCTCGGTAGAGCGCCCTCTCCTATCCTAAAAGGGGACGGTCGGCGCGTGGGTGCTGGCAGCGGTGCGGGTTTCAGTGGCAGAAATCGCCCAGGCTGCGCACCAGCGCGGCGCGATGCAGCGCATCCAGCTGCCATTGCGCAGCGTAATGCGCTGCTGCACGCGCGGTGCTGGTCGGGCATTCCGACGCTGCGCGTGCCGGCGCGACATCGGCCAATGCATCGAGCAATTCGCCTTGCAGTTGATCCAGGCGCGCGCGCAAGCTCGCCAGATCCGGACGCGCGGTGTCCGGCGCCCGTCCACGTTCGCGCCAGTGGTTCAACAGCGCGTACTGCACTGCCTTGTTGGCCTCGATCTGCGCAGCAAAGAAGCGCGCTGCATCGTCGGCATCCAGCCCGTGCGCAGGCGCCTGATCGCGCACGCTCTGCAGCACCGCCGCCTCGCGTGTCTGGTCCAGCACCGGCTTGCCGCTGTCCCACTTGCTCAGCGCCACCGCATCGCCAATCGCATTGCGTTGCACGATGCGATCCAGCAACGGGTCCAGCGGCGGCTGGCTACGCACAGGCAGTGCACAACCCAGCAGCACGACGGCCAGCAGGCCGGTCAGCGCGTAACTGCGCAAGCCATCGATCGTGCGGGTCATTGGATGTTCCTCAACATGCATGAGTGAGAGGCCACGCTGCCTGAAGAAGGCGGCATGGCGCGAGGCAGGCAGTGTGCCTGCTGCCCCGGTGCGCTTGGGCCGCGCCACGCAGGCGCATCTCTAAAAACGAAAACGCCGACACGATGGTCGGCGTTTCCACTCCACACCGACGTGTGGCGGTGCCTCTGCTATCACGTTTACGCGCGCCGTCAGAGGAGCGCACGCCATCGTGTTTAGTGTTTCAGCGTACGACGCAAACGCTCCAGCGCCTGCAGCTGCACGATCGCCTCGGCCAGCTGTCGCTGCGCCTGAGCCACGTCCACCGTGTCGCCACGGTTGGCAAGCAGTCGCTCGGCTTCTTCCTTGGCCTTGCGTACGGCGGCTTCGTCGATGTCCTGCGCACGCACCGCGGTGTCGACCAACACGGTCACCACCTGCGGCTGCACCTCCAGGATGCCGCCGGAAATGGCGAAGTCCAACTGCTCGCCACTGGCGGTGGTGACCACCACCTTGCCCGGCTTCAGACGCGTGATCAGCGGTGCGTGCTTGGGCGCGATGCCCAGCTCGCCCAACTCGCCGGTGGCCACGACCAGCGTCGCCTCACCGTGGAAGATTTCCTTCTCGGCGCTAACGATGTCGCAACGGATAGTGCTCATGGTACCTCACGTTGTGAGGCGGGGATTGGAGATTAGGGATTCGGGATTGGCAACCGCAGCTTTCGCTGTGATCGCTTACCTCGTCTCCGCACCCCGCTCACCGCCGTACCGAATCCCAAATCTCAAATGCCTAATCCCGGCGCTTACGCCTTGGCACTCATCTTGTTGGCTTTCTCGACCGCTTCTTCGATGCTGCCGACCATGTAGAACGCCTGCTCCGGCAGGTGGTCGTACTCGCCGTCGCAGATCGCCTTGAAGCCGCGGATGGTGTCCTTCAGCGAGACGTACTTGCCCGGCGAGCCGGTGAACACTTCGGCCACGTGGAAGGGCTGGCTGAAGAAGCGCTCGATCTTGCGCGCGCGCGACACCGACTGCTTGTCTTCTTCGCTCAGCTCATCCATGCCCAGGATGGCGATGATGTCCTTCAGTTCCTTGTACTTCTGCAAGGTCTGCTGCACGCGCTGGGCGGTGTCGTAATGCTCGTGACCGATCACCAGCGGGTCCATCTGGCGGCTGGTGGAATCCAGCGGATCCACGGCCGGGTAGATCCCCAGCGATGCGATGTTACGGCTCAGCGTGACGGTGGAATCCAGGTGGGCGAAGGTGGTCGCCGGCGACGGGTCGGTCAGGTCGTCCGCGGGCACGTACACGGCCTGGATCGAGGTGATTGAACCGCTCTTGGTCGAGGTGATGCGCTCCTGCAGCACGCCCATTTCTTCGGCCAGGGTCGGCTGGTAGCCCACTGCCGACGGCATACGGCCGAGCAGCGCGGACACTTCGGTACCGGCCAGCGTGTAGCGGTAGATGTTGTCGACGAACAGCAGCACGTCCTTGCCCTTGCCGTTCTCGTCCTTTTCGTCGCGGAAGTATTCGGCCATGGTCAGGCCGGTCAGCGCAACGCGCAGACGGTTGCCCGGCGGCTCGTTCATCTGGCCGTACACCATCGCGACCTTGTCCAGCACGTTGGAGTCCTTCATCTCGTGGTAGAAGTCGTTGCCCTCACGGGTACGCTCGCCCACGCCAGCGAACACGGACAG
The DNA here is from genome assembly GCF_002940065.1 of Xanthomonas populi. Classification (GTDB taxonomy): domain Bacteria; phylum Pseudomonadota; class Gammaproteobacteria; order Xanthomonadales; family Xanthomonadaceae; genus Xanthomonas; species Xanthomonas populi. Next base: position 5,705 of record NZ_MDEJ01000111.1, read on the forward strand.
ACCGCTGTGCGCCTTGGCGATGTTGTTGATCAATTCCATCATGTTGACGGTCTTGCCGACACCGGCGCCGCCGAACAGACCCACCTTGCCGCCCTTGGCGAACGGGCACATCAGGTCGATGACCTTGATGCCGGTTTCCAGCAGTTCGGTGCTGGAGGACTGGTCTTCGTACGACGGTGCGGCGCGGTGGATTTCCCAATGGTCCGATGCCTGCACGTCGCCGGCTTCGTCGATGGGGCGACCCAGCACGTCCATGATGCGACCCAGCGTACCGGCGCCGACCGGCACCGAGATGGCGCGCTCGGTATTGGTGGCCAGCAGGTTACGCTTCAAGCCGTCGGTGGAGCCGAGCGCAATCGTGCGCACCACGCCATCGCCGAGCTGCTGCTGCACTTCCAGGGTGATGGCGGTGCCCTCGACCTTCAGCGCGTGATAGACCTTCGGCACTTCATGGCGCTGGAATTCGACGTCGACGACCGCGCCGATGATCTGAACGATCTTGCCCTGACTCATTTTGCTGCTCCGGTTAGCGATGCTTTGTCCGAGTGGCAGATGCCATCTCGTTGAATTTTGTGATGTGGGATGCGTGATTGGAGATTCGTAAAGGCGCGGTTCGCTGCGCTTTCAATCAATCCCGAATCCCCAATCCCGGCCGTTCTTATACGGCGGCCGCGCCGCTGACGATTTCCGAAATTTCCTGGGTGATCGCCGCCTGACGCGCCTTGTTGTAGACCAGTTGCAAGGTGCCGATCATCTTGTTGGCGTTGTCGCTGGCGGCTTTCATCGCCACCATGCGCGCAGCATGTTCGGAGGCCACGTTTTCCAGCACGGCCTGGTACACCAGCGACTCGATGTAACGCATCATCACGTGCTCCAGCACGCTGGCGGCATCGGGCTCGTACAGGTAATCCCAGTCGTGATGCGCCACCTTGTGCTCGGCGGCCGGCAGCGGCAGCAGCTGATCGAAGCTGGCCTTCTGCGTCATCGTGTTCACGAAGCGGTTGTAGACCAGATACACGCGGTCGACCTTGCCTTCGATGAAGGCATCCAGCATCACCTTGATCACACCGATCAACTGCTCGATCTGCGGACTGTCGCCCAGATGGGTGACGCTGCCGACCATGTTGACCTTGATGCGACGGAAGAACGCCGAGGCCTTCTGACCGATGGTCACCACGTCGATTTCGGCACCCTGCTCCTGCCACGGGCGCACTTCGCCCAGCATCTTGCGGAACAGGTTGTTGTTCAGACCGCCGGCCAGGCCGCGGTCGGAAGAGATCACGATGTAACCAACCCGCTTGACCTGCTCACGCTCGACCAGAAATGGATGCTGGTAATCGGTACTGGCCTGCGCCAGATGCCCGATCACCTGCTTCATCGCCTGCGCGTAGGGGCGCGAGGTCTTCATGCGGTCCTGCGCCTTGCGGATCTTGGAGGCCGAGACCATTTCGAGCGCGCGCGTCACCTTGCGGGTGTTCTGCACGCTCTTAATCTTTGTTTTGATTTCGCGTCCGCCTGCCATATCTTTTCTCGGGACCCGGGACCCGGGCCCCGGAAGGGCACCGCAATCACGCGTCGTAATTAGTGTCTGGTACCTGGGGCGGGGTGAGCCGGGAACTCCGCTTGCGCGGTCCCCGTTCCCGGTTCCCTGGTCCCGGTGCGTTTACCAGCTGCCCGTGGTCTTGAACTCTTCGATGCCCTTCTTGAAACCAGCTTCGATGTCGCTGTCCCAACCGCCAGTGGCGTTGATCTTGGAGATCAGCTCACCCTGGGTGTTGGCGAAGTGGGCGTGCAGGCCTTCCTCGAATGCCAGCAGCTTGTTGACCGGCACTTCATCAAGGTAACCCTCGTTGACGGCATAGATCGACAGCGCCTGGTTGGCGATGGACATCGGCGCGTATTGCTTCTGCTTCATCAGCTCGGTGACCCGCTGGCCGCGCTCGAGCTGCTTGCGGGTGGCTTCGTCCAGATCAGAAGCGAACTGCGCGAACGCCGCCAGCTCGCGGTACTGCGCCAGCGAGATACGGATGCCGCCGGAGAGCTTCTTGATGATCTTGGTCTGGGCCGCACCACCGACGCGCGACACCGAGATACCGGCGTTCACGGCCGGACGGATGCCGGCGTTGAACAGGTCGGTTTCCAGAAAGATCTGGCCGTCGGTGATCGAGATCACGTTGGTCGGAACGAACGCAGAGACGTCGCCGGCCTGGGTCTCGATGATCGGCAGCGCTGTCAGCGAGCCGGTCTTGCCGGTCACCGCACCGTTGGTGAACTTCTCCACGTACTCCTCGGACACGCGCGCAGCGCGCTCAAGCAGACGCGAATGCAGATAGAACACGTCGCCCGGGTAGGCTTCGCGACCCGGCGGGCGCTTGAGCAGCAGCGAGATCTGGCGGTAGGCCACGGCCTGCTTGGACAGATCGTCGTACACGATCAGCGCGTCTTCGCCGCGGTCCATGAAGTACTCGCCCATGGTGCAGCCGGCATACGGGCTGATGTACTGCATCGCGGCCGATTCGGACGCGGTCGCGGCCACCACCACGGTGTGCGCCAGCGCGCCGTTTTCTTCGAGCTTGCGCACGATGTTGGCAACAGTCGAGGCCTTCTGGCCGATCGCCACGTACACGCACTTGATGCCGGTGCCCTTCTGGTTGATCACCGCATCGATCGCCAGCGCGGTCTTGCCGGTCTGACGGTCGCCGATGACCAGCTCGCGCTGGCCACGGCCGATCGGGATCATCGCATCGACAGATTTGTAACCGGTCTGCACCGGCTGGTCGACCGACTTGCGCCAGATCACGCCCGGCGCAACACGCTCCACCGGTGCGGTCTGGGTCGCGCCCAACGGGCCCTTGCCGTCGATCGGCTCGCCCAGTGCGTTGACCACGCGACCCAGCAGCTCCGGACCCACCGGCACTTCCAGGATGCGACCGGTGGTCTTGGCCACGTCGCCTTCGCGCAGGTTCTCGTAATCGCCCAGCACCACCGCGCCGACCGAATCGCGCTCCAGGTTCAGCGCAAGCGCGAAAGTGTTATTGGGCAGTTCGATCATTTCGCCCTGCATCACGTCGGCCAGGCCGAAGATGCGCACGATGCCGTCGGACACGCTGGTCACGGAGCCTTCGTTGCGCGACTCCGCAGACAGCTTGACCGTCTCGATACGGGTCTTGATCAGGTCGCTGATTTCGGAGGGGTTGAGCGTGGTTGCCATCGTTCAGTCCTAGGTGCCGGCCACGAGGGCCATGCGTTTATGTGAATTCAATGGGCGAGCGAGCTTTGCAGACGCGCAAGCTTGCCCTTCAGCGAGCCGTCGATGACCACGTCGCCGGTGTCGATCACCGCGCCGCCGATCAGCGAAGCATCCACCGCGGTGGTGATGTCCACCTCGCGGCCAAACCGCTTCTTCAGCGCGGCAGCCATAGTGTCCAGCTCGCTCGCACTCATGTCAGTTGCCGAGGTCACTGTCGCCTTGACGACGTGTTCGGCCTCGGCACGCAACTGTTCGTACAAGCCTGCGATTTCCAGAAGCGTCGACAGGCGCTGCGCATCGGCCAGCAGGCCGAGGAAACGCAGATACTCTTCGCTCGCCTGCGGCGGCGCCAGCAACGTTACCGCCTGTTCCTGGCGCAAGGCCGGATTGAGCAGCAATGCGGCCACGCGCGGGTCGCCGGCCACCTGCGCCGAGAACGCCAGCGCATCGGACCAGAGTGCGAAGGTACCGCCCTCACGCGCGATCGCAAACGCGGCACGGCCGTAGGGACGGGCAAGTGTGAGGGCCTGGCTCATCGATTAGATCTCCGCCGCCAGCTCGTCGAGCAGCGCCTTGTGGGCGTTGGCATCGATTTCGCGCTTGAGCAGCTTCTCCGCGCCGCTGACCGCCAGCACCGAGAACTGCTTGCGCAGTTCTTCGCGGGCACGGGTGGCAGATGCGTCGATTTCGGTCTGCGCCAGATCCTTCTGACGGTTGGCTTCGGCAACTGCCTCCTGCTTGGCCGCTTCAATGATCTGGTTGGCGCGCGCATGGGCCTGATCGATGATCTCGTTGGCCTTGGTGCGTGCGTCCTTCAGCGCTTCGTTGACCTTTTCCTGCGCCTGCGCCAAATCCTTCTGACTGCGATCGGCCGCAGCCAGACCTTCAGCGATCTTTTGCTGACGCTCTTCGATCGCCTGCAGCAGCGGCGGCCAGATTTTGGTCGCGACGATCCAGATCAGACCGGCGAAGGCCAGCGCCTGGGCAAAGATGGTAAGGGTGATGTCCATGGGTCGCTCAATCGCTGTTTAGGGGTGAAAGCGCCACCGCATGGCGACGCTTTCCGACCTTCATCCGCGGACGCAACCGCACGCGGTTGCCTCCACATCCTGCTACCGCTGGATCAGCCGGCAGCCTGCGACAGACGCTCGATGAACACCTGGGCCAGCGGGTTGGCGAAGGCGAACAGCAGGCCGACAGCGACGCTGATGATGAACGCGGCGTCGATCAGGCCGGCGGTGATGAACATGCGGACCTGCAGCACCGGGATCAGTTCCGGCTGGCGCGCGGCCGATTCCAGGAACTTGCCAGCCATGATGGCCAGACCGAGGCCGGCACCCAGCGCGGCCAGGCCGATCATGATGCCGACGGCGAGGACGGTGGAGCTCTGGACTTGAGCGAGGTTGGTCAGGACGGCGAGGTACATGGTGATCTCCGAACGAAAGTTTCTAAGGGTGATGGATGAATCGGGATAAAGCGAAGGGTGAAACCAAACTCAGTGACTGTCTTCGGCAAGGCTCAGATACACGATCGACAGCATCATGAAAATGAAGGCCTGCAGCGGAATCACCAACAGATGGAACAGCATCCAGCCGAGGCCGAATACGCCGCCAGCGACCATGCCGGCGATGCCCGCACCGCCCAGCACCCAGATCAGCAGGAAGACGATCTCGCCGCCGAACATGTTGCCGAACAGTCGCATCGCCAACGAAATCGGCTTGCTCAGCCACTCGACGATGTTCAAAAGCAGGTTGAACGGCATCATCCACTTGCCGAATGGCGCCGTCAGGAATTCCTTGGTCATGCCGCCCACGCCCTTGGAGCGCAGCGAGAAGAAGATCATCAGGAAGAACACGCTGATCGACATGCCCAAGGTGGCATTGACGTCGGCGGTGGGCACTGGCTTCCAGGCATGAATGCCTGCCCAGCCCAGCGGGATGGCGATGAAATCTGCCGGAATCATCTTGATGAGGTTCATCAACAGGATCCAGAAGAAGATGGTGATCGCGATCGGCGTCACCAGCTTGCTGCTGCCGTGATAGGTGTCCTTGGCCTGGCGGTCGACAAACTCCAGGCAGATTTCCACGAACGCCTGCCACTTGCCCGGCACGCCGGCCGTGGCATTGCGGGTCGCCGTCCAGAAGCCGACGACCATCACCAGGCCCATCAACACGGCCATGGCCAGGGTGTCGACGTGGATGGTCCAAAACGTACCGCCACCCTCACGAACCGGATAGATCAGGTTCTGCAAGTGATGCTGGATATAGGAGGTAGGTGTTGCTGCCTCTCCCGCCATGTGTCCGGAGCCCTTATAAGTTCGAATCAACGCCTGGCCAGAGCCAGAACCTGGAAAATCAGCCCGATGGCGATACCCGCCAACAAAGCCAGAGGAGGCAGACGCCACAGGCCGAAGCCAAGCGCCAGCGCCACGAAAACCAACACCCACTTCAACACCATCGCCAGAATCAGCCGGACCATGGCGATGCCCGCTGGCTGGATACCGCCACCTAGCGCGGTACGCGCCGCAACCCAACCGCCCAGCACCGTCGCAAAGCCGGTCAGTGCCAGACCAGCAGCGCTACGGGGACCGACCAACAGCAACCCCAGACTGGCTATGGCCACAGCGGCAAGCGGATATACCGCAGCGCACAGCATCAACCGCCGACCCGCGTCAACGGAGTTCAGCACTACGGTTACCTTACGTGTGAATGAGTGGGAAGCGCAGATGCGCCTCTGCTAGCCGCGAAAGTATAGCAATGGGACAAATTGCGAGACAACCGGCAGACGTCGGAAGTCGCTGCGACGCGCCATAGAGCTGCCGCAGCAACGGGTGGGAACTTTGCCACAAACCAACGGTCAGAACTTGCGAGGCGTGCACATCGCTCGTCGAAAGGTACTGCCGCAGGCTGGGTATAGGAGCCCCCGGGAGTCCGGGGCTCCCGGCTTTTTGCGCATTTTTTCGCACCCTGCGTGCCTTCCCATCAGCAGTCCAATCGGCGCAGTCGTTGCGCCGCATGCGCCGCGCCGCTTCATAATTCTTGCCTCGATTGCGCATCGCAGGACAAAGAAATCAGTCGTCGCCAACGCGGACTATTTTATCCGATTGCTATCTCGACCTTCACGTCGATTCGACAGGCCGTTCACTTGTGAACGACGCCGTTTTATCGATAGTGCGGGCCACAGGTCAGTTGCCTGCCGTCGTTAGGATTAGGGAGCTCCCACATGAAACATCTCCTGGCACTGGTCATCCCGTGCGTACTGGCTACCGATTACGCCGCGCCTGCACATGCCGAAGATACCGATGATCGCTTCCAGATTCGTCTCGGTGCGATGAACGTCGACAACGACAACACCATCCGTGGCAACACGCTGGTGGCCGGCAACAACGTGTCGGTCAACGAAGATTTCAAGCTCGGCGGCAAGGAATGGGAGCCGCGCATCGATGGCGTCTTCCGCATCAGTACCCGTCAGCGCCTGATCTTCGATTACTTCAAATACGACAAGGATCGCCGCGAGACCCTGACCCAGGATCTGAGCGGCGGTGGCCTCACCGTGCCGACGGGCAGCTTCATCAAGGGTGAGCTGAAGTATCAGGTCGCCACCCTGGTGTACGACTACTCGGTCATCGATTCGCCGGAATTCAGCCTGGGCCTGCAGCTCGGTGCCGAGTATGCCAAGGTCGAAGCCAACGCCTATGCCGATTTGGGCAGCGTGTTCTCCGGCGACGTGTTGAACGAGAAGGCCGACGGCGTTGCGCCGGTGGTTGGCATCCGCTTCACCGCGCGTCCGAGCGAGCATTGGGTGTTCAACGTGCACGGCCATTACCTCAACACCAGCTGGGGCAACTTCGACGATTACGACGGCGACCTGCGCCGCGCCAACGCGATTGCCGAATACCGCTTCACCAAGAGCTTGGGCCTGTTCGCCGGCTACGACTGGTTCAAGCTCGACGTCGACCAGCGCGGCAGCGACGGCCTGATCGGTTTGAAGCAGGAGTTCAGGGGCCCGGTTGCAGGCGTGACGTTCGCGTTCTGATTTGCACACACCTTTGCACCCAGAGGCCCGCTTTTCGCTTAATGCTGTTCACTTAAGAAAAAACGGCGCTTCCACCTATCGGGTAAGCGCCGCTTCTACTGGGATTGGCGACGGTGCCCAGTTCAAAAGCCATCGATCAGAAGCTTAAAGTAGCCTCTAAAAACCCCAGCAATCTGCCATCATTGACTTGACGCCCTGCCAGCGGAGAACGACAGACATGATCAGCT
>NZ_MDEJ01000112.1 GCF_002940065.1 Xanthomonas populi
GCTGATCATGTCTGTCGTTCTCCGCTGGCAGGGCGTCAAGTCAATGATGGCAGATTGCTGGGGTTTTTAGAGGCTCCTATCAGTCGATAACGCCACCGCAAGCGTGCCGCGGCCGTCCCACCAGTCCTTGCCGGCGATCCCTGGGTTGTAGACGAGCAGGGCGCGGCCGTCGCGCAGCATCACTGCGTCGGTGCCGGAGTTGGGGTTCTCTACCTCCAACAGTTGCATCGGTTGCCAGTGCAGGCCGCCGTCGGTTGCGAAGGTGCTGAATAGTTTGTTCTGCTGGCTTCGGCCGAGCGCCTGCACGCGGCCATCGGCATGCAACAACAGGCTGGGCTGGATCGCGCCGATCACTGTCGGATCATTGAGCGGCATGCCGCGTTGCCAATGTGCGCCGTCGTCGTCGCTCCATTCCAGATGCGCACGCCAGCCACGGTTTTCGCTGCTGCTTGGTGCAAGGATGCGTCCGTTCGGCAACTGCACCGGCTTGTTCTTGATCGGGCCGAGAATGCCGTTAGGCAGACGCTGCGGTGGCGACCAGCGCGCACCGTCGTCATCTGAGGTGATGCGCAGGCCCCACCAATCGCGCGGAGTGGGGCCGAGCTTGTAATACAGCTGCACCGGCCCGGTGGTGGACTGAAACAGCGCCGGATTCCAGGCCGGCAGCGCGGCGCCATTGACGCCTGCGTGCGCGCCGTCGGCGATGCGGCGCGGTGGCTGCCAGTGCTGCGGGCCGCGTTGTGCGAGCCAGATGCCGACATCGGCCGCACCCTCGTGCGCGCCGCCGAACCAGGCCGCCAGCAGTGTGCCGCCGCGGGTTTCCAATAGCGTGGAGGCGTGTGCCTGTGGCGTCGGTGCCGGGTTGACGATGAACTCGCTGAGCACAATGGGCGAGAGCGATGGCGAGGGCGGCGGCATAGGCGATTGGGCTTGGCCCGCGAAGGCCGCAAGGCTCGCAACAAGGCAGGTCAGCCGGCGTGACGGAGGCATCGTGGTCCAGTCCTGTGCGGATTTTAAAGATACCTATTTATCATCTATTAAATACCATATGCTCTGGTCATTCCAGGCGGCTGTGGTCGCCGACCACTGCGAGGACCCGCGATGTCATCACACCCGCTCTCCCCGTTGCGCTGGCTAGCCGTACTTGGCCTGACCGCGTTGACTCTGCCCACCGCCATCGCGCAGAACTTTGCCGAGGTGAAACCCTCGCCGCAGCAGGTCGCCTGGCAGGACCTGGAGTTTGGCGTGATCGTGCATTTCAATCCCAACACTTGGCTGGATCAGGAGTGGGGCGACGGCACCGCCAGCGCTAAGACCTTCAACCCGACCAATGTGGACCCGGGCCAGTGGGCGCGCGCGGCCAAATCGGCCGGTGCGACATACGTGATTCTGGTGGCTAAGCACCACGACGGCTTTGCGTTATGGCCTACCGCCGAGAGCAATTATTCGGTCAAGAACAGTCCGTGGATGGGCGGCAAGGGCGACCTGGTCAAACTCACCAGCGATGCGGTGCGCAAGGAAGGGATGGGCTTTGGTGTGTACCTGTCGCCGTGGGATCGCCATGAACCGAAATACGCCGATTCCAACGCATACGACAAGTTTTACGCCGCGCAATTGGTGGAGCTGGCCTTGCATTACGGCCCGATCACCGAGTGGTGGCTGGACGGCGCCGGCAGTGCCGGGCACGTGTACAACTTCGACAAGTACATGGAAGAGCTGCGCACCTATCAGGCCAATGCGATGGTGTTCGCCGACACCGCGTTATTCGAGTACGGCGATGTGCGTTGGGTGGGTAACGAGGCCGGCTTTATCGAAGGCGAAAACTGGAACGTGATCGATCGCCATGGCTACTTGCGTTGGCGCCCGGTGGAAGTGGATACGCCGCTACACAAGCTGCAATGGTTCTGGCATCCCAATAGCGATCAGACGCTCAAGAGCGTGGATGAGCTGGTGGAAATCTGGGAAAAGAGCGTGGGGTTGGGTGGCCAGCTGGTGCTCGGCATTGCGCCGGACAAGCGCGGGTTGTTGCCGGATGCCGATGTCAGACGGTTGCAGGAACTCGGCCAGGCGCTGCAGGCGCGCTACGGTGCGGGCAAGAATCTGGTGGCCGGCAATCTCAAGAAAACCGACGGCATCGACGCGGCAGTGGATGGCGATCGCGAGACATTCTGGAGCGCGCCGGCCGGTTCGCATAACGCGGTGCTGGAGCTGCAGTTCAAACAGCCGGTGACCTTCGATAGCGCGCTGAGCATGGAGTGGATCAACGACGGTCAACTGGTGCAGAAATACGCGGTGGAAGCCTGGCAGCACGGCAAGTGGGTACCGCTGGCGAAGGCGCAGGCGATCGGCCGGATGAAGATCGATCATTTCGCGCTGGTGACCGCTTCGCGGGTGCGCTTGAACATTCAGTCCAGCGCGGATGCGGTGCATATCCGCGAGTTTCAGTTGTTCAATACGGGGACCGGTGCCGCTGCGCGCTGAGCGCTGAGCGCCTCGTGCAGCGGTTGCACGCGGTCATAGTGGTGCTGGGACGCGCATTGAGCGCCAGCGTTGCGATCATTCAATCGCATGCCGGCAAGCGGCTATCGGGATGGCGTGGTGCGCAGTCGGCTTGGCGTTGGGTAGCGCGCTGCGGCAGCGGTCGTGTGTCGCCAACGGCGCTGGCTTGCAGCGCCGGTCGCTCAGGCGGCGTTGTCGTCGCGTTCTTGCGGCGGCAGCAGAATCTGCGGCTGTTTGGCCGAATGGGTCTGGCACAGGAACGTCATCAGGTGCGCCGCTTCGGTGCTGCCGATGGGTTGGCTGGGGGCGTGCTTGCTGTGGACGTGTTCGGCAAAGGCGTGCTGGGTCTGCTCCGGAACCGTGGAGACAGGGTCTTGCGTAACGGTGGACGACGACATGAAACGCTCCTGGAACTCACCAACTGACCGTCGCCCGATGGAACGACGGGAATGCGCCACTGCCTTCCACAACGGCGTGAGCCGGTGATCTTGCCTGGAACGGCATCGCTCCGATACCACAATCGGTAGTAGACGCTGCGCAGGCGGTGGACGCCCAGATAACGGCGCGGGCGCGGCGGTCTGAAGGGCCGTTGCTGAGCGTGCAAACATCTCTGGCTGATCTGGTTCACGTTCTGGCAACGCATGCAGCGGAGCCAGCCAAGCACCAGTTGCCTCGGCAGGCAGCAGGCGGCAAGCCTCCACGACGCCGACCACCCGAACGCTTGCTCCAGGTGGTCGGAGAAGCCCGACTGATCTCATTGCTCAGTGACGCAACGCCAGTTCGGCCATGTCGTCCAGGCGTTGCTTGGTGTGTCGCCAATCCGGCAGATGGGCATCGAGCAGGCGATAAAAGCCCTTGCCGTGGTTGTGGATTTTCAGGTGACACAGCTCGTGCAGGATGACGTAATCGATGCAGGCGCCAGGGACACGGATTAGACCGAGATTCAAGCTGATCCTTCCTAAGGGCGAGCAACTGCCCCACTGGCGCTGCATCATCCGCAGTGAGAGAGGGGGCACCTGTTTGATCCAGCGCAGGTGGTCGGCCATGTCCGCCACGCGCTGCGGCAGCAGCAACCTGGCGCGCTCGCGCTGCCAGCCTTCCAGCGCTGCGCGCACCACCTCGGGCGCACGGCTGGGAACCCGTGCTTCGACATAGCCGCCACGCAGGCGTACACCGTGCACCTGGTCGTCAAGGATCACCTTCAGCCGGTAGCGTCGCCCCAGATACAGCACGGTTTCACCACTGACGTATTCGCGTGGGGTGACGTGCCGCAGGCGCCGTTCGATCTCCATCAAGTGCAGGTGGATCCAGCGTGCGCGCTGGGTCAGCGCCCATCTGATCTGGGCGTCGGTCGCCTGCAGCGGTGCGTCCAGCCGTACGCGGCCATCGGGTTCCACATGGATGGCTACGCGTTGGCTGCGCCGCAACGCGGATCGTTGGATCTGACAGTGGATGCGGCGCTCACCGTAGGTCACCACCATCTCGGCATTGGTCTGAATCGGTGTCACGTGCGGCCAAGCCCAATGCGCGTGATGTGCACGACCTGCTCCACGATGGCCTTGGCACGGTCCAACCCGACCAGATCGAAGATGGGGGGAAGCAAGGTCTGGCGAATCTGCGACTCGATGCTGTGCAGGTTCAATGAGTGCTCGGCAATGGCGGTGCGCACCACGCCATCGATCGTCAGTGCCAGATCGGCCAGGTTTTTTGCCTCGGCAGCGCTCTTTGCGTGTATGGCATCCTCGCCCAATTCCAGCACGATCGCGCCGTAGTAGGCACTGGCATGGGGGTTATCGGCCAATGCCACCGGAATGCTGGGGATCTGCCTGACCTCCAGGCGCTGCTCGAAGGCCTTGAACACTGCGTATTGCTTCAAGGGATGATTGAACATGGCTTCTGCCTCGGCAATGGCCTCACGCAACAGCTCGCCGAAGACTTTTTGCGCGTACGGGTCGCTGGCCAGGTCCTGCTCGATGGTCTTGCGCAGACGCGTCTGGATCAGATCGGCCTCGTTGCGGGTCTTGTCCTCCGACCAGCTCTGCGGATCTTCGCGCTTGCCCAATGCATGCACGACGTACGCACCCGGGGATTCGCGCACCTCGCGACCGATCACCTGTTTGTCCACCAGCTTGCGGATCTGCTCTTCGTAGATGCTGTAGTCCACGGTTTCCATCGCATCCTGGCGTGCGGTCCTGCGCAACCAGGAGAAGAAGCGCAGGTCGCGTTTGTAGCGGTCGATCAAGGCATCCGGAAAGGCGGCGTCTTCAAAGAAGCTGCGCGAGGAGAGTGCGGTCTGCAGGCACAGGCCGAACTCGGTCAGCACGGCGGAGACATCGTCGCGCAGTGTCTGCCGCGCGTCGTAATCGGCGCCCTCTTCGTCGGAGACGAAGCGCGGGCTCAGGTGCTGCCGGAACTGCTCCGGATCGTCATGGCTGGCCAACCCGTCGAAGAACGCCCATAGCCTGGCATTGAGCGCAGGCAAGCGTTTGTACTCGGTACTGATCGCCTGGTACAGGCCTTCGATATCGGCCACATCGAAGCCGCCTTGGGTCCGTGTTTCCAGGTCCTGATACGCGCGTACCGCCGTGTCCAGTTCGGTCAGGATGCCGCGGTAGTCCACCAGGATGCCGTAGCGCTTGGCATCGTGCAGGCGGTTCACCCGTGCCACCGCCTGGATCAGGTTGTGGCACTTGAGCGGTTTGTCGATGTAGAGCACTGCATTGCGCGGCTCATCGAAGCCGGTGAGCAGCTTGTCCACCACGATGAGCAGATCCGGATCGCCATCGCCACCGAAGTCGCGCACGGTCTGCCGCTCGTACTCCTGCGGATCCAGCCGTTGGTCGGTGATGGCCTGCTTCCACCATTGCTGTACATCGGGCAGGGTGTCTTCATCGACGTCGCTGTTGCCCTCGCGGGTATCGGGCGGGGAGATCACCACCGCGCCTGTCAGCAGGCCGGTCTCGTCCAGGGCGCGCTTGTAGCGGATGGCATCGCGCTTGCTGTCGGTCGCCAGCTGGCCCTTCAGGCCCAACGGTTTGATGTTCGCGTTGAAATGCGCCGCGATGTCCCAGGCGATCAGCTCGATGCGATTGGTCGCCCCATAAATGGCGCGCTTGCTGGCGAACTTCTTTTTCAGATCTGCGCTCTGCGCGTCCGAGAGCCCGGCGGTGATCTTGTCGAACCAGCGGGTGACCGCCGCCTCGTTGACCTCCAGCTCCGGCACGCGTTCTTCGTACAGCAGCGGGGCCACGGTCTGGTCTTCGACTGCGCGCTGCATGGTGTAGGCATGCAGGATCGGGCCGAACGTGTTGGCGGCTTTCTCGTTCTTGAGCAGCGGGGTGCCGGTGAACGCCAGATAGGCCGCATTGGGCAGCGCCTTGCGCATGCGCTCGTGGGTTTCGCCGCCGTGGCTGCGGTGGCCTTCATCCACCAGCACGATCAAATCGGCCGAGGCGTTGTGGCATTCGGGCAGCTTGGTGGCCGTGGTGAACTTCTGTACCAGCGAGAATGTGATGCGCTCGCTGCCCTGGCCGATGCGGCGCGCCAGATCGCGGCCGGTCGTGGCCTTGCTGCGCTCGCCCTCTTTTTTGGTGCCGACGGCCGAGCCAAACGCGCCGCCGCTGATGAAGTTGCGCGATAGCTGCGCCTCCAGGTCGGTACGGTCGGTCACCACCAGCACCCGGCACTGCGTCAAGGCCGGATCCAGCACCAGCGCCTTGGTCAGAAACACCATGGTGAAGCTCTTGCCTGAGCCGGTGGTGTGCCACAGCACCCCGCCCTGGCGTCCACCATCGGGGCGACGCGTGCGGATCCGCGCCAGCAACGCGCGGATGCTGAAGAACTGCTGGTAGCGCGCCACGATCTTGCCCACCTTGCGGTCGAACAGCACAAAACCGCGCAGTACCTCCAGCAGCCGGGCCGGCGTGAGCAACCCGGCCAACAGGCGGTCCTGCTCGGTGGGCAGCATGGGCTTGGCCCACAACGCCTGGCAGTAGGCCCGCAGCGGCGCCGGCTTGCCTGCCAGCAGGGCATCGCGGGTGGCCGCAGGCACTTGCAGGTTCTTGAGGCGGCAAAGCTGCGCCTGGTCGAACTGCTCGTCGCGCCAGCGCGCCCAGAATTTTGCCGGGGTGTGCGTGGTGCCGTAGCGCGCCTCGGTCAGGCTGATGGCAACCAACAATTGCGCATAGGCGAACAGCTGCGGAATCTCTTCTGCCCGCTGGTTGCGCAATTGCTGGCTGACCGCTTCATCCACCATCGATTTGCCGGCATGCCCGGCATCGGCGCGTTTGGTTTCGACCAGCACCAGCGGGATGCCGTTGACGTAACCCACGATGTCGGGCGTGCGCGTATGCGTGCCGTGGGTGGAGAGCACCTCGCATTCTTCGGTGATATCCCACAGGTTGTGGGCTGCATCGCCCCAGTCGATCACCGCGATAGTTGGCTGATGCTTCTTGCCGTCGGGCATGAATTCGGTGACGGTGATACCCAGCGTCAACAGTTGATACAGCCGCTCATTGGCAGCCAGCAGCCCATCGCCCAGCGGCAGCGCCGACAGCTCGCGCACGATCTGGTCGATGCCGCCCGGCGAGAGCGGGTAGGTCTGCCCCTTGTAGTCGAAACGACGGCGCTGCAACGTCTCGATCAGGCGCGGCAGCAACAGCACCTCGCGGGTGCTGCCGCGCAATGCCAGGCATTGCGCACTGCTGAGATAGCGCCAGCCCAGGTTGCACAGCAGGTGCAATGCGGGCAGCTGCGCGCTGGCCTGTTCGCGGGTGTCGGGCGCGCTGTGGGTCATGCGGGTTCTGCCTCGTCGGCTAGCAGGCGCACGCGGCGTTTGCCGGTGAGGAGTTGGGACATCAGGGCGGATTTTTCTTCCCGCAGCAGACTCAGAAGCTTTTCCTGGGTGGTGACTATGCTCAGTGCTGTATCGATCGCGTCAGCGGTTCGTACTTGCTCTTCCAAACAGGGAGTGGGAATCGAGACTCGCAACAAGTCATTGGGATTGACACGCCGTGCCTTGCGGCCGCCATTGGCCAGGCCAAGATGGCCTGTGTAGAACATCTCCCTGGAGACATAGTGCAGGAACCACCTGGGGTCGACGCCTGGCAGAAAATCAAAAGCGGGCAGGTCCAAGGTACTTTCGTACCCATCCAGCGCGGCGGGAATGCGTCCGAACGCGCCGTTCAAGAAATCGAGCTTGCTATAGATGAACTGCCCTGCAGAGCGTCGGTAGTAGCGCGTGGATTCGCTGCCGGCGCGCTTCTCCGATTTGCCTACAACGCCTCGGCCGTAGAGCTTGACCGTTATCTTCTTTGCCACATCCCCGCCGGATCCAACCACGCGGCTTTCGCGAATCATTTCGGAAATTGGCGTTGACTGCCAGGACGCGTAATCGCCAAATCGTCGCTGACCGGCCAGCAACGCGTCGCGCAGGACCTCAGCGTATCTGCGGCTGCTGGTGAGTTGCTGCTCGGTGGTGGCGATGGCTTGATCCCAGGTGGAGAGGATGTGGGCGATGCGCTCTTGTTCTGCGAGTGGCGGAAGCACCACCGGGAATGATTTCAACTGCGAAGAGTTGATGCTGGCCAAGTTGGTGCTGCGCTTTGCACAGCTTAAAAAATACGTACGCCCGTATTCGCTCCCGGACAGCGCCGACAAGAAAAACGGGTTGACCAAATCTTTCTTGGCACGTACCGCAAAGACATGGTTCTGGTGCAAGCAAGGATCTACTACGCCATCCCACACAGCGCCACGCCCCAGCTTGTCAAAATCTCCACCTTCGGTCATCAAGATGTCGTCTCGCTGAAGCAAGTAGCGATCAATCTGATGCCGTTCTATGGAAATAGTCTTGAGCTGCGTAAGGTCGATAAAGCCATCTTGCACGTTGGCCACTCGCAGATAAGGCAACTCCACCGGATCAACCAAACCGGTCTTTCCCTTCGCAACACCCGTGCGTACTTCTGCAACTTCATGGAGAGGGCGGCGATTCCAACCTTTAGGTAGCATCGCTTTTTCCCTTGCGCGCCGATTTCTCCACCGACTCCAGCGCCTCGATATCCTCCACATCCACATCCACAGCCTCCGCCTCCGCCTCCGCCTTGCGCCGCTTCTCATCGAACACTACATAGCGCTCATGCGCAATCTGCTGCATACGCTCGTGGCTGACCGTACCGGCATCTTTCAACAACGGCCGTTCGTTGAATTCGACAAAGCGGTCCACGTGTTGGCGCCAGTCGTCCATGCGAAGGTCCCGGCGCTGGCTGGCGCGGTCCTCGGCGTAATCCAAAAACATCGACGCGATACGGCTCAACTGCGCGACCTTCTCTGGGTCGAGAGCGTTCCTGGCAATGATGAGATCGTTCTTGCGCACGCGGCTGGCTTTCCAGCCGGTCAGTGCCATGTTGGGCTTGCTGGGGTCGGCGGGTTCGACCACCAGTTGCGCAGCGGTCTTCTGGCCGTCGGCGGCAGTTGTCACGTCTTCTTTGACAATTGATGCCTCAATCCGAACCTGTGAGAGGGATGCCCATCGCTGCAAGCCAGGCAAGGCGGTTGTCCGGATCGCCCTGGGAAGGGGGGGGTCAAATTGGCCCCCCCCTTGCGGCAAGTGATTGACTTCCAAAGTGGCAAGGCGGCTGTTCATTTCTTGTCCTTGTCCTGACCCGACGCCGACGCCGGCTTGGCGTCCTTCTGCAGCCGCTTGATGCTGGTTTTCGGTGCGGGCAGGTTCTCCGGCAAGGTTCCACCCAGTTCCTGAATGGTCTTGCGCACCGTCTGGCCCACCTCGAAATGGGTCAGGTTGGCGGCCGTCTTGCCCTGCACGTTGTCGCGGCGCAGCTTTTCTTCGGCCTGCGTGGCACGGAACAGGTTGGCCGCCAGTTCGGTGCTGCCCATGTGGTCGAGGATCGTCTGGCTCTTCTTCAGGGCTTTGCGTGCGTGGATATCCTTTGCGCCCAGGCCGCCGTACAACCCCTTGTAGCCATGATCCTGGAAGACGGCGTACTCCAGCGGTGTCTCCACGCCAGCCTGTTTGGCTGCAGCAGCCAGATCCTTGTTGTGCCGGCTCATCTGGTTGCGCAGGAACAGACGCCGCTGGTTTTCGCTCAGGGCATCGAAATCGACGGCTTCTTCGCCCTGGAGGCGTTCGTTGCCGATGCGCGCCAGCCAGCGCTTGAAGGGTTCGGCCTTGGGCGAGGGGATCGATTGAATGATGCGCAGCGCGCCTTCCAGCGTGGTGCAGTTCAACAACTGCGGCCCGCCCGCCGTGGTGACGCGCAACGGTGTCACCAAGGAGTCCCAACTGCCGGAAAGTGTCTCGTCGCGGCGACGCAAGTTGCGTAGATAGTTTTCCGGACTCTCCGAGTCTGTGAGTGCGACGACCACGTCGATGACCGCAAACCACCATTGGCCTTCGTGCCATGTGCGCCGGACTGCAGCACTGTCCTGTGCCGGGAAGCCCTCATCAGCATGCGTGGCGATATCTTTTTTTTCGTCACTCATAGCCAAGCTCCTTGAGATAGGCGGCCATCTGCATTTCGAGTTTTGCCAGCTCGCCTTTTAACTGCTCGCGCTCGCGGCGCACTGCCATCAGGTCGATCTCTGCTTCTTCCTCGAAGGTATCCACGTAGCGCGGGATGTTGAGGTTGTAGTCGTTGTCGGCGATCTCGCCCGGACTTGCCAGGTAGGCGTACTTGTCTACGTTCTGGCGCGCCTGCACCGTGTCCAGGATGCGTTGCAGGTCGCTCTCGCGCAGCAGGTTCTGGTTCTTGCCGTCCTGGTACTGGCGGCTGGCGTCGATGAATAGCACTTTTTTGTCTTTCTTCTTGGTGCGGAAGACCAACACTGCTGCCGGGATGCCGGTGCCGTAAAACAGCTTCTCCGGCAGGCCGATCACCACGTCCAGCAGGTTCTCTTCGATCAATTTCTGGCGGATGCGACCTTCGGCCGCGCCACGAAACAGCACGCCGTGCGGCACCACCACGGCCATGCGGCCCGACTTGGGCTTCATGACCTCGATCATGTGCAGGATGAAGGCGTAGTCGCCCTTGGTGCGGGGCGGCAGACCGCGACGGAAGCGGTCGTGCGGGTCGACTTCGGCGGTATCGTGCCCCCATTTTTCCAACGAAAACGGCGGGTTGGCCACTACGATGTCAAAGTGCTTGAGGGTCTGCGGCTTTGTTAGGCTCCCATGTGTTTTTGCGTTTTTCCCGCGTGCAGCTTCGCGTGCAGCTGCGAACGGATCCCAGCGTTCGCCGTCCAGCAGCTTGGGATTGCGAATGGTATCGCCCCATTCGATACGGTGGTTATCCTCGCCATGCAGGAACATGTTCATCTTGGCCAGCGCCCAGGTGCTGCCGATCGCCTCCTGGCCGTAGAGCGCGTACTTGCCGCTGCCGGTGCGCTCGCGGATCAGCCGGCCGCACTTGAGCAACAGCGAGCCGGAGCCGCAGGTGGGGTCGCAGATTTCGTCGCCTTGCTGCGGGTCCATCAGGCGCGCCATCAACGTGGACACCTCTGGCGGGGTGTAGAACTCGCCGGCTTTTTTTCCGCTGCTGGAGGCAAAATTCTTGATCAGGTACTCGTAGGCGTTGCCGATGATGTCGAGCTGGCCAATGCGTGAGGGGCGCAGGTTGAGTGCGGGCTTGGCGAAGTCTTCCAGCAGGTGGCGCAGCAGGTCGTTCTTCTGCTGTTCTTCGCCGAGCTTGTTGGCGTTGAAGCTGATGTCCTGGAACACGTCGCGCAGCTTGCCCAGGTTGGCGTCTTCGATGGCGTGCAGCGCGGTGTCGATGCGCTCGCCGTTGCCGGGGCGGTGGCGCTGGTCGTACAGGGTGTAGAAGTTGGCGCGGTGCGGCAGTACGAAACGCTCGTTCTTGAGCAGTTCTTCAATCAGGCCGGGCTTGTTGCCGTGCTTGGTGGTGTAGTCGTCGTAATGGTCCTGCCAGACGTCGGAGACGTATTTCAGGAACAGCATGGTCAGCACGTAGTCTTTGTAGACGCTGGGGTCCACGGTGCCGCGGAAGGTGTCGCAGGCAGCCCAGACGGCGGCATTGATGGTGTCCTGGGCGATCTCGGTCTTGCTCATGGGGGTTTCCAAATGCTTAGGCGAGGAGGCGCTCGGCGAGGATCGCCAGCTCGGTGTCGCGGTTGTCGATCAATGCATGCAGGGCAGCGCGCTCTGCCTGTGCGGCCTGCTCCAGCGCAATGGCCGCGTGCTGCAGCGGCAGTGGCGGCAGGCGGATGGGGGTCATGTCCAACACCGTGCGGCGGATACTCAGCTGGTTGCTGCCCTCGGCCGATTGGCGCAGATAGCGTTGTGCCGGCGCCTGATTGAGTTGCCACGCGAGGAAGGCGGGTAACAACTGCTGCGGTGCCTTCACCCGGATGACATAGATGTGCGGGGAACAGAGCGTGCGTGGCGGAGGTGCCTGTGCCAGTGCTGCGAAGGTGTTGCTCCCTCTAGCGATGAACACGATGTCCTGATCCATGAGCCAGTCGGGTTGTTTGCGGCCTTCCACTTCCGTTGCGACCAGCGCGCCGTAGGAGCAGAGCCCGGTGCGCGGGACGTCCCTGATCTGGACGACGCGCACGCTACCGCTGGCGACCTCGGGAATGGACCCGCGAAACGGGTAGCCCATGCGGACGTCCGCTTGCTCGGCGAGTGTGGAAGTGAGTGCATGATTGAGCATGACGCAGAGGGTAGTGCTGCATTTTACTTTTGTCAAAAAAAAAGTGCTTGATTGGCTTTGAAGCACTAAAAATGGATGTATGGGCGTTCGTTGCCTGCTAATCTGGTGGTCAATGAGCAGTGTCTGCTGACATGACAGACGTCCATGCGGTGTACGAGGGGAGGAACGAATGAAGCAATCTTTGGATGGCGATGGCTCCATGCCGGGTTACTACCTGCCCGAGCATGCGCAGCACCGCCTGCAAAAGCTTGGCGAGCACATGCGTTTTCTGGCACGTCTGGCCGAGCCGCGCACCCGCGCAGAAGAGCAGGCCCGGCAACCGGCGATTCGCATGGACGAGCTGGCGTTCTGTCTAGAGTTGCTGGAAGAGCAGGTACGTCTGATTCTTGATGAGGCGCGCTGGCCGGCGACGCTGCACGCTTCGGTTTGAAGGATGCGGGCGGGTGATGGTGTCGGCGCGGATGCGTGTCAGTCCGCATGCGGCTTGTACAGTATGCGATGCTTTCGTTGCAGGCGACTGAGATGCGCGGCAGCCAAGCCTTGTATACGCAGCGCTAAGTAGCATGCGGTCGCTTTAGAGCCTTTTAGCAGTTGAGTGAGGTGTCACGATGGGAATCTGCGTCTCCAAGCAAAGCGTACGCTACGACCATGACATGGCAGATCGGTTTGATGACCATATTGCTGCGCAAGAAGAGGTGGAAAACTCGACTAGGTCGAGCGCATCTGATGCCAGTGTCGATTGGCAGCAGCTGGCGCAAATTGCGCTGAGGCCACCTGCGAAATCCAGAGTACCAAGCCGTGCACGATTGAAAATTGATGCGCTCGCCAACTTTCTTGAGTCCGCAAAATCGCGTTCTGTGGATCCTGGATTGCTGCGTTATGCAGACGCCGTACTGAGCACTATCGAGTATCGGCAGCCCGACCTTGAAATGCTTAAAGGAGCCTCTAAAAACCCCAGCAATCTGCCATCATTGACTTGACGCCCTGCCAGCGGAGAACGACAGACATGAT
>NZ_MDEJ01000113.1 GCF_002940065.1 Xanthomonas populi
GCGACCTCGCTCTCCCGCGGTCGCTCAGACCTGTGGGGGATCGGTCGACCACGCCGGCTCTCGACGCCTAATCTGGCAGACCGGCAACAGATAGGCGTACGGGCGAAGCCTCGCGCCGTAGGCCACCAGCCTCACGGCACCCGCGCGCACACCCACGCATCCACCCGCTGTACGCCCGCGCGCCTCAACGCCTGCGCCGCCGCATGTAGCGTGGCACCGGTCGTCATCACGTCATCTACCAAAGCCACATGCGCGGGCAATACGCCACCGGCCACGAAAGCATCGCGCAGATTGCGCTGGCGTTCGTCCGCATCCAGCTCGGATTGCGGTGCGGTCGCACGCACGCGGCGCAACAACGGCAGGCAGGGCAACCGCAGCGCACGGCCTAGCGGTTTGGTCAGCTCCAAGGCCTGGTCGTAGCCGCGCTGACGCAAGCGCTGCCGGTACAAGCTCACCGGCACCAATGCCTGTGGACGCGGCAAGCCCGCACAGTGTTTGGCCATCAATTCGCTGAGCAGACGCCCGGCCGCCAGATCCTGATGAAACTTGAAGCGCCGCAGCAAGCCATCCACCGGCCAGCGATAGGTAAAACACGCCTGCACACGCTGCAACGGCGGCGGTTGCTGCAGGCATTGCCCGCATAGCACCGCTCCATCGGAGGCATACAACTGCGTCGCGCAGCACAGGCAGGCGTGCCCATGATCCGGCAACGCCGCGCGGCACGACGGGCACAGATCGCAGTCGGCCGCACCGGCCTCGGCGCAGACCAGGCACACGCTCGGCAGCAGCAGCCGCACCACACGCTGCGGCCAGCTGTAAGCCGAACGCACCTCATCGAAGTTGACAGCCTCTTTCATGCTCACCAGACTGCCTGCCTTCCAAGCCGCTGACTGTCAGGAAACCCCGATGTCTGTTGTCGTACGCCATGACTGGGATCGCAAAGAGCTGCATGCGCTGTTCGACTTGCCGTTTCCGGAGCTGCTGCACCGCGCCGCCAGCGTGCATCGCGCCCATTTCGATCCGGCTGAGGTGCAGGTGTCCACGCTGCTGTCGGTCAAGACCGGCGGCTGCCCGGAAGACTGCGCGTACTGCCCGCAGGCGCAGCGCTACGACACCGGCGTGACCGCGCAGAAGCTGATGGAGACCGAAGAGGTCGTCGCCAAGGCACGGCAGGCCAAGGCCGCCGGCGCCTCGCGCTTCTGCATGGGCGCGGCCTGGCGTTCGCCCAAGGAGCGCGACATCCCCAAGGTTGCCGCGATTATCCGCGAGGTCAAGGCGATGGGCCTGGAGACCTGCGCCACGCTCGGCATGCTCGACGCCGGCCAGGCGCGTGCGCTCAAGGAGGCCGGGCTGGACTACTACAACCACAATCTGGACACCGCGCCGGATTACTACGACTCGATCATCCACACTCGCCAGTATCAAGATCGCCTGAACACCCTGGAGCACGTGCGCGATGCGGGCTTGAAGACCTGCTGCGGCGGCATCGTCGGCATGGGCGAAACCCGCGAGCATCGCGTCGGCCTGCTGCTGGCGCTGGCCACGCTGCCGGCGCATCCGGATTCGGTACCGATCAACCAATTGGTGCAGGTCGCCGGCACGCCGTTGCACGGCACCCAGCAACTGGATCCGTTCGAGTTCGTGCGCATGATCGCGGTTGCGCGCATCGCCCTGCCCACCTCGATGGTGCGCCTGTCCGCAGGCCGCGAAGCGATGAGCGACGAACTGCAGGCGCTGTGCTTTCTGGCCGGCGCCAATTCGATCTTCTACGGCGAAAAATTGCTGACCACCGGCAACCCGGACACCGAACGCGACCAGGCCCTGTTCCAGCGCCTGGGCCTGCGCCCGATGCAGATCAGCGTCGATGCCGCCGAGCACGACCACCCCGGCACCGTGCATGCGGACATCACCCGCGGCGCGGCCTGCGAACACGCCGCGTAACCGCGAATCCTTATGCCCGGCACCGGTCGTCGGTGCCGGCTGGGCGCACTGCGCACGGCACGCTACGCTAGCGGCCCTTTCCGCTGTTGACCGACTCCATGGCTCGCCCCGATTTGCACGAACGGATTTCGTCGCTGCGCAAGTTGCGTGTGGCCCAGGAACGGGTCCGGGTACGGCGCCAAGTGGGCCGCCGCGACGGTGTGCGGCTGGAAATCGATGGCCGCTGGCTGACCGGTTTCTGCTCCAACGACTATCTGGGCTTGTCGCAACAGTTTGAAGTGGTCGCCGCGTTGCAGGACGCCGCAGCGCGCGATGGTGCCGGCGCCACCGCCTCGCATCTGATCTGCGGCCACCATACTGCGCACGAAACGCTCGAACGCGAAATCGCCGATTGGCTCGGCTATCCGTCGGCGCTGCTGTTCGGCAGCGGCTTCACTGCCAACCTGGCCGTGCAGCAAGCCTTGCTCAGCGAAGAAGACGATGTCTGCGTGCAGGACCGGCTCAACCACGCCAGCCTGCTCGATGCCACGCGCCTGGCCGGCTGCCGGCTGCGGCGCTATCCGCATCTGGATGTGGAAGGCGCGATGCGTCAGCTCAAGGGTGCGCCCGAGGGCGCGGCGATGCTGGCCAGCGATGGCGTTTTCAGCATGGATGGCGATGTCGCGCCGCTGCGTGCGTTGAGCCTGGTCGCACGCATGCAGGAGGCGCTGTTCTACGTCGACGATGCGCATGGCGTGGGTGTGCTCGGCCCACAAGGACGCGGTTGCGTTGCCGATGCCGGACTTGGCGTTGCCGAAGTGCCTCTGCAATTGGTCACTCTGGGCAAGGCACTCGGCGGCTATGGCGCAGTGGTGGTGGGCGAAGAAGCGTTGGTGCGCCATCTGGCCGAAACCGCGCGCCCGTACATCTACACCACCGCGTTGCCGCCGGCGCAGGTCGCTGCGACCTTGGCCGCCGTGCGCCTGGCGCGTCGCGACGATTGGCGGCGTGCACGGCTTGTCGAATGGATCGGCAGTTTCCGCGATGGCGCGCGTCGGCATGGTTTCGAACTGATGGCCTCGGAGACAGCGATCCAGCCGCTGCTGTGCGGCGAAGAAGCCACAGTGATGGCGATGTCTGCCGCACTGGAACAGGCCGGCTTTCTGGTCAGTGCGATCCGCCCGCCCACAGTGCCCGAAGGCAAGGCGCGCCTGCGCGTGACCTTGTCTGCGCTGCACACGCCGCAGCAGGTGCAGGCGCTGATCGAAGCCATGGTGCAGGCGCGCGATGTGGTCAGCCGGCAACCGCTGCGCGCGTCTGCCTGAAAGCAACTACCAAAACGCAACTACGCAGCCGCCGGCAGGGCGGCACGTTGGCTGATGCGAGCATGCGCGTTGGCAATACTTTGACGCGCACCCAAGATCAGCACGATGCACACGCTCCACCGCTGACGCGCGCGCACTGAACAACCTGCGCCAATCAGCGACACTACCCGCATGCATATCGATGTCATCGGCCACGGGCCTGCGCTGGTTCTTCTGCACGGTTGGGCGTTGCACGGCGGCGTGTTTGCACCGCTGGTGGAGCGGCTGGCACCGCATTATCAACTGCATCTGGTGGATCTGCCTGGGCACGGTTTCAGCCGCGACGACAGCACGCCGCTGGCGCTGCCGTACGTGGTTGCCGAAATCGCTGCGGCGACACCGTCGGCGGTATGGATCGGCTGGTCGCTGGGTGGGTTGTTCGCGCTGCATGCTGCGGCCAGCCAACCGCAGGTACGCGGGCTGGCGATGATCGCGGCGACACCGCGCTTCGTAAAAGGTATCGATTGGAGCGACGCGGTCGAGCGCGACGTGTTCGTGCAATTCGGCCAGGACTTGTCGCGCGATTATCGGGGCACCCTGGAGCGTTTTCTTGCGCTTGACACGCTGGGCTCGGCACATGCCCGCGCCGAACTGCGCAGCCTGCGCGAAACGCTGGTTGCGCGCGGCGAACCAGCCGCCGACGCATTGCAACAAGGCCTGAGCCTGCTGGAACGCACCGATCTGCGCCGCGCGCTGCCGCAATTGACCCGCCCCAGTCTGTGGATTGCCGGCCAACGCGATCGGCTGGTCCCGGCGGCCGGCATGCATGCTGCCGCGGCGCTGGCTCCGCACGCGCAAGCACTCACCATTACAGGCGGCGGGCACGCGCCGTTTCTGGGCCATGCCGAGCAGGTCGCCGAGGCGCTGCAACGCTTCGTTGCGTCCGTGCCGTGAGCGGATCGCCGATCATGCCAATTCACTGATCGAGGGAGCAGCGCATGGACTTGGGAATCGCTGAACGTTGGGCATTGGTGTGCGCCGCCAGCAAAGGTCTCGGATTGGGCTGCGCACGCGCACTGGCCAGCGAAGGGGTTAACGTGGTGATCGTCGCGCGCGGCCGCGATGCATTGGAGACATCCGCCGATGCGCTGCGCGCGCTGCCGGGTGCAGGCGCGGTGCGCAGCGTGGCGGCCGATATCGCCACGCCGCAGGGACGCGCCGATGCGCTCGCCGCTTGCCCGCAGGTCGATATCCTGATCAACAACGCCGGTGGCCCGCCGCCAGGCGATTTTCGGCAGTGGGAACGCGAAGACTGGCTGCGCGCATTGGATGCCAACATGCTGGCGCCGATCGAACTGATCCGCGCAACCGTCGATGCGATGCGCGCACGGCGCTTCGGCCGCATCGTCAACATCACCTCCAGCGCGGTGAAGGCACCGATCGCCATGCTCGGCCTGTCCAACGGCGCGCGCGCCGGCCTCACCGGCTTCGTCGCCGGGCTGGCGCGCAGCACGGTCGCCGATAACGTCACCTTGAACAATCTGCTGCCCGGCCAGTTCGCCACCGACCGCCTGCGCGGCAACTTCGCCGTGATCGCGCAACAACAGGGCAGCACCGTCGAAGACATCGCCGAGCGCAAGCGTGCAGGCATTCCGGCCGGGCGCTTCGGCGAACCGGACGAATTAGGCGCGGCGTGCGCGTTTCTATGCAGCACGCAGGCCGGTTACATCACCGGGCAGAATCTGTTGATCGACGGCGGCAGCTATCCCGGCACTTTTTAGTTCAGATGCCAACCTGATTGGCGGTGAGCGCGCCAGTGTTGCATCCGCCCACTCACGCGTTGGCACGCAACCAGCCAGCAACCAGCGCACGAACGCACGCTCCCGCACGCAGCGTCGGATCCAAGGGATGCACTGCGTGCGCCTGCGCAACACATCGATTCCCTCCGCCGCGCGCAGCGGCGACAATAGTGCCGCAATGAACAGTACCTTCGACCCCCGCCACGTCCGGCGCGCCTTCGCGCGTGCCGCCAGCAGTTATGCCGCCGCCGCAGCGCTGCAGCGCGAGGCGGAAACGCGCCTGCTCGAATCGCTCGATTACTTCGGCGACCAAGTACCCAAGGTGGTGCTGGATGTCGGCGCCGGCCCCGGCCATGCCAGCGGCGCGATCAAGAAACGCTGGCCCAAGGCGCAGGTGATCGCGCTGGATCAGGCCATGCCGATGCTGCGCAAGGCGCGCAAGGCAGCCGGCTGGTGGAAGCCGTTTGTACAGGTCTGCGCCGATGCACGCGCGCTCCCCGTCGCCGACGGCAGCGTGGATGTGATCTTCAGCAATCTGTGCCTGCAGTGGGTGGAAGACCTACCGGTAGTCTTCGCAGGTTTCCGTCGCGCGCTGCGACCGGGCGGATTGTTGCTGTGCTCCACCTTCGGCCCGGAGACCCTGATCGAATTGCGCGAGGCCTTCGCACAGGCCGACCCGGCCCCGCACGTCAGCCACTTCCCGCCGATCGCGCAATTCGGCGATGCCTTGCTGATGTCCGGCTTCCGCGATCCCGTCTTAGACCGCGACCTGTTCACGCTGA
Source organism: Xanthomonas populi (assembly GCF_002940065.1). Taxonomy (GTDB): domain Bacteria; phylum Pseudomonadota; class Gammaproteobacteria; order Xanthomonadales; family Xanthomonadaceae; genus Xanthomonas; species Xanthomonas populi. Next base: position 5,806 of record NZ_MDEJ01000113.1, read on the forward strand.
CCTACAACGACCTGCCCGCCTTGATGCGCGAACTGCGTGCGATGGGCGCGACCAACGCGCTCAGCGATCGTCGCGCCACCCTGACCGGACGCGGCCGCTTCGCGGCCGCCAGCGCCGCCTACGAGCCGTTACGGCGTCCGGACGGCACGCTGCCCAGTTCATGGGAAGTGATCTACGCGCACGCCTGGGCGCCGGCACCGGGTGCGCCCATCCGCGAACAAGGACACGACATCGCCAGCGTACCGTTGGCCTCGATCCCGATCCGCCGCCGCATCGACTGAGCGGCGGTACAGATCGCCGGCAGCAATGCACCTGCTGCCGGTGAGACACACAATCTTGGGCCGATGCCAATGCCGACCTGTCAGACTCGGCGGTACCCGTTAGAATTCAGACATGAATGACAGGCCGTGTGTTGCGACTCGGTCTGTCCAAAGCCCTACCTGAGTGATGGCTGACAAACGTCGCGATCCGCCGTCGGCGGCGCAGGCCTCTGATCGCCGCCCCTGTATGTGCGGCCCCCCGGCCCCCAATTGGCTTTTCCCCCATGTTGAAATGGCTCATCATCGCGCTGTTCATCGCATCGGCGCTGTACATTCATTACCGCGGTCGCGTGCGGCACCGGCTCAGCCGGCAGTTGCTGGACCATTCCACCTTCATGGCACCGATCAACACGCTGATGTATCTGTGTTCGCGGGTGCCGACCACACCGTTCATCGATCCTGGCAAGGAATTCCCGGAACTGGCCCCGTTGCGCGCCAATTGGCCGCTGATACGTGACGAAGCGGTGGCGTTGCAGCAGATGCAGAAGATCCGCGCGGCCGACGGCTACACCGACATCGGCTTCAACTCGTTTTTTCGCCGCGGCTGGAAGCGTTTCTATCTGAAGTGGTACGGCACCGCGCACCCGTCGGCGGCCGAATTGTGCCCGCAGACCACCGCGTTGCTGCACGCTATTCCCACGGTGAAAGCGGCGATGTTCGCCGAGCTGCCACCGGGCAGCGAACTGCGCCCGCACCGCGACCCGTTCGCCGGGTCCATGCGTTTGCATCTGGGGCTGGCCACGCCCAACGACGACCGCTGTTTCATCGACGTCGACGGTCAGCGCCACAGCTGGCGCGATGGCGAGTGGACCATGTTCGACGAGACCTACATCCACTACGCCCGCAACGACACCTATCAGGACCGCATCATCCTGTTCTGCGACATCGAGCGCCCGATGCGCTGGCGCTGGGCGGCGGCGGTGAACCGCTTCGTCGGCCGCAGCCTACTGTCGGCCGGCGCCTCGCCCAATCAGGAAGGCGACAAGACCGGCGGCATCAACCGCGTGTTTCGCTATTTCTACGCAGTACGACTGAAAGCCAAGGCCTTGAAGGAACGCAACAACCCGCTGTACCAGATCCTCAAGTGGGGCATCTTCTTGCTGGTGGTGGTCGGGATCGCGTTGCTGTAACGCCTGGACCACTATCTTAGGAGCGCACCTGCTTAGGAGCGCACCTGGGCGCGATAAGGCATGACCGCTAACGCCTCATTGCGCGCAGGCACCCTCCTAAACAGGTGTAGCTACACAGGTCTCGCACCCCATGCCGGTCAGCCTAGGCAGGCCATGCAATTAGCGCGACACCTGCGCGATCCATTCCTGCAGGTTGTAGTAGTTGGTGACGCGGGTGATCTTGCCAGCGCGCACATCGAAGAACGCACCACCCGGCAACACATAGGTCTGCCCATTGGCGTCCGGCAGGCCTTCGTCGGTGGTGTGGTAGACCCCGTGCGCCACGTACTCGGCGCCAACCCGCGTACCGTCCTCGTTGACGGTGATCACGATGTCACGCAGCTGCTCGCGGTAACTGTCGTTCATGCGCTGCAGGAAGGCCGCGAAGTCCTCCCGGCCGATCTCGCGCGGCCCCTGGTTGAGGTCGTGCGCGAGGTCCTCGGCCAGGAACGCCAGCATGGCGTCCCACTCGCCGCGGTTGAATGCCTCGTAGTAGGCCTGGACCAGGCCGGTGGCGCGTTGCCGATTGCTCTCGCTCATGCTCGAACCTGCCGCTGGGAAAGCCGCATCATAGGCCCAGCATCAAGCGCCCTGCACCACCAGATCGCGATGGAAGTAATAGACCTCCTGCAACAGGAAGCGCCAACTGGTGTGGAAGCTGCGAAAGCGCGTGCTGGGCGTGGACGAGGCCAGCGCATCCACGCCCAGCTCCTGGCTCAGCCGCAGCGCGCGCGCCATGTGCAGTGGGTCGCTCACGATGATGGCCCGGTGCATGCCGTGGCGCTCCATCAACGCGCGCGCCTGTAGCAGATTCTGCCGGGTGGTGCGCGATTCGGTCTCGATCACGATCGCTTCCGGCGGGATGCTGTGGCGTAGCGCATACCGCCGCGCCACCTGCGACTCGGCAAAGCGCGCGCCATTGCCGAAGCCGCCGGTGAAGAGCAGCCGCGGCGCATAACCCTGCGCGTAGAGATCCAGCGCATGCCGGATACGTTCTTCGAACACCGGCGAAGGGCGCGCGTCGTAAGCGGCTGCGCCCAGCACGATGATCACATCGGCCGGCGCGGCCTGGTCGCGGTCGCCGATCCAGACGATCCAGCCCGCCACACCCACCAGCCAGATCGCCGCCAGCATGCACAACCGCCAGCACCAGCCCCATAGGCCGATCCGGCGCGAACGCCTGCTCACGCCGCGGCCCATGGCAGCGCGTGCAGATCCACATTGCCACCGGACAGGATGAGCCCGATCCGGCGCCCGGCAAAGCGCGCCGGATCGGCCAGCACGGCCGCAAGCGCGATTGCCGAAGAAGGCTCTACGACTTGTTTGAGGATCTGCCAGATCAGCCGCATCGCCTGCACCACCGCGGCATCGTCCACGGTGATCACCTGCGCGCCGGCCGCTTGCAACAGTGCGAAATTCGGTGCCCCCAAGGTGCCGCGCAGACCATCGCAGAGCGTGTCGGGTACGAAATCGACCAGGCGCTCGCCTGCCGCCAGCGAACGTGCGGTGTCGGCCGCCCCGCTGGGCTCGGCCAGGACCAGTGCGCAGCCCGGCGCGGCTTGCAGTGCCAGCGCCGCACCGGCGGCCAACCCGCCGCCACCGACCGGCGCTAACAGCACGTCCAGCCCGCCGCTCTGGTGCAGCAGCTCCAGCGAGGCAGTTCCCTGCCCCGCGATCACTGCAGGGTCGGTGTAGGGATGTACCAGGGTCGCGCCGCTGCTGGCTTGAACTTCTGCGCACAGCCGCTCGCGCGCGGCGATGGTTGGTGCGCAGCGCCACAATGTGGCCCCGTGGCGGGAAATATTGGCCAACTTGGCGGCCACCGCGCCCTCCGGCACCACCACATGGCAGCCGATACCACGGGTGCGTGCAGCGAACGCCAATGCGGCGCCGTGGTTGCCGGACGAATGCGTGACCACGCCACGCACAGCGCGTTGTTCCGATAACGCCCACACCGCATTGCAGGCGCCACGGAACTTGAACGCGCCGCTGCGCTGCAGGTGTTCGGCCTTGAAGAACAGCTGCGCGCCGCAGAGCGCATCCAGGCTGTGCGAGGTCAGCAGCGGTGTCGGCGCGCACTGCGGCGCAATGCGCGCAGCGGCTTGCAGAACGTCGGAATGGGCAAGATGGACCGTCTCGATCATGCTTGCAAGATTAACGTATCCCCCACGCTGCACGACCGTGCGCGCAAGCCCCGCGCATGCTGGATCGATGAAAAAACGCCACATTGCGGCACAGTTAAGGACCGATTCAATGCATCGGCTCGAAAGTGGCACCATGGTTGCAAGAGGGCACCATCCATGAAATTGCGTCTGATCTTCGCCGCCGGGCTACTGGCCCTGAGCGGCTGCGCGACTTACGACTACACCGGCGGTGGGTCGGGCGGCTATTACCGTGGCGCGCCCGCCGTGCAGTATCGCTCTCCGCCGGGTTACTCGCCGTATTTCTACGGCAATCCGTACGGCAATCCCTATGGGGCCGGTTCGATCGGGCTGTACGACTACCCGGTGTATCCGGTTTACCGCAGCGGTGGGGGCTACTACTACCGGCAGAACGATCGGCGCCCGCAGTACCGGCCGCCGCGCCCGAACGGCTCGTACACCAATGGTCCGCGTCCGCAGCAGACCAATCGCCCACCGGCAACCGGCGCTGCGCCGTCGCGACCGCCGGAACGCATCGCTGCACCGCCACGGGTGATCCGGCAGATTCAACGGCAGACCGCGCCGCGCGAGCAGATGCCGTGAGTGACCGACTGCGACGCAGCCCGCAAATGGCAATGTTGGGGGCTTGCGTTCAGCCTTCACTTGGTTGCAAGCTAGCTGCACTGTGTGACCCTCCACGTCATTTTTTGACGTGTCCCACTGCACTGACTGACTTATGTCGATGTCCGACAGGAAATCTGGATCCCCCCTGTTCCGGCCCTGTCGGATATCGGCGCCTTCAATGCATAAAGCCCCGGCATGCCGGGGCTTTATGTCTTTGTAGCGTCATGACCGGGCAGCGCCTGACGGCATTAGCCTGAGAGAGAAGATCGGTGGCCACGTCAAATCGCAGATAAAAATAAGGGCCGGCAGTCCCCCGACTACCGGCCCTTACGCTACCCCATCGCACGCGCGGCTGGCCCCTGTTCCAATTCCAGCCTTTGCGCCCATGTCGCAATGCCACGACGGATGCAGTAGGGGTATCCGCACGGAGCATGCCAACTTGAGTGCCACTATTCGATAATGTGATAAATATCGCATTTTTATTGATTGAGTGACCGCGATCGCTCTTCAGCCGATACTTCAGCAGCCGTCATCTCCTTCCGCTTCCCAGTCCGCGCCCATGTCCGACTCTTTCTATCGCTACGACGTCATCGTGATCGGCGGAGGCCATGCCGGCACCGAGGCCGCGCTGGCCTCCGCGCGCGCCGGTGCCCGCACTTTGCTGCTGACCCACACCATCGAGACGGTGGGTGCGATGAGCTGCAACCCGGCCATCGGCGGGATCGGCAAGGGCCATCTGGTCAAGGAAATCGACGCCCTGGGCGGGGCGATGGCACGCGCGGCGGATCTGGCCGGCATCCAGTGGCGCACGCTCAATGCCTCCAAGGGGCCGGCGGTGCGCGCCACGCGCTGCCAGGCCGATCGCAATCTTTACCGCAATGCGATCCGCTGCATCGTCGAAGCGCAGCCCAACCTGACCGTGTTCCAGGCGGCAGTGGACGATCTGATCATCCACAACGGCGCTGCCGAAGCCGACAGTGTGCGTGGGGTCATCGCCCAGAGCGGGCTGCGCTTCGAAGCGACTTCGGTAGTGCTGACCGCCGGCACCTTCCTGGCCGGCAAGATCCATGTTGGCGAGACACAGTACGCGGCCGGGCGCATGGGCGAGGCGCCGGCCACCACGTTGGCCGCACGCCTACGCGAGCGGCCGTTCGCGATCGACCGGCTCAAGACCGGCACCCCGCCGCGTATCGATGGGCGCACGCTCGACTACAGCGTGATGGCCGAGCAGCCGGGCGACGACCCGCTGCCGGTGATGTCGTTCATGGGCCAGCTCCGCGATCACCCGCGCCAGGTGAGCTGCTGGATTACCCACACCACCGAACAGACCCACGCCATCATCCGCGGCGCGCTGCATCGCTCGCCGCTGTATTCGGGGCAGATCGAAGGCATTGGCCCGCGTTACTGCCCGTCGATCGAAGACAAAGTGGTGCGCTTCGCCGAGAAGACCAGCCACCAGATCTTCGTCGAGCCCGAAGGGCTGGAAGTAACCGAGATCTATCCCAACGGCATCTCCACCTCGCTGCCGTTCGACGTGCAGCTGGCGCTGGTGCGCTCGATTCATGGCTTTGCGCAGGCGCATATCACCCGCCCCGGCTATGCGATCGAATACGACTTCTTCGACCCGCGCGGGCTCAAGGCCTCATTGGAAACCAAGGCAGTGGGCGGGCTGTTTTTCGCCGGGCAGATCAACGGCACCACCGGTTACGAAGAAGCCGCTGCGCAAGGGTTGCTGGCCGGCCTCAACGCTGCGCGTTTTGTGCAGGCCTTGCCCGCGTGGTCGCCGCGTCGCGACGAGGCCTACCTTGGCGTGCTGGTGGACGATCTGATCACCCACGGCACCACCGAGCCGTATCGCATGTTCACCAGCCGTGCCGAATACCGGTTGCAACTGCGCGAAGACAATGCAGATGCGCGCCTGACCGGTGTGGGCCGCGCAATGGGCCTGGTCGACGATACGCGCTGGGCACGGTTTTCGGCCAAGCAGGAGGCGGTGCAGCGCGAAAGCGCGCGCTTGTCGGCGCTATGGGCGACCCCGGGCAATGCGCTGGGCCGCGAGGTGGCCGACACCTTGGGCGTGGCAGTGAGCCGCGAAACCAACGTGCTGGACCTGATCAAGCGGCCGGAACTCAACTACGCCACGCTGATGCGCGTACCGAGCTTGGGGCCTGGCGTGGACGATGCGCAGGTGGCCGAGCAGGTCGAGATCAGCGTCAAGTACGCCGGCTACCTGGATCGCCAACGCGACGACATCGCGCGGCAGCAATGTCACGAAACCACGCCGATTCCGCAAGGGTTCGATTACGCCAGCGTGCGCGGCCTGTCGATCGAAGTGCAGCAGAAACTCGAACGCGTGCGCCCGCAAAGCATCGGCCAGGCGCAGCGTATTGCCGGCATGACGCCAGCAGCGATTTCACTGCTGCTGGTGCATCTGGAACGCGCGCGGCGCAGTCGGGTGGCGTAAGGGATTTGTGGTTGAGCGATGACATTACTGCATTGCAACGCATGATCGATTCACCAACAGATCACTTTCAAATCGCATTGCGAAAACCGGTTGAAGCTGAATTCTTTAATGCTAGGCAATTGTTCAACGCCAGCCCCGCGCACTTTCGCGCGACACGTTGCCAGCGGAGGTCACCATGCGATGCATGGCGCCATGTGCGAAAGCCGCCGGTGCGCACAGACTTGCCGCTCGTCAGACGGCCTATAGCGCCACAGGGGAAGTTGCTATGCTCCATTAACTGTGACGAATTTTTATTAATGAACAGATCGAGTGTGATGCTGACGGCAACTCTGCGAAGTGCCTGTCCGTTTTTATTGCTGATGCTGGCGAACATTTCGCCGGTGATGGCCAATACCGAAGAGGATGGGCGTTATTGGTTAAAGGAGCCTCTAAAAACCCCATCAATCTGCCATCATTGACTTGACGCCCTGCCAGCGGAGAACGACAGACATGATCA
>NZ_MDEJ01000114.1 GCF_002940065.1 Xanthomonas populi
GCTGATTTTTTGAAGGTATGGTCATCATCCAGTGCGTGTCACCACGGCTACGACTTGGTTGTTCGAGGTGCCCTCAATACCTTGCGCGAGCAAGGCAACCTTACCCCGGTGCTGATCCTCACCGCGCCAGGAGCGACGACGTCGTCAACCGGACCGCGACGATCGGCGGCAAGGCGCTGGATCCCTAGCGCCGCGAGCTGCTGGTGCTGGACGCGTTGCGCAAACGTCTCGGACGCAGGGTGCAGCGCGAAACGCTGATGCAGGCGGTATTCTCGATGGACGACGAGGTGCAGCCGAACGCCCTTGAGACCCATGTCTGCCGCTTGCGCAGAAAGTTGTCCGCTGGCGATTAACGTGGTGCGCGGCGTCGGCCACATGTTGAGCGCGCAGTCGTGACGTGCAGCTCACCGCCGTTGCGATGGTGGCCGTTGCATGGCCTGGCCGCTGCGCAAACCGCGATGATTTGCGTGGCCGGGCACGCGTTACGCACACCGATGGCAATCTTGACCACGCGCCTGTCTGCGCTGCCAGCCAGCGCACTCAAAACGCGGTTGCTGCAAGACGCGGTCCGGCTCAGCGCAGTGACCGGCCAATGGTTCGACATCCAACGGCTGGGGGTCCGAAACCATCGTGTTTTCGCGCATGAATCTGGCAAGCATCGCCGAGCGCGTGATACTCGGCCTGGCACCGCTGGCAGTGGCTGCCGGCTACCAGGTGGCTGTCGAAACGATGCACACAGTGTCCCGCTCGATGGCGATCAGGTCTCCATCGAGCGTGCGCTCACCAATCTGATCCAGAATGCGATCCGCTATGGCGGCCGTCAGGGCACGATCACGATCCGGGCTTCGGCAATAACGTTGGTGGAAGTTGCCGATGAAGGGCGCGGTGTGAAGGATTCAGAGCGCGAGCGCATTTTCGAAGCGTTCCATCGCGACAGCAAGCACGGGCGTAGGGTTGGGGCTGGACCTGGTGCAGACCATCATGCGTCACCACGGCAGCAGCGTGATGCTGGTGCCCGACACCGCGCTCGGCGCCTGTTTCCGGCTTGCGATACCGGCCTTTGTACAACGGCCGCGCATTGCATGCAGTCGATCACCTGCGTCTGCGATCACTCACACGTTTGTAGCCAATGACATCCGCAGTGCAGTGACGCCTTGGAAGCGCTGCATCGTCGATGCTGATAAAAATCTGAACTATCGCGACCGATCTGCAGCCAAGACAGGCTCCCGACAGACTCTTGCTTTAGCCTTGTTTTTGCCCAATTGCACATCCTGAAGTGGTGTGCGCAGATGCAGCTTGGCCGAACTCTTTCAACGTTGTGAGGATAGATGGCTCGTTCGTATATGAAGTCGTTTTTTCGCGAATGGATCACCGCACCCTGCTCCGTTGCAGCGATACTCCCCTCCGGTCGCGCACTTGCCTCCATCATCACCTCCGAGCTGTCGGAGCGTACTACCCGGGTCCTCGAACTTGGGCCAGGCACTGGCGTGTTTACCCAGGCGATGATCGACAAAGGTGTGCAGGAAAAGAACCTCGTTCTGCTCGAGTACAATCAGACATTTTCTGCGTTGCTCACGCAGCGCTTTCCGCACGCAAGATTGCTGCAGATGGATGTCTGTGATCTTGAATCGGTGCCTCGCATCGATGGGGCGTACGTCGATGCCGTGGTCTGCGGTCTTGGCCTGTTGAACATGCCGGCACATCAGGTGGCTGCGATTCTGCGCGGCGCCTTCATGCAGTTGAAGCCCGGCGGGCGGCTGTATCTGTTTACCTACGGATGCAAGTGCTCGGTGCCGGCGCATCTTCTCGATGCGCTCGATCTGGAGGCCGTCAAGATCGGGCGCACGTATCGAAACGTTCCGCCAGCGACGACCTATCGCATCCAGCGTCGTACCTACACAAGGTAGAACGCGATGCAGACCAACGATCTGCGCGCGCTTGTCGTGAGCTGCCGCATTCCCGGCGTGCTGGCCCTGTCCTAGCTGGAAAAATTCATTCCCGTGGTGCCGTCCTACCTGATGCTGATGGTGGTCGGCATCACCGCCGGTCGCGTCCCGGCGCTGTTGGCGATGTGGGGCGTCAGCGTGGCAGGGTCGATGCTGGCCTCGGTGAGCTGGTACGAGATTGGCCGTGCGCTGGGCAATGACAGGTGCGCAGCGTGGTGAGCAAGTAGGGTCGGTTCGTGTTCCTGGGCATCGCGACCTATGCGCGCCTGGCGCAGTCCGATCGACACAACGATTGCTGGGTGACGTTGGCGGGCCAGGCGATTCCGTTGGCACGGATCTATCTGGCATTGCCGGCCGGCGTCATCCAGGTGCGATTCTGGACGTTTCTGCTGGCGTCCTTGCTGGGCATTGCAGGCGACAACCTGGTGTTTGTGCTGGTGGGCTTTTCCCTGCGCGGCACCGGGCATGACCCGCTTGTCACCGGCATGCTGATTGCCGCAGCGTTGGTCGCACTGGAATGCTTGGTGTTCTTTTCGATCCGCATGAGCTAGCGCGCGAGATCCAGCAAGGTCTAGTCGGTCGACGGACGCGGACTACTGATCCACGCAACCGCTCGGTTGCTCTGGCGTGAGGCATATCGCCGTGCACCACCGTGGCGAACGCAACGCACACGGCAGACTGCGGCAGCGCATGACGGCGCGTAGCGATCACAGCGTTAGAGGCCGATGTCCTTTCGTGAACGCATCCCTACCAACCGGAACCAATCAAAAAACTCTTAAAACGTGATTCGAGCTTCCTCCTTAGCATCGCCTTCAGCAACCAATGGCTGCACGACAGCCACCTCGCCAAAGCCTCTGCACGGCCCTCTCGCAGACATTCCTGTGGTGCTTTGAGCAACACCCGTGTTACATCTCTGGACCGCGCCATGTCTTTCCAAAGCCCTTTCGTGACACCACGGCAATCGTCTACCGCCAGCAATCGCCAGGCGTGGCACGACTTGCCGGATCTGCAGCAGCACCATTTCCGGCGCCAGCGGCTGAGTCAGCTGCGCTGGATGGCGAGCATCGCCAGCGCGGGAGTGGCGGCGTTGTGGGGTTGCCCACTGGTGTGGCCGTGGCTGTGTCGCTTCAGCGCGTAGAGAACCGCGCAAACGTCGTGGCAGTTGTGTTGGTTGCCCACTCAATGCCTCACTTCACTCCGAAGGATCCTACGATGACGATTTCACGTTACCTTGCTGCAGCTAGCGCTTTGCTATTGCTATCGGCCTGCGCAAGCCGGCCTGCCGCCACACAGGCATCGGCACCCACCACGATCGGCCCACCCATTGGCTCGACGCTGGTCGCGCCACCGTCATCGCAATCCACGCGCGATCCACGCCAGCAACACCAGGTTGTCGGCGATCCTGCTGCGCAGGAAAACACTGGCAGCGCCTTGCCGGCAGCACCGCACTCAGCGCAGACCACCGCAACCACGCAAGCTTCTGATGATGCCAGCACCCGCGCCGAACGAGATGCCCATGCGCTCTACACCACCACACCGGTGCGCGATCCGTGGGAGGGCTACAACCGCAAGATGCAAGGATTCAACCGCGGCGCCGACAAGGTGCTTTTCCGCCCCGTCGCACTGGCCTACGACAAGGTCACGCCCAAGCCGGTCAAGACCGGTATCAGGAACATGTTTGGAAACCTCGGCCAGCCCGGGACCGCAGTCAGCCAAGCGATGCAAGGCCACCCGGTCAAAGCGGCGCAGTCGCTTGGACGCTTCGTGGTGAACAGTACCGTCGGGGTGGCCGGGCTGTTCGATCCGGCCACCCGCTTCGGCATGCCCAAGTACAACGAAGATGTGGGACAGGCGTTCGCCACATGGGGCTGGGACAACTCGCGCTACCTTGTGATGCCGATCCTGGGACCCGGCACCGTGCGTGACACGGTGGGACGTTTTGGCGATCAACAGCTGACGCCGATCAATTACATAGATAGCGCACGCGTCGCCAATTCGCTGATGGGCCTGCAGATCGCCGACGGCCGTGCGCGTATGTTGCCGATGGATGCGGCGCGCCGCGATGCCGTGGACGACTACACCTTTGTGCGCGATGCCTGGGCACAACGGCGCCAGAAGCAGATCGCAGACGAGTGACAGCCTTCAGCGCAACTTCAGCACACCGATGACAAGACAGCGCAGCGCGCGCGGTCGACGATGGGGGTCTGCACGCGGCTCACGCCCGCGTGGCGTGAGCCAGCAGCGTGCTGTCCCCGATCACCTCACCATCAAGATCTCGCCGAACAACAGCATCACGCAGTTTTCTTGCTGCGGCTGAGCGTCGGCTTGGCCGCCTTGCCTGGCTTGCGCGTCTTGCGTTGCTTGCTGCGCGAATCGGTCAAAAAGCGCAGCGTGGCTGCCTCCCATTGCCGCTCGCCGCGCACGCCGGTGGCCATGGCCTGCAGTTCGCCGGCGCGCCAGCCTTCGAACACGCACGGGTCGATGTAAGCCTTGCGACACACCGAGGGCGTGTTGCCCAGCGCATCAGCAACCTCGCGGATGACATCGTTCTGCACCTGGGTCAACGCACGTTCGCTGATGCGCTCGGGTAACGGCAGACGCGCCAGACGTTGCAGTGCGGCCAGCGTGCCGCCCCACGTACGGAAATCCTTGGCGGTGAAATCCTCGCCCATCGCCTCACGCAGATAGTCGTTGACCTCACCCGAATCCACCGGCTGCAATTGACCGTCGTCGTCGCGGTACTGAAACAGCGATTGCCCCGGCAATTGCTGGCATTGGCGAATCAGTTTGACCAGCTGCTTGTCGTCCACTTCGATATCGTGATCCTGGCCGCTCTTGCCGCGGAACTTCAGCCGCGCACGCCCGCCGCGCAGAAATTCCATATGCCGGTTGCGCAAGGTGGTCAGGCCATAGGAACGATTGCTGCGCGCATATTCGGCATTGCCCACGCGCACCAGGGTGTCTGCCAACAACGCCACCACGATCGCCAGTACATTTTCGCGTGGAAATCCGGGTAATACCAGATCGCGGCGCAGCCGTCGGCGTAGTTTTGGCAGCGCCTGGCCGAAGGCGATCACCCGTTCGAACTTGCCTTCGCCACGCACCTGCGCCCACTCGGCGTGATAGCGGTATTGCTTGCGCCTGCGGGCATCGCGCCCGGTGGCCTGCAGATGGCCGTTGGGCTTGGCGCAGATCCATACCTCGGTATAGGCAGGCGGAATAGCCAACGCACGGATGCGCTGCAAGGTGTCTGCATCGGCCACGCGCTGGCCGTCTGCACTGTGGTAACTGAAGCTCTTGCCGGCCTTGCGGCGGCTGATGCCGGGCTGTTGATCGTTGACATAGGTGAGCCCGGCCGCACGCGCGGTGGCCTTGGCCTGTGCAACCGCTGCCGCGCTCGCCACTGGGGCCGTGGCGGCGACCGCACTGGTGGCCAAGGTGGCCAACTTGCCGGCGGCGCTGGCAGTGGCTGCGGCCTTGCGAAGAACACGTTTGGCTTTCATTGCGAACAGGTCCAAAGGCCGATCAGGATTGTCGAGCGCCGCATAGCTAGGCCGCGTCAACGCTGAGCGCGCGAGTGGCAGCAACTGGAGAGGGGGAGGGGCTTGCAGCCCGGATGGTGTGCACCGCCCACACTGCGAGGACAACACCGTGTTGGCATGCGATGCCCGCGAAGCGGTTTTCTGCTTATGCTTGAGTATCCCCCCATGTGCTGGAGTCATCGATGCGCTCTGTCCTGCCTACCGCCCGCCTGGCCTGTCTGTTGGTCGTGCTGGCGGCATTGAGTGCCTGCGGCTCGCCGCAACCGGACGAGCAGGAAGCCGTTTCCGCCAAGGCGCAGCACGCAGCCGAACAAGCCGCTGCGCCGGCACCGGCCGCCGCTCCCGAAGCCCCGCCGATCGGCAGCTGCGATGCGACTCAGGTGCAGTCGATGGTGGGCCAGGCACTGACCGATGCGGTGAGCGAACAGGCCCGCATCGATGCCGGCGCAAAGTCGGTACGCGTGCTCAAACCCGGCCAGATGACCACCATGGAGTTCAACGGCGAGCGGCTCAATCTGGAAGTGGATGCCAAGAACCTGATCGCCTCGGTGCGCTGCGGCTGAGCACCGCTTGGCGCCTGTTTGCGAACGGGCGCCAAGCCAGCTGCCACAAGGCCTTGCAGGCGCCCTTGTTGCAGCTGTAACGGTGTATTGCGGCACCGCAGCAACTGTGGTCTAGTCGATCATCAGGTGACCTCTTCTGAAACGCTCCACGGATCGAGCGCTGCAACGTCGTCGCCGCTCTCCCAGATCGCAAAGAGGCAGACATGGCCCCCCGCACTCGCCAAGGGCTCAACGACGACGGTCTCTACAACCGCGCGCGCGATGAGCGCGACGCCTGTGGTTTTGGCATGGTCGCCCAGTTGGACGACCAACCTTCCCGCTCGCTGGTAGACACCGCGATTGCGGCGCTCTCGCGCATGACACATCGCGGCGGCGTGGCCGCCGACGGGCTTACCGGCGACGGCTGCGGCCTGCTGATCCGCAAACCCGATGCGTTCCTGCGCGGGCTGGCGCGCGATGCCGGCATCCCGGTGGGCACGCGCTACGCGGCCGGCGTGGTGTTCCTGCCGCTGGACGATGCCGATGCCGCCCGATGTCGGGCCGAACTGGAAACCCAGTTGCACACCGCTGGCGTGCACTTTCGCGGCTGGCGCGTGGTGCCCACCGACAACAGCGTATGCGGCCAATTGGCACGCGACACCCTGCCTCGCATCGAACAAGTCTTTGTCGATGCCGGCGCGCAACAGACCGAAGACGGCTTCACCCTGGCGCTGTTTCTGGCGCGCCGGCGCGCCGAGCAGGCGCTGCACGCAGTGGAAAATTTCTACGTCACCACGCTCTCGCCCAACGGCATCAGCTACAAGGGCATGGTGCTGCCGGACAAGCTGAGCACGTTCTACCCGGACCTGCAGCGCAGCGATCTGTCCTCCAGCGCGATCGTGTTCCACCAGCGTTTTTCCACGAATACGCTGCCGCGCTGGCCACTGGCGCATCCGTTCCGGCTGCTCGCCCATAACGGCGAGATCAACACCATCGAAGGCAACCGCCGCTGGGCGCAAGCGCGCAGCAAGGTGTGGCAGACCCCGCGCTTCGATATCGCGCAGTTCGACCCGGTGATCTCCATGCACGGCTCCGATTCGCAGAGCCTGGACAACATGCTCGAGCTGCTGGTCGCCGGTGGCATGGACCTGCTGCAGGCGCTGCGCATCCTGGTGCCGCCGGCCACCCAGTCGCTGGAATTCAAGGACGCCGACCTGGCCGCGTTCTACGAGTTCTACGGCCTCAACACCGAACCGTGGGACGGCCCGGCCGGCATCGTCGCCTGCGACGGCCGCTATGCCGCCTGCATGCTCGATCGCAACGGGCTGCGCCCGGCGCGCTGGATGCTGACCTCCGACCGCCACTTCCTGGTGGCCTCCGAGGCCGGCGTGTGGGAATTGCAGGCCGAGCGCATCACCCGCAAGGGCAAGCTCGGCCCCGGCGAGATGATGGCGATCGATCTCAAGCGCGGCGACCTGCTCGATTCGGACGCCATCGACCGCATCAACCGTGCGCGCGCGCCGTACAAGCAATGGCTGCAGCAGGGCGTGACCTATCTGCAGACCGAGTTGATCGACCCCTCGCTGGTGGAAGAACCCTTCAGCGAACAGACCCTGCGCAGCTACCACAAGCTGTTCCAGCTCAGCACCGAGGAAGTGGAGCAGATCCTGCGCCCGCTGGCCGAGACCGAGCAGGAAGCCACCGGCTCGATGGGCGACGATACCCCGATGGCGGTGCTCAGCCGCCAGACCCGGCCGCTGTACGACTACTTCCGCCAGGCGTTTGCGCAGGTCACCAACCCGCCGATCGACCCGCTGCGCGAAGGCATCGCGATGTCGCTCACCACCCAGCTCGGCAAGGAGACCAACATCTTCCATGCCGGCGCGGAGACGGTGAACCACGTCATCCTCAACTCGCCGGTGCTCAGCCAGCGCAAGCTGCGCCAGCTGCTGAAGATGGAGCAGTACGTCGAGCGCAATCGCCTGATCGACCTGTCCTACAGCGTGGACGAAGGCCTCAAGGCCGGGCTGGAACGCATCTGCCAGGAAGCCGAGACCGCCGCGCGCGCCGGCGCGGTGATGCTGCTGCTGTCGGACCGCTACCCGGTCCCGGACCGGCCGATGGCGCATGCGCTGCTGGCCACCGGCGCGGTGCATCACCACCTGTGCAAGGTGGGGCTGCGTTGCGACGCCAACCTGATCATCGAAACCGGCACCGCGCGCGATGCGCACCACATGGCCTGCCTGCTCGGTTTCGGCGCCACTGCGGTGTACCCGTATCTGGCTTACCAGACGCTGTTCGACCTGGGCCGGCGCGGCATCCTGCAGCTGAGCAAGGGCGGCGAGCAGTCGCAGATCGGCCGCCGGTATCGCAAGGGCATCTACAAGGGCCTGTCGAAGATCATTTCGAAGATGGGCATCTGCACCATCGCCAGTTATCGCGGCGCGCAGTTGTTCGAGATCGTCGGGCTGGACCCGGACGTGGTGGAGCTGTGCTTTGCCGAGACGCCCGCACGCATCGGCGGCGTCAACCTGGCGCGGCTGGACACCGAGGCGCGCGAGCTCACCGCACTCGCCTGGAACGACCAGCTCAAGCCAGAAGTGGGCGGCCTGCTCAAGTACGTGCATGGCGGCGAGTACCACATGTACAACCCCGACGTGGTTATGACGCTGCAGCGCGCCACCCGCACCGGCGATGCCGGCGATTGGCAGAAGTATGTGGATGCGGTGCATGCGCGCCCGGCCTCCACGCTACGCGATCTGGTCCAGCTCAAGCGTGCCGACACCCCGACCCCGTTGGACGAGGTGGCCCCGGCCGCCGATGTGCTGCGTCGCTTCGACACCGCTGCGATCAGCCTGGGCGCGCTGTCGCCCGAGGCGCACGAAGCGCTGGCCATTGCCATGAACCGCCTGGGCGGGCGCAGTAACTCAGGCGAAGGCGGCGAAGACCCGGCCCGCTACGGCACCGAGAAGCGCTCCAAGATCAAGCAGGTCGCTTCGGGCCGTTTCGGCGTGACACCGGAATATCTGGTCAATGCCGAGGTGTTGCAGATCAAGGTCGCGCAGGGCGCCAAGCCCGGCGAAGGCGGTCAGCTGCCCGGCCACAAGGTCAACGAACTGATCGCCCGGCTGCGCTACGCCAAGCCTGGCATCGGCCTGATCAGCCCGCCGCCGCATCACGACATCTATTCGATCGAAGATCTGGCCCAGCTGATCTACGACCTCAAGCAGGTCAACCCCACCGCACTGGTGTCGGTGAAGCTGGTCGCGCATGCCGGCGTTGGCACCATTGCTGCCGGCGTGGTCAAGGCTGGCGCCGATCTGATCACCGTGTCCGGCCACGACGGCGGCACCGGGGCCAGCCCGATCAGCTCGATCCGTTACGCAGGCGTGCCGTGGGAACTGGGCGTGGCCGAGTCGCATCAGGCGCTGGTGGCCAACGACCTGCGCGACCGCACCATCCTGCAGACCGATGGCGGCCTGAAGACCGGCCTGGACGTGGTCAAGGCCGCGCTGCTGGGCGCCGACAGCTTCGGCTTCGGCACCGCGCCGATGATCGTGCTGGGCTGCAAGTACCTGCGCATCTGCCACCTCAACAACTGCGCCACCGGCGTGGCCACTCAGGACGAGCGCCTGCGTGCAAACTACTTCACCGGCCTGCCGGAGCGCGTGGAGCATTTCTTCCGCCTGTTGGCCGAAGAAGTGCGCCAGTGGCTTTCTTACCTGGGCGTGCGTTCGCTGGACGAGATCGTCGGCCGCACCGACCTGCTCGAGCAGCTGGACGTCTCGCCGCGTGCCGGGGTCAAGGTCGATCTCTCGCGCCTGCTCACGCATGCGCGGTACGAGGGCAGCCATTGCGCCGCCCAGCGCCTGTACGAGTCGCCGGACAGCCTGGCCACGCAGATGGATGGCCTGCTGGCCGATGCGATCGCCAACAAGACCGGCGGCGACCATCGCTTCCTGATCCACAACACTGATCGCTCGATCGGCGCGCGCCTGTCCGGGGCCATTGCGCGCGCGCACGGCAACCACGGCATGAGCGATGCGCCGTTGAACCTGCGCTTCCGCGGCACCGCCGGGCAGAGCTTCGGCGCGTTCAACGCCGGCGGCCTGCAACTGGAGCTGGAAGGCGAAGCCAACGACTACGTCGGCAAGGGCATGGCCGGCGGCCGGCTGGTGGTGCGTCCGCCGCGCGGCGGACGCTTCGAGGCCCGCAGCACGCCGATCGTCGGCAACACCTGCCTGTACGGCGCCACCGGCGGCGAGCTGTTCGCGGCCGGCCGCGCGGGCGAGCGCTTTGCGGTGCGCAACTCCGGCGCGCTGGCGGTGGTGGAAGGCGCAGGCGACCACTGCTGCGAATACATGACCGACGGCGTGGTGCTGGTGCTGGGCAAGGTAGGCCTGAACTTCGGCGCCGGCTTCACCGGCGGCCTGGCCTACGTGCTGGATATCGAGCGCGACTTCGTTGATCGCTACAACCACGAGCTGATCGACATCCACCGCGTCTCCGCCGAAGGCTTCGAGAACCATCGCCAGCACCTGCACACCCTGATCAGCCGCCACCGCGAGCTCACCGGCAGCATCTGGGCGCAGCAGATCCTGGACGAGTTCCGCGACTACGTCGGCAAGTTCTGGCTGGTCAAACCCAAGGCCGCCAGCATCGAGTCGCTGACCGAATCGCTGCGGCGCGCCGCCTGAGTGCTTCCCTCTCCCGGCAACGGGAGAGGATTTGGGGATGCGGGCGCTGACGCTCCGTACCCTCATCCGCCCCGTTGGGGCACCTTCTCCCGGTGGGAAAAGGGAATCAGCCACGGATTTCTTCTATGAGCCGCAAGCAAGCCTTCCAATTCCTCGACCTGCCCCGGACCATGCCCACGCGCATTCCGGTGGAGCTGCGCACGTCCGGTGACTGGGGCGAGTTGTACGGCAAGTTCGACAAGGCCGACGCGCAGTATCAGTCCGGCCGTTGCCTGGACTGCGGCAACCCGTATTGCAGCTGGAAATGCCCGGTGCACAACGCCATTCCGCAGTGGCTGCAACTGGTGCAGGAAAACCGCATCGAAGAAGCCGCCGCGCTGTGCCATTCCACCAATCCGTTGCCGGAAGTGTGCGGGCGGGTGTGTCCGCAAGACCGCCTGTGCGAAGGCAGCTGCACGCTGGAGGAATTCGGCGCGGTCACCATCGGTGCGGTGGAAAAATACATCGTCGACACCGCCTTCAAGATGGGCTGGCGCCCGGATCTGGGCAACGTGCAGCCCACCGGCTGGCGGGTGGCGGTGATCGGCGCCGGCCCGGCCGGCCTGTCCTGCGCCGACCGGTTGGTGCGCGCCGGCATCGAGGCGGTGGTCTACGACCGCTACGAGCAGATCGGTGGCCTGCTGCAGTTCGGCATCCCCAGCTTCAAGCTGGACAAGTCGGTGATCGGCAAGCGCCGCGAGATTCTCGAAGGCATGGGCGTGCAGTTCCGCCTGGGCGTGGAAGTGGGCCGCGACGTCAGCATCGAGCAGTTGCTGGGCGAATACGATGCGGTGTTCCTGGGCACCGGCGCGTACCGCTACACCGACGGTGGGCTGGACGGGCAGGATCTGAAGAACGTGCTGCCGGCGCTGCCGTTTCTGGTGCAGAACAGCCGCATCGTCAGCGGTAACGACCCGCACGGCCGGCCGATCGCCGGCTGGGAAGACCAGATGGCGCTGCCCGATCTCAACGGCAAGCGTGTGGTGGTGCTGGGCGGCGGCGACACCGGCATGGACTGCGTGCGCAGTGCGATCCGTCTGGGCGCGGCCAAGGTCACCTGCGCATATCGGCGCGACGAGGCCAGCATGCCGGGCTCGGCGCGCGAAGTGGCCAACGCGCGCGAGGAAGGCGTGCGCTTTTTGTTCAACCGTCAGCCGCTGTCGATCGAATCCGGCGCCGACGACGAGGCGATCGGCGTGACCGTGGTGGAAACCCGCTTGAGCGAACCCGATGCCAGCGGCCGCCGCAACGCGGTGCCGGTGGAAGGCAGCGAATCGCTGCTGGAAGCGGACGTGGTGATCATCGCGTTCGGCTTCTCGCCGACGCTGCCGGATTGGCTGGCATCGCAAGGCGTGGAAGCCGGCAGCAACGGCCGCATCGTCGCCCCAGCCGACGGCGACGGCCGCCTGCCCTATCAGACCAGTAACCCACGGTTGTTCGCCGGCGGCGACTGTGTGCGCGGGGCGGATCTGGTGGTGACTGCGGTGGCCGAAGGCCGCGACGCGGCAGGCAGCATCGTGCAGTTGCTGGGCGCCAAGGCGCAGGTCAAGGAACCAGCAGCGGCCTGAGGGCTTACCAGCGCGTGGGCGACGCGCGCACCACTGGTGCCGGCTCGCGTGTGGGCAACCCGCACGCTGCGTAAGCGGCTATGCCCGCATCTCGCACCTCGATGCAGTGCATCCACAACGACACGCAACGCCGACCAGGTGCGACACCACCGTTGCCGCTCGCACCGATACGGCAGCGCGCGTGGATCAGGGCACAACACCTCAACGCCGCCGACCGATGCGCACGCGCTCCCCCTATATCGGCGGCTGCAAACTCAAGCGGCCATCGTCGCGCAAGGCGCCCGCAGCCAAGCATGAGCTTGCGATCAGCGCACACCCATGCCTGCATTTATCTGCAGCCTCGACGATTGCACCGTTCAAATATAGGGCACCTCGAACAACCAAGTCGTAGCCGTGGTGACACGCACTGGATGATGACCATACCTTCAAAAAATCAGCGAT
>NZ_MDEJ01000115.1 GCF_002940065.1 Xanthomonas populi
CTGATCATGTCTGTCGTTCTCCGCTGGCAGGGCGTCAAGTCAATGATGGCAGATTGCTGGGGTTTTTAGAGGCTCCTTACAGTGGGGACACTTAACCAAGCAGACGAACATAGAAATCAGAACAAAAATTTCTGCTCCGAGAAAGAATTGTCCAGAGGTAGGACTGAAGAACACGCCAAGCAGAACGAATACACTAAGAATCGTCCAGTAAAAAAATCTCACCCATTTGTACAACTTCATATCTTTATTCACTGGCAAACTTGTTTTTGGCGACTGAAAAAGAATTGTAGCCGTTCATTAGGCGAATACCGGGCAACGACGAAGTGGGATTCACCTTACACCTACTCCTGACGCTCCCGCAGTTGACATCCCAAGAAACCAGTAGCAACCTCTGCCTCAAGGAGCGTAGAAACTCCGTGCATAGCGGTACCCACCTCCGTCAAACCGGTGATTTTTGTGCCTGCCTGCAGGCGCAAGCCGACGCGATGCCTGCGTCGGGAGGGCGGCTAATACAACACTCCTTCGGGAGGAATATGCCCGCCGACTATGCACGGTTTCTAACCTCCCGACATCCCGTCGCCGGCCGGCGACGGTGCCTGTTTTTCGAAGGAGGCGTTGTCATGGCAAATGTATTGATAGTGCAGGTTGGTGGGCGGCGTCGCCCCATGGTGCTGGCGGAGGTGAGGCGATGAGCCGGGCGCGGTCTCCAACCTCAAAGCGGTCCAAGCCGGATGCCAAACGCACCGCTATCGCCAAGCAGACTGAGCGCGCGATCGATGCACAGCCCGTGCGGCTGGTTCCATCGCCCACCTTCGATGTGGACAACCTCGACTTCGACCGTCGCCCCAAGCGCCGCGTGGACGATCTGCCACCGCGCCCACCCCGCAAGGCGCGCACGCCCACGCGCTGCACGGTGGGCTATGCGTTCTACGAGGCGGAGCCGGGCCGGCCGCACAGCCAGCGCATTCCCAGCGTGCGCTTGCGCGGGCTGTGGCTGGAGCAGTTGGGGTTTGCGGTTGGCTGCAAGCTGCAGATCACTGCGCGTGAGGGAGAATTGGTTGTGACGGTTGTACGCGCTCACACGCCATGAGCGACTGCCCTCCGCATACGGCGATCGTCCCCAGCGGTTCTGGCTCTCCCGCAGCTGGGGGACTAGAATCGAACCCACTCTTCGTGAGGTGCCTGCCATGTCCGCTCTCTTCAAACAGCAAGCTCACCAATTGGTGGATTGGATGCGTTGCCCGAAGATGCACGCTGGGAGGACCTGATCTACCAAGCCGCACTGCACCGGGCTATTGAAAAGGGGACCGAAGAGGCAGATGGCGGGCAGTTGATTGCTGCTGAGGATGTGCTTCGGCAGCTTGAAATGTCTGCGTGAGGGTGTATTGGCCGCCAAGCGCCCACGCCAAGCCGCTGGAAATCCAGGCCTATCTGAAAGAGCATGTACCAGCCATGGCGAAAGCGGTGACAGTCGCCCTGGCGCGGCGCGCATTGGAGCTGGGTCATTCGCCCGCGATGGGTAGAGCGCTGCCACGCTATGCACCCGCTGAGGTGCGGGAGTTGCTGGAACGCCCTTACCGACTGATCTACCGCGTTACGCCAACGCAGGTGGATATCCTGACGGTGCTGCACTACCGCCAGCTGATGCCGTCGGACCTGACCGACCTGCAAACGTTGAGTGCATTTGGACTGGTCTGAACTGCCGGGCAATGCGTTGCGGGTCGAGTAGGGAAAGATATTATCTATTGCGTCGCCGGACCGTGCTTCTAAGGCCGTCGCGCCCAGGTGCGCTCCTACGAAAGTGCGTGGTTGGTTAGCGATGGAAGGCCAGTGTTGCGATGACGCCGCGCTCCTGGCCTGGGCGTACGCTGACGCGCCAGCCGTAGAGGTCGCACAGGCGGCTGACGATCGACAGGCCGATGCCGCCGCCTTGCGAGTGGCCGGCGTGGGTACCGCGGTAGCCGCGCTGGAACAGTTTGGTGGCGTCTTCCTCGCTCAGGCCGGGGCCGGAGTCGATCACCTCTACTGCATCGCTGAGCACGCGCACGCGCACCTGACCGTCCTGGGTGTACTTGACCGCATTGCCGATCAGGTTGCCCAGCGCCACCGACAAGGCGGATTCGGGCGCGTCGATGACCAGGTCGCGTTCGCCTTCCAGCAGCAGCTCCAACGGTTTGCCGCCGAGTTGGGCGCGGTGCGCGTCGATCAGCTGTTCGGCCACCTTGGCGACATTGCTGCTGCCCTGCCCGCGCTCGTTGCGCGAGAGCAACAACAGCGAGCCGATCAGGTCGCTGCACTGCAGTTCGGCGCGCTGGATGCGCTGCAGGCGTTGCAGCATCTTTTCATCGAGATTGGGCTTGCTGAGCAGCAGTTCGGTGGCGCCGCGAATCACCGCCAGCGGGGTACGCAGTTCGTGGCTGACGTCGGCGTTGAATTCGCGGTCGCGCTGCACCACTTCGGTGAGGCGGGCAGAGTAATCGTCCAGTGCTTCGGCAAGCTGGCCTACTTCGTCGTCCGGGAAGTGCGCGGCCAGCGGCTTGGGCTCGCTGGTGCCGCCGCGGTAGGCACGCAGGCGTGCGGCCAGGTCCGACACCGGGCGCATCACCTTGGAGGCGGACCACCAGCCGATCACCAACGAAAACCCGCTGAAAACAAGCACCGAGAGCATCAGGGTGCGCTTGAGCTGGATCTCGCCCTTGATGGTCTGGGTCATGTCGTAGGCCAAGAAAAACCAGACACTTGGCGTTTTTCGCACAGCTAGCTTGTATGAGTACGGATTACCACTCTCGTCGACACCCGAGACAGTCTGAATACCATCCTTAAACTGATACCAATCCGGCTGTTCGCGGCGCAACGCTTCGAACTTGTCGCTCTTGACCACGCGGCCGCGCATCTGCTGCACCGGCAGATCGGGGTTACGCAACGGGTCGGAATAGAACCGCTGCGCGAAGGCGTCGATATTGCGGTTCATCACGTCTTCGACCAACTGGTTTTCCACGCGCAAACGCGCCCAGTTGGTGGCGAAGGCGAACAGCGTGGTCAGGCAGAAGCCCAACAGCACGAACGACAAAATGATGCGGCTGCGCAGGCGCCGCCGGTAGCGGCCACGCCTGCGGGCGGGCCGCGCGCCGTTATTGCTTTCAGGCATCGGGCGAGGCGATGCGGTAACCGATGCCGTGACGGGTCTGGATCATCGGCACGTCGAACGGCTTGTCGACCACCGCACGCAGGCCGTGGATATGCACGCGCAGCGAGTCCGAATCGGGCAGTTCTTCGCCCCAGACGCGGGTCTCCAGCTCCTGGCGGGTGACCACGGCCGGCGAGGCTTCCATCAGCGACTGCAGGATCTTCAGCGCAGTGGGGTTGAGCTGGAGCAGCTTGCCGCGGCGGCGCACTTCCAGGGTATCCAGGTTGTATTCCAGATCGCCGGTTTCCAGCACGCGGGTGTGCACGCCCTTGCCGCGACGCGAGAGTGCGTTGAGCCGCACTTCCACTTCCTGCAGCGCGAACGGCTTGATCAGATAGTCGTCGGCGCCGGAGTCGAAGCCGGCCAATTTGTTGTCCAGCGAATCGCGCGCGGTGAGCATCAGCACCGGCGTCTGCTTGCGCGCTTCGTTGCGCAGCTTGCGGCACACCTCGATGCCATCCATGCCGGGCAGGTTAAGATCGAGCACGATAGCGTCGAACTCGTGCACCACGGCCAGATGCAGGCCGGTGACGCCGTCGGCGGCGAAATCCACCGTGTGGCCGAGGTCTTCCAGATAGTCGCCAAGATTGGCGGCGATGTCACTGTTGTCTTCAATTACTAGAATGCGCACTGGAACCTCATTGTTGGGTCGTGTACCCGGCTGCGTGTGGCAAGGTGCCGTTGCAGCCGCGCTGTCGTCTTGGTTGTTTCAGCAGTTGGCGCCATTCGGCCGCCGAACGTACTGCGTGATGCTCAGCGTTGCTGGTCGTTCCGTCGCTGATTGAGTAAGGAAATGTAGACGTGAACCCCAATCCCGGAAAGCCATCACAAAAAGGCCCAGGTGCCGCTAAGCACCCGGGCCAAAAATGCATCCCGATCACCGTCACTGCCGAGAGCGGAGCTACGGTCGGGAGAGGCTAGCGGGGCAAGGATTAGAGTTTCGTTATTTTTTTGATAAAAATGTTAAATCCCCGATCAACGGGCCATCTGCTCCAGGTGCTCGATGATTGCGGCGGCCACATCCACGCCACAGACGCCTTCCACGCCTTCCAGGCCGGGAGTGGAATTGACCTCCAGCACCAGCGGGCCGCGGTTGGAGCGGATCAGGTCCACGCCGGCCACCGCTAAGCCCAGCGCGCGCGCCGAGCGCACCGCTACCTCCTGCTCCTGCGGGGTGGCTTCGGCCACGGCGGCGGTGCCGCCCAGGTGCAGGTTGGAGCGGAAGTCGCCTTCGGCGGCCTGGCGGCGCATGGAGGCGACCACCCGGTCGCCGACCACGAAGCAGCGCAGGTCGGCGCCCTCGGCCTCGCCGATGAATTCCTGCACGATGAAGTTGGCGTACAGCCCACGCAAGGCTTCGACTACGCCGCGCGAGGCGCTGGCCTTCTCGGTAAGGATCACCCCGGCGCCCTGGGTACCTTCGTTCAACTTCACCACGTGCGGCGGCGGGCCGAGCATGGAGAGCAGGTCCTGGGTGTCGTCCGGGTTGTCGCCGAACACCGTCACCGGCATGTCGATGCCCTGGGCCGCCAGCAGTTGATGCGCGCGCAACTTGTCGCGCGAGCGCAGGATGGCGTCGGAGGGATTGGGCGTGTAGCTGCCCATGAATTCGAGCTGGCGCAACACCGCAGTGGCATAGCGCGTGACCGAGGCGCCGATGCGCGGAATCACTGCGTCGAATCCGGTGATCGGCTTGCCCTTGTAGTGCAGGCTGAAACCATCGGCGGCAATACGCATGTAGCAGCGCAGCGGGTCGAGGATGCGCACCGTGTGCCCACGCTTGCGCCCGGCCTCGATGAGCCGGCGGGTCGAATACAGCTTGCTGTTGCGGGAAAGGATGGCGATTTTCATCGCGGAGGGTGCGCGGCGCGGCCTGGACATGGTCGGAGTCTAGTGACGAAGTGACCCAAGTCCGTACGTCTGCCGGTCGATCGCGTGTGCGGGCTGCAACCCTGCCCTGCACGCTTCGATCCAACTGGTGTGCGACGGCCCCGAGGAGGGAAAGGCGAAAGCTGCTCGGCAACGCTGTTGAAGCGACGCAGGTGTTGCGCAACCTCAGTGGTCTGGATGCTAGCAGGGCGGCCGCGCGGCGCTCAAGCAATGCGCACATGCATTGCGCTAGATGCTGCGCGCATGCACCTTTGTCTGTGCATATGTCTGTGCCGAATGCGCCAACCAGCACCGACGCCAGTGATGTTCGACCCACTCGGCGCAGCATTGCGTGGGCACGCCCACGTCCAGCCGCGCTGCGCAGTGATCAGGCGAGCGCAGCGGCTGCAGCATGTCGCCCTCACGCCGCCCCCCTGTGGCCGTGACGCGTTTTGCACAGGCAAAACCGCAATGATTGAGTCCCCTAATGCCGGCATGCCGGCGCACCCGAGACTCTCAATGCGACGTCCAGCAAGCGCGGCCTATGCCAACCCCTCCCGCATCCGCAAGGGGCGCCCGTTCCCGCGCGGCACGCTCTTCGATGGAAAAGGCACCAATTTTGCGCTGTTTTCCGCGCATGCCACGCGCGTGGAGCTGTGTCTGTTCGACGAACACGGCACCGAGACACGGATCGATCTGCCCGAATACACCAACGAGATCTGGCACGGCTATCTGCCCGACGTCAAACCGGGCCAGCGCTACGGCTACCGCGTGCATGGCCCGTACGAGCCGACCGAGGGGCATCGCTTCAACCACAACAAGTTGCTGATGGATCCCTATGCGCGCGAGCTGGATGGCGATCTGATCTGGGCGGACGAACTCTACGGCTACACCGTGGGTCACCCGGATGGCGACCTGAGCTTCGACGAGCGCGACAGTGCGCCCTTCATGCCCAAGTGCGTGGTGGTCGAAGACACCTACGACTGGGAAGACGACGCACGCCTGCTCAAGCCGTGGAACGAAACGGTGATCTACGAGACTCATGTGCGTGGCTACACCATGCGCAACCCGCAGGTGCCGGAAGCGGTGCGCGGCACCTTTGCCGGCCTGGCGCAGCCGCAGGTGCTGCAGTACATCAAGGATCTGGGCGTCACTGCTGTCGAGTTGTTGCCGGTACATGCGTATCTGGACGACCAGCATCTGCTGGACAAGGACCTGCGCAACTACTGGGGCTACAACACCATCGGCTTTTTCGCGTTGAAATCGCGCTACCTGTCCAGCGGGCATCGCGACGAATTCCGCGACATGGTCAAGGCCATGCACAAGCAGGGTCTGGAAGTGATTCTAGACGTGGTCTACAACCACACCGCCGAAGGCAGCGAGCTGGGCCCGACGCTGTCGTTCAAGGGCATCGACAACGCCAGTTACTATCGCCTTGCCGAAGACAAGCGCTACTACATCAACGACACCGGCACCGGTAACACGCTGAATCTAAGCAATTCGCGGGTGATCCAGATGGTCAACGACTCGCTGCGCTATTGGGCCGGCGAGATGCATGTGGACGGATTCCGCTTCGACCTGGCCACCATCCTGGGGCGCGAGCCGAGCGGCTTCGATCAGCGTGGCGGCTTCCTGGATGCCTGCAACCAGGACCCGCTGCTGACGGAAGTGAAGTTGATTGCCGAGCCGTGGGATTGCGGCCCCGGTGGCTATCAGGTGGGTCATTTCCCGCCGGGTTGGTCGGAGTGGAACGACAAGTTCCGCGACAACGCGCGCGAGTTCTGGAAGGGCGAAGACGGCAAGCTCGCCGAGTTTGCCACCCGCTTTACCGGCTCGGCCGATTTGTTCGATCGGCGTGGTCGCCGCCCATGGGCGTCGGTCAACTTCATCACCGCGCATGACGGTTTCACCTTGCGCGATCTGGTGAGCTATAACGAGAAGCACAACATCGCCAACGGCGAGGACAATCGCGACGGTTCGTCCAACGATGGCTCGTGCAACTACGGCGAAGAAGGCGATACCGACAACGCGGAGATCCTGCAGATCCGCGAGCGGCGGATGAAAAACCTGCTCGCCACCTTGCTGCTCTCGCAAGGCACGCCGATGCTGTTGAGCGGCGACGAGCGCGCACAGTCGCAAGGCGGCAACAACAACACCTATTGCCAGGACAACGAGATCACCTGGCTGGATTGGGAAAACGACCCGACCGACGGCCGTTTGACCGAATTCGTCAAGGCGCTCACCGGCTTACGCAAGCGCTACCCGATCCTGTCGCGCGGTCGCTTTCTCAACGGCCAGTACAACGAAGAGGCCGGCCTGCGCGATCTGACCTGGCTCAATCCCGGCGGCACCGAGATGGACGACGCGCATTGGACCGATGCCGGTGCGCGCTCGGTGGGCCTGCTGCTGGAAGGCAAAGCGCAGACCTCGGGCGTCAAGGAACTGGCCAACGACGACACCTTGCTGATCGTCATCAATGCCTACCACGAAGGGGTGACCTTCACCCTGCCCTCGTCCGATGAACCGGTGCACTGGAAGCTGGTGCTCTCCACCGACGAAGCGCTGGAAGTGAACATGATGCCGGCCGGCGCCAGCGCCTTTCTGGCACCGCCACGCAGCGTGTCGGTGTTCGAGTGCAAGAGCGACCAATAAGGTCTGAGCGGTGACGCAAGCTCGCTGTCTGCTGATGTCTGGCAGACGGCGAGCTTTTTGTGGGCTGTACAAACCCGCTATACCGCGACGCCAAGATCAAAGCAGCTGACGGCCTTTCAAGTCCTGCTGATCTGGCAACAGCCGTCTGATCAAGGCACGCGAAAATATCGGTGACCAGCTATTTCTGACAGCTTTTAGACAACGCACCTAAACATTGGCGCACTAAACGTCAACCAATCCATCGCAACGACCAACAAAGCTGTTATCGAACAAACAAACGGACTCAAACATCCCTCAACCTGGACCGAACATTCAGCCTGGATAGAGCGGAAACCGCTTATCCGGATGCTTGGCTTTCCATTCCTTGTAAGAACTGGTGCCTTCCCAGGCTTTGAACACACGCGGCGTGCGACCACGCCCGGACCATGTCTCGCCGGAATGCGGAATCCAGTACTTGGCCACGACTTCGCCAGTGGACGAGAGCGTGCCCTTGGACTTGCCGGTCATTGCGAGGGACGCGATCTGGCTTTTCTGTTTTGCGTTGAAGCGGCCACCAAACTGGGTCAGCGCCTCGACGACCTGGTCGAAAGCTTCCAGCGTCTGGGCATATTTCAGCTGGGCTTCTTCCTGTTCGAGCTTACGCAACTCTTCCAGCAATTGGGCTTTGGCGGCGGCGGAGGGTGAAGCAGGCGGAACCTGGCGCATTGGCAGAACTGAGGTTGGGCGGATCAATGAGTATTGCCGTTGCGCCGCCTAGCGTAAAGCGCTGTGGCCTGCGCAAGGCTGTCCACGGTCAGCGAGGGCGCAGCAAAGCGTGTTCCCGGGCCATGCTCAGCACCGGCCCGATCCGCCCGGCACGGATCAACTCGCTGCAGTGCTTGCCCACGAACTCGACCCTGGGCGCGGAAAACCATTGCATCACCCGCTCCGGCTCACCGGCATTGATCGACCAGGCGTGGCACACCGCCTCGCCCAATTCCTCCACCCCCACCAGCCCGAGCTCCCGGAGTTGTTCGGGGTCGAGTGCGAACATCTCCAGCACCCTGCACGCGTCGTCCGGCGTGCCGTAGCCGCTATGCATCTGCTCGGCCAGACCGGCGCTGTAGGCGACCGATGCCGCACGTGCTGACTCGGCACGGCGCATGCCTTTGAGAAGTGCGCCGATGAGCTGGGGATGGGTTGTGGTCATGGTGCTCGCTCGATGATGGTGACAACTATGACCAACGACGGCGCGGCGCTCAATCAGGAGGATCCTGACCTTCGCGAAGGAAATCACGCAGCGTGCAGCCGGGTTTTCTCAGCAATTGCGTCCTGCAATCGATGTCATCGTCGACAGGTGCCGTAGCGGGCGCCATCCATGCGTAGAGTCGGCCATCTGTGCGCAACGATGGAGACTCCAATGTCAAGCCGGGCTGCAGTCACAATCGACAATCGCACCTGAACCGCCCCGGGGATTCCGGAGGCTCCATTTCTAGAGAAGAGGGAGCCATGAGCAGAGCAAGCAAGTTCTCCCCGGAAATCCTGGAACGGTCGGTGAAGATGGTCCTGGAGCACCAAGGCGAGTACGCATCGCAATGGGCGGCGACGGTGTCGGTGTCGGCCAAGGTGGGCTGCACGGCCGAGGCGCTCCCGGGTTGGGTGAGGCAGCACGAGTGCGACGTTGGCAAGCGCGAGGGGATGAAAACGCCGCAGAAGGAGCGCATCAAGGCACTTGAGCGCGAGGTTCGCGAGCTGCGCCAGGTCAACGAGATCCTGCGCAAGGCATCGGCGTATTTTGCGCAGGCCGAGCTCGACCGCCCCTTCAAGCGATGAAGCAGTTCATCGACGAGCTTCGTGCCGTCCACGGGGTCGAGCCGATCTGCAGAGTGCTGCCGATCTCCCCGTCGGCCTACCACGCGCACGCAGCCAGGATGGCCGATCCCGAGTTGCGCTGCCCGCGCGCGAAGAGCGACGAGACATTGATGGCGCAAGCCCAGCGCGTGTGGGACGAAAACGTCGAGGTCTACGGTGTGCGCAAAGTCTGGCGGCAACTGCGACGCGAACAGTTCGACGTGGCGCGATGCACCGTGCAGCGGCTGATGAAACGGCAGGGTTTGCGGGGCGTCATGCGAGGCAAGACCGTGCGCACGACGGTCAGCGACCCGAAGCCGCCGTGCCCGCGCGATCACGTGAAACGGCAATGCAAGGCCGATCGGCCCAACGCGCTGTGGGTCAGCGATTTCACGTACGTTTCGACGTGGCAAGGATGGGTCTATGTCGCCTTCGTCATCCTGCTATCCGCACTCCCCTCAGTCTGTCATGTCGGCGTGACTCAAACCAAGGGGCCTCCGGGAAACCCGGGGCGGTTCAGCTCCGAACTTGCCAGCCACTCACTGAAGCCGGCCTGACAGATCGATTGCGCGGCCCACCACGCGAGTCAAGGTTTCGTGAAAGCTGCCGTTAAACAGTGGAGATGCTTCGGAAAGCGCTACCGTTCCAAGGCCAATCGACTGCGGAGCGCAGCTTCAGCGTGCTTCAGCAGGCCAGTCACTAGCCGCTCTTGCCACTCATCACATTATCCGCCAGGTCCCAGCATGCTAACCACGATCAAGAGAAAATTTATATTGGCATTGTTGGGAACGTTGATTCCGAACATCCTGCTTTGTCTGTTCCTGCTGAACAGCCTGCACACCTCCAAGAACAATGTCGGCACGCTTTACAATCGGGATTTCACCGGCTCTGCGCTTGCCAGCAGCATCGACGGCCAGCTAACCCGGGTCGATATCAATATTTTGCGCATGATCGCCATCGGCACGCCTGGACTGATCACGCAATGGAAGCAGGAAAACGAAAAGCGCTTCACACAAGTCGCCGCCAGCATTGTGGAACTCAAACAGCTGCTGAGCCAGGAGAGCGAGCACACCGCCCGGCTGCAAAAGATCACGGCAAGCTACGCGCTGATGCAAGCGGGGATGCAGCGCCAGATCGAGTTGATCGAAGCGGGCGATATCGCAGGCGGCGCTGAAGTCAATCGGACCCAGGTCAAGGACAACGCAAACGCCACCTTCGCCGGGCTTGCCATCTTGCGTGATGAACTGGCCGCCTCTGCCAAGCTGCGCTATCAGCAGCAACAAGCCACCAATACGCGCGCGATCACCTTGGCGGCGATCGCGTTGGGGTTGATCGTACTGGCCGGCGTGAGCATCGCCTTGCTACTGGGTAACGCAATCTCACGCTCGATCCAGCGGGCAGTGGCCGCCGTCGAGCAGTTGTCGCGCGGAGTGCTCGACGTCGATATCAAGGTCTCCGGCAAGGACGAAACCGTGCAATTGGCCAGTGCGGTCTATCGCATTCGTGACCGCGTGCAAGGCGTCATCACTGCACAGCTGGAAATGGCACGCCGACATGACGCTGGCGAGATCAGCTATCGCATGGACGAAACCGCATTTCCTGGAGAGTTCGGTCATATGGTGCGCGATGCCAACGCGCTGGCCAATTCGCATATCGCCATGACGATGCGCCTGGCACAGATCATCGGGCGCTATGCGATCGGCGATCTTTCCGATGAGATGGACCGGCTGCCAGGTGAGAAGGCAGTGGTCACCGAGACGATGAATCAAGTCAAACAGAATCTGCAAGCGATCAATCAGGAAATAAGCCGCCTGGCTTCGGCAGCGGCAGCCGGGGACTTCAGTGTGCGTGGCGACACAGAGCGCTTCCAACATGATTTCCGCACGATGGTCACAAGCCTCAATCATCTGATGGCCACCGCCGACGGCAATCTGCAATCGCTGTCTGCATTGCTGCAATCCATCGCAGCAGGCGACCTGACTGCACGCATGAGCGGCGAGTTTAATGGCGTGTTCGCGCAGATGCGCGACGACGCAAATACCACCGCCGCGCAACTTGCCGAAATCGTCGGACGCATCCAGCACTCGGCTATCACGATCAACTCGGCTGCCAGCGAAATCGCCGCCGGCAATCAGGATCTGTCGCACCGCACAGAGCAGCAGGCGGCCAACCTGGAAGAAACCGCTGCATCAATGGAAGAGCTGACCTCCACCGTTCGCCAGAACGCAGAGCACGCCCGTCAGGCCAATCAGCTGGCGATCGGTGCGGCAAGCGTTGCATCGCAAGGCGGCGAGATCGTGAGCAAGGTCGTCGGCACCATGGCCGGCATCGAGGTCTCGTCCAAGAAGATTGCCGACATCATCAGCGTGATCGATGGCATCTCGTTCCAGACCAACATCCTGGCCTTGAACGCAGCAGTGGAAGCAGCACGCGCAGGCGAACAGGGCCGCGGCTTTGCCGTGGTCGCTTCCGAAGTGCGTACTCTCGCCCAGCGCTCCACTGCGGCGGCCAAGGAGATCAAGGGCTTGATCGACGATTCCGTGCAGCGCGTTGCCGAAGGCTCCACGCTGGTGAACACCGCCGGCAATACCATGGCCGAGCTTGTGGCCAGCGTGCAGCGTGTCACCGACATCATGGGCGAGATCTCTGCGGCATCACAGGAGCAGTCGGTCGGCATCGAGCAGGTCAACATCACCGTCACTCAAATGGATGAGACCACCCAGCAGAACGCGGCACTGGTGGAAGAAGCCACCGCGGCGGCACGCTCGATGGAAGAACAGGCCGGCCAGCTCACCGAGGCGGTTGCGGTGTTCAAGATTGCTCAGACGAACACGCACAGCGTGCGTTCGGCCCCACCCTCACCCTTAAAGCTCAGCCTGGTAAGCGGCCGAACAGCAGCACCTGTTAAAGCCGCTAATCGCCAAGCGCCTGAACCGAAAAAACTGACCACCAGAGCTTCAAATGACGGTAGTCACTCGCAGGAATTCTAAGGCAACGCTGATCAAGCAGCCGCGTCACCTGCACGGCCAATGTTTGAGAACCTGACGGCGTGGATACGCGCAAAAAACGCAAGATAATGGTTAAAAACACAAAATCGTTGTGATTTTAAGCGGTGTGTACCGGCGTCTTTGGCCCGGTGCACGCTGCTCGGGCGCAGTTATCCCGCCAGACGGGTACGT
>NZ_MDEJ01000116.1 GCF_002940065.1 Xanthomonas populi
CGATTACGCACACTGCCCGAACACGTCTACAACCAGATGGTCATGGGCTGAAAAACGTGGGGATACCTCAGATGCTGACCTCGTTACCCTACCGACGGTTGCTGGCCATCTCGCCGCGCCGGGCGAAGAAAACGAAATAAGTTGCCCCGTTCCAGTGCTCGACCACGTTCAGCCCTTCGTTGATCTCACGACGGAGCGTTTCGGAGTGCGGGTACCGGCATAGGAAGATGGTCTTGATCACCTTGCCCAACTGGGCAAACGCTTTGTAGGTCGGGTGTTGCACATTCTTCTTGGTGAAGCGACGCAGGATCGCCTCGGTTTCCGCTGTGCCCACGCGCAGCGCCGTGGCGTACTTGATCATTTGGTCATACTGCTGGCGAATCAGCTCCCAGCTGATAGACCTGGAAAGTATCTGTTGCAGACTCGCGTAGGCATTTGCCTTGCCGGCCTCTGGGCGATAAAGCTTCTGCGAATGGATGGCCTACAACTGCGGCAGCAACTGGACACCGAGTAGTCGGCAGAAGGCGAACGCTACCGCGCTATGGCCGGGTGAATCAACGTACTGCCGGTCCACCTCCATCTCGGTGCAGTAATGGATCACGCTCTCGATCATCTGAGGTCATCCAGCAACTCCCGCTCGACCTTGCGTTCGGCGCGTGCGCCGATCTGGTGGATGGTCTCGATTAGCAGATCCACCAAGTCATCGGTCAGCGTGCGGGTACGCAGGTAGACGAAGGCCGCCAACCAGGTGAGGCGCGCGGCGTCGGGGTGCCGGCGCAGTGCGTGCGGAGCTTTAACCGACACGCGCCCCCGGCAGCGCTCTATGTCGCGCGGGGGTGCATGGTCAAACAGGTCGGTGGGCAGTTCGATCTGCCGGATGAGGTTCAGTTTCGCCAGCTCGTCTTGCTTGCTGGCGAGGCTGGGACGGCCGGGACTGCCGCGCAGCTTCAGCAGAGCGGCCGGCGCGCTTCCCAGCGCATCAGCTTCAGTTTTATCGGCATCCTCATTGTCGGCGTTCGCGGGAAGCAACAAGGCATCCTGCCTTTCGCGCGTTGCCAGCGACAAAGCCGGTTCGCCAGGTTCTCACGCCGCGCACGCGCTTTGCCTATTCAGGCAAAGGCTGGGCACTGACCCGCGACGACAGCAGCATGTACATGAGCGACGGCAGTTCCACCATCCGCCGCCGCGATCCGGAGACGTTGCAACAGGACGGCAGCATCAAGGTCACCGCGCGCGGCCGGCCGCTGGACAACCTCAACAAGCTGGAATGGGTGAAAGGCGAGTTGCTGGCGAATGTCTGGCTGACCACGCGCATCGCACGCATCGATCCGGCCAGCGGCAAGGTGATCGGCTGGATCGATTTGAAGGCGCTGGTACCGGATGCCGAAACGATGACGGATCCGAGCAACGATGTGCTCAATGGCATTGCCTACGATGCCAAGCACGACCGCCTGTTCGTCACCGGCAAGCGCTGGCCGAAAATCTATGAGATTCGCTTGACTGACTGAGTCGCTGGGATTGGAATTGGTCTAAGCGACTTTCGCGCAGGCGGCAGCACGCTCGCTGTTGCGAATCCCCAATCCCAAATCCCGTCTTCCTGCCTACTGCCTAATCTGTCAGCGCAAAGGTATCGGCATCCAGCATCGCCGGGAAACGCGCGCGATGCTCGGCAAGCGCCGACGCACTGATCGTGGTGGTCACCACCTGCGGCTGCTGGTGAATTTCCACCTGCGGCTGACCTAGGAAATCGATCACCGCGCTGTCGCCGGCGTAGTGCAACTGGTTGCCATCGACGCCGACGCGGTTGACCGCCGCCACAAAGCACAGGTTCTCGATCGCGCGCGCGCGCAGCAGCGTCTTCCACGCATACGCGCGTGCAGAGGGCCAGTTGGCCACGAACAATTGCAGATCGAAATCCAGCTGACCCGGCCGCTCGACATCGTAGCGATTGCGGCAGAACACCGGAAAACGCAGGTCGTAGCAAACCTGCGGATTGATCCGCCAGCCCTTCCACTCCACCGTCAGGCGATCACGCCCAGCCGCGTAGCGCAGATGCTCGTTGCCGAAGCGAAACAGATGGCGCTTGTCGTAATACTGCAACGCGCCGTCGGGCGTGGCCCACAACAGCCGATTGAACACGCCCTGCGGCGTGCGCACCTGCGCGCTGCCGGTGACGACCGCACCCAACTGCGTGGCCTGCGTGCGGATCCACGCCACCGTGGGGCCATCCATGTCTTCTGCCTTGAAGATGGCATCGTTGGAGAACCCGCTGGTAAACGTTTCCGGCAGGATCACCAGATCGGTCTGCCCGGCCAACGGCTCCAGCAGCGCGCCGTAGTAGTCGCGATTGCCGGCCGGGTCATGCCAGCGGGTATCGCCCTGGACGAGCGAGATACGGAGGTCGTGCATAAGAAGCTCGGGATTGGGGATTGGGGAATCGAACAGCGGGGCTCGGGCGGCTTTATGTCATCGGGCTTTCTGCGGATTCAAGTCAACAAACGACGAACCACTGTTGCCAATCCCAAATCCCGACTCCCAGCTCCTCAGAGTCGCTGCAAGCGCTCGATCGCCGCATCCAACGTCGCATCGTTCTTGGCAAAGCACAGCCGTGCCAGACGCTGGCCAGCGGGCGCGGTTTCATAGAACGGCGAGAGCGGAATCGCCGCCACGCCCTTCTCCACCGTCAGCCACTTCACGAACTCGGTGTCGGGCAGATCGCTGATGGCCGAATAATCCACCAGCTGGAAATAGCCGCCGGGCACCGGCAATGGCTTCAGGCGTGTGGTCAGCAACTGTTCGCGGAAACGGTCGCGCTTGGCTTGATAAAAAGCGCCCAATTGCTCGTCGTGTTCGGGTTCGTCGCGGATCATCGCGGCGAAGGCGTGCTGGGCCGGGCCGAAGCTGGTGAAGGTATTGTATTGGTGCACCTTGCGAAATTCGGCGCTCAGTGCCGGCGGTGCGATGGCGTAGCCGATCTTCCAGCCGGTGCAGTGATAGGTCTTGCCGAAGCTGGAAATGACGAATGCGCGCTCGCGCAATTCCGGCCAGCGCAGCACCGATTCGTGACGGCGGCCGTCGAACACGATGTGTTCGTAGACCTCGTCCGAGAGCAGGAAGATGTCGGTGCCGCGCAGCAGCTCGCTCAGCGTCTGCATGTCAGCCGCCGAGAGCATTGCGCCGGACGGGTTGTGCGGCGAGTTGATCAGCAGTAGGCGCGTCTTGGGCGTGATCGCTGCGCGCAGCGCGTCCCAATCGACCGCGAAGGTCTGCGGGTGCAGCGCCACGTGTACCGCACGCGCGCCGGCCAGATCGATCGCCGGTTCGTAGCAGTCGTAGGCCGGGTCCAGCACGATGACTTCTTCGCCGGTGCGCACCACCGCGTGGATGGCGTTGAAGATCGCCTCGGTGGCGCCGCTGGTGACGGTGATCTCGCTATCGGCATCGACCTGCGCGCCGTAGCAGCGCTGCGCCTTGCCGGCGATGGCCTGGCGCAATGCCGCCACACCGGTCATCGGCGGGTACTGGTTGTGGCCGGCGCGCATGGCGCGTTCGAGCTCTTCGACCAGCCGCGATGGCACTGCAAAATCGGGAAACCCCTGGCCCAGATTCACCGCGCCGTGCTCGGCCGCCAGCTGCGACATGACGGTGAAGATGGTGGTGCCCACCTTGGGCAGCTTGGTCGTGAGGGGCATCGGGCCTGTCCGGACAAGAAATGGGGGGACCGCGAGTGTACGCAAAGCCGCCAGACCGTCGCGCCCAGCAGGCGCAAAACAGCGTTCCCGGACGCATCAAGCCGCGCAATGCGCACCAGCGCGGCCATCGCCGCTACAATGCGCGCCTTGCCTGGAGCGCGTATGCCCTGGGCGCAACGCGCGACGTCGTATCGGCCCGCCACAGGTCGCTTCGCACTCACCCTCTTTCCCCATGCCATCCTGCGACGGGAGCCCGCTGCGCCGATGATCGAACCGCTGCACACTGCACCACC
This sequence comes from Xanthomonas populi, assembly GCF_002940065.1. Lineage (GTDB taxonomy): Bacteria > Pseudomonadota > Gammaproteobacteria > Xanthomonadales > Xanthomonadaceae > Xanthomonas > Xanthomonas populi. The sequence goes on from NZ_MDEJ01000116.1 coordinate 3,986, forward strand.
ATTGCTGGAGGCACGCGCGCTGGCCTTTAGCCGCAACGAGGAGCCGGTGTTCGGCCCGCTGGATTTCCACGTCGATGCCGGCGAGGCGTTGCTGGTGCAGGGCGACAACGGCGCCGGCAAGACCACGCTGCTGCGCGTGCTGGCCGGCTTGCTGCACGTGGAGCGCGGCGAAATCAAGATCGACGGCAAGACCGCGCGGCGCGGCGACCGCAGCCGCTTCATGGCCTACCTCGGCCACCTGCCGGGCCTGAAGGCAGATCTCAGCACGCTGGAAAACCTGCACTTTCTGTGTGGCCTGCATGGTCGCCGCGCCAAGCAGATGCCCGGCAATGCGCTCGCCATCGTCGGCCTGGCCGGTTACGAAGATGCGCTGGTGCGACAATTGTCGGCCGGCCAGCGCAAGCGCCTGGCGCTCGCGCGCCTGTGGTTGTCGCCGGCCCCACTGTGGCTGCTGGACGAGCCTTACGCCAACCTGGATCTGGACGGCATCACCCTGGTCAACCGGATGATCTCTGCGCATCTGCGCAGCGGTGGTGCGGCGCTGGTCACCACCCACGGCGCCTACGCGGCGCCGCCGGTGCGCACCCGCATGCTCACCTTGGAGGTCGCGGCATGAGCCTGCATTCGCCGCAACCCTCGCTGTGGCAAGCGGCGCGCGCCTTGCTCAGCCGCGATCTGCACTTGCTGTGGCGCCGTCGCAGCGATGCGCTGCAGCCTGCCCTGTTCGCGCTGTTGATCGTGGTGTTGTTCGCGCTGGGCCTGGGCGGGCGCCCGGACCTGCTCGCGCAGGCCGCGCCCGCGGTGCTGTGGTTGTCGGTGCTGCTGGCCGGGTTGCTGTCGCTGGATGCGCTGTTCCGCAGCGATGTGGAAGACGGCTCGATGGAGCAATGGCTGCTGGCGCCGGTGCCACTGGCGTGGCTGATCGCGGTGCGCGTGCTGCTGCACTGGGCGACCAGCGCGTTACCGTTGATCGCGGTAACGCCGCTGCTGGGCGAATTGCTGCACCTGCCACATGACCAACTACCGGTGCTACTGGCATCGTTGGCGCTGGGAACACCGCTCTTAAGTTTGCTCGGCGCCGTGGTTGCGGCGCTGACGGTGACGATGAAACGCTCTGGTATTCTGGTGGCGTTGCTGGCATTGCCGTTGTACGTGCCGGTGTTGGTGTTCGGTGCCGGCAGTGTTGCGGCCAGTGGGCAAGGACAGGATTCAGTGGGTGCGTTGTTGTTGTTAGGCGCCGGATTGGTGATCGGCGTGGTCCTGGCACCGCTGGCTGCGGCTGCCGCGATCCGTATTTCGCTGAATTGAGCCGTGCGGTCGATGCGGTGGTGATGAGGCGCGCAGCGCCGAGCGCTATCGCAGTGGCAACAGCTATGTCAGTTGCAAGAGCCACTGCTGTTTCGAGAGCTAATGCCATTCCAAGGGCTACTGCCATCGTATGAACGTCGTCGTCCACTGGTTCCACCAACTCGCCTCACCTCCGATCTTCGACCGTTTTACTGCGCGCTGGGCGCCGTGGTGCTACGCGCTGGCCGCCGTGCTGCTGGGCTTGGGCATCTGGCAGGCCTTGTTCGCGGTGCCGGCAGACTACCAGCAGGGCGATAGCTTCCGCATTATGTATATCCATGTGCCGAGTGCGTGGATGAGCCTGTTCGTGTTCGGGCTAATGGCGATGTATGCGGCGATCGCGCTGATCTGGCGCATCAAGATCTGCGAAATCCTGGCGATGGCCTGCGCGCCGATCGGCGCCGCGTTCACGGTAATTACCCTGCTCACGGGCAGCATCTGGGGCAAGCCGATGTGGGGCGCCTGGTGGGATTGGGACCCGCGCCTGACCACCGAGCTGATCCTGCTGTTTCTGTATCTGGGCGTGATCGGCCTGTATCAGGCTATCGACGACCGCCGTCAGGCCGCACGCGCGGCCGCACTGCTGGCGATCGTCGGCGTGGCGCTGCTGCCAGTGATCCGCTATTCGGTGGTGTGGTGGAACTCGCTGCACCAAGGCCAGAGCATTCGCCTGCTCGGCCCCTCGACGATCGATGCGAGCATGTTGCTGCCACTGTGGCTGATGGTGATCGGCACCAAGTTCTGGTTCGCCGGTTCGCTGTTCACCCGCGCGCGTGCCGACAACCTGCGCCGCGAGGCCGGCAAGGCCTGGATCGTGCGCGATGCGCCGGAGGGCGCGGCATGACCTACCTGCCCTACGTCATCGCCGCCTACGCGGTGTTCGTGCTGGTGCTGCTGTGGGATCTGCTTGCCGGCCGCTGGCAGGTGCGTCGCGCCTTGAAGATTGCACAGGCGCGGCGTCTGCGCGAGCGCAAGCGCGCGGTGCCCACCGATGTGGAGCTGATCCGGTGACCCCGCAACGGCGCCGCCGGATGTGGTGGGTGATTGCGCTGGTGCTGGCCGGCGTCCTGGCGACCACACTGGCGGCGATGGCACTGCAGCGCAATGTGGCCTACCTCTATACACCGTCGGAAGTGCTGCGCGGCGACGCTGGCGAGCACGCGCACTTCCGGCTGGGCGGCATGGTGGAAAAAGGCTCGTTCAAACGTGGGTCCGGCTCGTTGGAAGCGCAATTCCGTGTCACCGATGGCGATGCACAGCTGCAGGTGCGCTACGACGGCATCCTGCCGGATCTGTTTCGCGAGGGGCAAGCGGTGGTGGCAACCGGTCGCATGCAGCAAGGCGTGTTCGTGGCCGAAGATATCCTGGCCAAGCACGACGAGACCTATATGCCGACGGAAGTCGCCGACAAGATGGGCAGCGCGCATCGCAAGCACGACGTGCCGGCGGCAGCAGACCAAGCTGGAACGCTGCGTTGATGGCATCCATCAGAACATTGGCATTGCTGCAGGTTGATGGCTTGCGAGGTGGTGGCTTGGCTGACAACGTCGCTGTGCATGGGCAAGGTCGTGCAAACGCTGCATCAATGACGCCTCTTCATTGCGCTTGCAATCGTTGCACCACTGCATGCTCACCAACGCGCCGACCCGATGCTGCCTGAGCTCGGGACTTTCCTGCTGATTCTGGCGTTGCTGGTGGCGTTGGTGCAGGCCGCGTTGCCGCTGGCCGGTGCGCAGCCTGGGCGCAGCAGCTGGATGGCGGTCGCGCGGCCGGCAGCCCTGGTGCAGCTGGGCCTGATCGCCGCAGCATTCGCACTGCTGACGCATGCCTTCCTGGTGCAGAATTTTTCGGTGCGCTACGTCGCCGAGAATTCCAACAGCTTGTTGCCGGCGATGTATCGCTACTCGGCAGTATGGGGCGCGCACGAGGGCTCGTTGCTGCTGTGGACGCTGGTGCTGGCGCTATGGACCAGTGCGGTGGCGCTGTGGTCGCGGCAGCTACCCGTGCACGTCATTGCACGCGTGCTCGGCGTGATGGCGCTGGTGAGCATCGGCTTTCTGGCCTTTTTGCTGTTTACCTCCAATCCGTTCGCGCGTTTGTTTCCGGTGCCGTTGGAAGGCGCCGATCTCAATCCGCTGTTGCAGGACCCCGGCCTGATCATCCATCCGCCAATGTTGTATTGCGGCTACGTCGGCTTTGCGGTGCCGTTCGCCTTCGCCATCGCCGCGCTGCTGGAAGGCCGGATGGACGCACGCTGGCTGCGCTGGACGCGACCGTGGACCAATGTGGCCTGGTCGATGCTCACTGTCGGCATCGCGCTGGGCAGCTGGTGGGCGTATTACGAACTGGGCTGGGGCGGTTGGTGGTTCTGGGACCCGGTGGAAAACGCCAGCTTCATGCCGTGGCTGGTGGGCACCGCATTGCTGCATTCGCAGGCGGTCACCGAAAAGCGCGGCAACTTCGCCAGCTGGACATTGTTGCTGGCGATCGCCGCATTTTCGTTATCGCTGTTGGGTACCTTCCTGGTGCGCTCGGGCGTGCTGACTAGCGTGCATTCGTTTGCGGCCGATCCCTCGCGCGGGGTGTTCATTCTGGTGTTTCTGCTGGCGGTGGTCGGTGGTTCGCTGGTGCTGTACGCCATCCGTGCGCCGCGCTTGTCGCTGGGGGATGACCCGCGCCGCGCGTTTGCCGGCAGCTCGCGCGAAACGCTGCTGTTGTTGAACAATTTGCTGCTCACCTGCGCCTGCGCGATGGTGTTGCTAGGCACGCTGTATCCCTTGCTGGCCGATGCGTTGGGCCTGGGCAAGGTGTCGGTGGGGCCGCCTTACTTCGGCACGTTGTTTGTGGTGCTGATGGCGCCGCTGGTGGCGCTGTTGCCGTTCGGCCCGCTGACCCGCTGGCAGCGCGAGCAGGCCTCGCGCCCGTTGGCGATGCTGGCGCCGTGGGCGGGCCTGGCCATTGCCGCAGGCGTGCTGGCATGGTTGGCCGCTCCACAGGGGCAGTGGAAAGCGGCGATCGGCGTGGCTGGTGCGGCCTGGGTGCTGTTCGGCACGCTGCGCTTCCTGTGGACGCGGCGCGCGGCCAAGGGACGTAAATTCACCCCCGAAATGCTGGGCATGGTGTTGGCGCATATTGGCGTGGCGGTGTTCCTGGCCGGTGCATTGCTGGTGGAATCGCTGAGCCTGCAGCGCGAGGTCGCCTTGGCGCCGGGTGAGCAGATGCAGATCGGCCGCTACGCGCTGCACTTCGATCACGTCGAAGAACTGCGCGGGCCCAATTACGCCTCCGATCGTGCCAACCTACAGATGTTCAAGGACGATGCGCCGGTGGGCATGCTGCATGCGGAAAAACGCCGCTACGCCAGCGGCGGGCAAACCTTGACCGAGGCGGCGATCCGTCCCGGTCCGTTCGGCGATCTGTATGTCGCCCTTGGCGAACCGTTGGGCAATCACGCCTGGGCGGTGCGCGTCCACCTCAAACCGTTTGTCCGCTGGATCTGGCTCGGAGCGCTGCTGATGGCGCTCGGCGGCCTGGTCACCGCGGCCGACCGGCGTTTTCGTCGTTCTCCGGAGATCCAAGATGGTTGAGTCACGTTCACCCCGCCTGCCCACTGCGGTACTGGTGGGCGCCATCGTGCTGCTGCTCGCACTTGCAGCGCTGTTGGTCTATGCGGTGGTGCGCTCCGGTCAGGATGATCGCGATGCCCTGCCCTCGGCGCTGATCGGCAAGCCTGCGCCGGAGTTCGCGCTGCCGCTGCTGCACGACCCCAGCATCGTGGTGCACGCACGCGAGCTGCGCGGCGCCCCCTACATCATCAACGTGTGGGGCAGTTGGTGCCCGGCCTGCCGCGAAGAGCATCCGGTGCTGAGCCGCTTTGCGCTGACCAAGCGCGTGCGTGTGATCGGCTACAACTGGAAGGACGAGCGCAACGATGCGCTACGCTGGCTCGAACAACTGGGCAACCCGTACTTGCTGGTGGTGGCCGATACCGATGGCCGTACCGCGATCGACTTCGGTATTGCGGCGGCGCCGGAAACCTTTCTGGTCGACGGGCGCGGCGTGGTGCGCTGGAAATACAGCGGCATGCTCACTCAATCCATCATCGACACGCAGCTGATTCCGGTGCTGAGCAAGATCGAGCGTTCGCCCAGCGCCGCACCGGATCTGCACGCCAGCCGATGATGCGTGCCTGGCTGCTGACGCTGCTGCTGTTGCCCTGGCTGGCCCTGGCCCAGCCCGCCGGCGACCCGGCGCCGCTGCGCTATGCCTCTGCCGAAGAAGAAGCGCGCTTTCACGCGTTGACTGCCGAGTTGCGTTGCGTGCAATGCCAGAACCAATCGCAGGCCGATTCGAATGCGCAAATCGCGCAGGACCTGCGTCGCGAAGTGCTGGCGCTGATGCACGAAGGGCGCAGCGACGCGCAGATCCGCCAGTTCCTGGTGGCGCGTTATGGCGAGTTTGTGCTGTACCGCCCGCGCGTGGAATCGCGCACCTGGCTGTTGTGGTTCGGCCCCCTGCTGGCGCTGCTGCTTGGCGGAGGCGCCGTTGTGTTGGTGGTGCGCCGACGCAGCGTGGCTGCGCCCGCCCTGCCCGCCGATGAGCAGAAGTGGTGATGGTTGGCTTCGTTGTCGCGGCCGTGGTGCTGGCCTTGCTCGTCTTCGGCGTAGTGCTGCGGCCGCTATGGCGCGAAGCGCGCGGCCTTACCGCCAGCATTGCGGTGTTGTTGCTGGCCACGAGCGCGGCGTTGTATTGGTTGGTCGGCACGCCGAGCGCGATCGAGCAGCCGGCCAATCGGCCAGCCACGCCGCGTTCGTTGGACGAAGCCATCGTGCAACTGCGCGCTGCGCTGGCGCGCAATCCGGATCAGGCCGAAGGTTGGGTGTTGCTGGGGCGCTCGTTGTCCAGCCAACAGAAATTCGCCCAAGCGCGTGATGCGTTTGCACGCGCCGTTGCGTTGCGTCCGGACGAGCCCGACGTGCTGGTGGCGGCCGCGCAATCGTGCATGCTCGCCGACGACAGCGGGCGCCCTGATCCGCAGGCCATGCGCCTGCTCGAACATGCGTTGGCGGTGCAACCAGACCATCAACGCGCACGCTGGTTTCTGGGCGTAGTGCAGCGTCAGGCCGGTCAGCCGGCCAAGGCCAGCGAGACCTGGGCGCCGTTGCTGGGTGTGGTCGACGCCAACACCCGCCCGGGCCTGCTGGAACAGATCAATGCCGCGCGTGGTGAAGCCAAGCTGGCATCGATCCAGGCACCGGCTGCGCCTGCTGCCACTGCAGCCAGCGGCAAACGCATCCAGGTGCGCGTGAGGCTGGATGCCGAGTTCGCCAAACGCGCCGCATTGCCCGGCGATACCAGTGTGTTCGTCATCGCCCGCGCAGCAGATACGCCGATGCCGGTGGCGGTGGAAAAACACGCGCTGAACGAATTGCCCTTGACCACCACCCTGGACGATGGCGACAGCCCGATGCCGACCCGCACGCTGTCGTCGCTGGACAAGGTGCAGGTACTGGCGCGGCTGTCGCGCAGCGGCAATGCGATGCGCCAGGCCGACGATGTCGAGAGCGTGCCGGTGATGGTTGAGCTGCCTAGCAAGAGCGAGGTGGAATTGATCATCGGCCGCTGATTGCTGGCCCGTGTTGATGACGCTATGCACGCATCGTTGACCAAGCTGGCTTAGGTCGGCGCTGATCTTTGCGCCAGCAACATCCGGCTCATCCCGCACAGCCTGAAGTCCCCGCGGTGGGCTTGCATAAAGGCGTACTTTGTTTTTACACCTTGGCAATGTACGCGGCGACTTCCATGGACTTGAGAGGTCTAGGAAACCCTGCGTGTATCAGGATGACCGGTGAACGGAGACAGATCGCGGCATATGCCTTGAGTGGCTCAAATGGGCGCAATGACGCAAATGAACACTACCGCGGTTGAGAACGGTGGCGCTGTCGCAATTTCCGCAGTGGATATGTCTCTTCCTAAGTTTACTTCTTCAATGCAACTATTTTTTCTATGGGCGCATAGTTCAATATAGCCTATGGCCAAATTTTCCTTTTCGTTAGTTGCACTCCTTGCCTGGTCTGATGGCTGGGCACAGGACAGCTCTCTGGTCCTCAATCCCAGGTTGGATTCCGCCGACCTAGCTATGAGATCAGGCGATCTCCCAGCACTAAACTCTATGCTAGTCAAAGAAACGAGCAATCCGTCTAAAATGGAGATGCTGAAGGCTTATATTGCAAGAGTCCGTGGCGACATCAGCAATTCTGACAAACACGCCACTCGTTGCGCCGATACCGCCAAGAGGTCTCTGGGCAATGATTACAACATCAACTTTAAGTGCAAGAGTTTACTTGCCGGCAATGCAGTGATTAGAGGTGACTACCCAAAATGGTCGGCCATGATTCATTCTGCAACCAGCGATGTTGAAGAGCTTGTTCGGAAAACCATGCTTGATGAGGCGCCCGGTCAATATAATAATGACGTTGAAGTTCTTGCGCCAGCCGCGGTTTCTGTCCCACAAATTGAAAGTAAAAGCCCAAGATTCTCCATCAATGGATCCGAAACCCGTATACAAAGAATATTTCGTAGTGGGGATCCATTAAAAAGAAGCGAACCGTTTAGGGTAAAGGCAGAAGTGAACGATATTTCAGCCGAATTTGCTTTCGATACGGGCGGGCCGGCAACCGTCATAGGAGGCAAAACTGCACACGCGCTGGGCCTTTCTCCGGAAAAAAATAGCGGACATATCTCTTATGATCTGATTTTCGAAGCTCGCCAAGTTAATGTTTTTTTGCGCATGTCAAAAGCTTTAAACTTGGCGCTTTTACAGCGACAGATATAACCGTTCTTGTAAGCGATGATCCTTCAGTGGAAAATGTTATTGGGCTCGACCTTATACAAGGCATGGGTCAATTTAAAATTTCATCTTCGCAAATCGATCTGCGTTCCGGCAACGCATGTAGTGGTGAGCTACGGATGGCGTCAGACTTGTTCGGCGGAACGCAATTTATCATGGGTATGGTTGAAATTAATGGCAAAGACTTGCTAGCGGACATTGACACAGGAAACGGCGAACAGCTTGTCGTATACGAATCTGATCAGCTGCATAGCTCCGCTGAAGCGAGTGTCCAAGGACTGCCTTTTAAAACACATCCAAAACTGAAAAAAAGTAATGGGCACCTCGAACAACCAAGTCGTAGCCGTGGTGACACGCACTGGATGATGACCATACCTTCAAAAAATCAGCGATCT
>NZ_MDEJ01000117.1 GCF_002940065.1 Xanthomonas populi
CGCCATGCGCGCACTTGTTTCTACACGATCCGGGTGCAACCAGCTGATCTATCTCGGGAAAACGTGGGGAAACCTCAGCACCTGACACCTGTTTGCTACGTTTCCCAACCGCTCTCGACGCGCCAGGTGACACGTTTCCGCCACGCTAGGGGCCGCTTCAACGCACATGACCCGCTTGAGCTTCATGCCGGACTCAGACAGCCAAGGCACAATGCGCGATCTTTTTTGCTCAGCCTACCTGCGGCCACTACGAAACCCATGAGCCAACCTCAGCTTTCCGTCGTCGTCCCGGTGTTCAATGAGCGCGATAATGTCGCTGCCCTGGTGGGCGAGATCGTTGCCGCGTTGCGCGGGGTGGTGGCGTTCGAAATCGTCTATGTCGACGACCATTCGCGCGACGACACCCTGGCGGTGCTGCAAGGCCTGAAAGCCGCCACACCGGAACTGCGCGTGCTGCATCACGTGACCCAGAGCGGCCAGAGCACAGCGGTGCGCAACGGCGTCAAAGCCGCGCGCGCAAGCTGGATCGCCACGCTCGATGGCGACGGCCAGAACGACCCGGCCGACATTCCCAAGCTGCTGACCGCACGCAGCAGCGCAGATGCACAGGTGAAGCTGTTCGCCGGCTGGCGGGTCAACCGCCAGGATTCGGGCTCCAAGCGCTGGGCCAGCAAGTGGGCCAATGCGATCCGCTCGCGCATGCTGCACGACAACACGCCCGATACCGGCTGCGGCATCAAGCTGTTCGAGCGCGAAGCATTTCTGGACCTACCCTACTTCGACCATATGCACCGCTACCTGCCGGCGCTGATGCAGCGCGCCGGCTGGCGCACCGTGAGTGTGCCGGTGCATCACCGCCATCGCACTGCGGGCGTGTCCAAGTACAACAATCTCAATCGCGCCCTGGTCGGCATCCGCGACCTGCGCGGCGTGGCCTGGTTGATCACCCGCAGCAAGCGCACCGTGGTGCAGGAGCGCTGATGGAACTGCATTGGCTGGATCAACCGCTGACCTGGCTGTACTGGACCGGGCTGCATGTCACCGGCTGGAAGCTGATCGGCTATGTGGGCGCGCTGATGTTCGGCGGACGCTGGCTGGTGCAGTTTGTCGCCTCCAAGCGTGCCGGCAAGCCGGTGATTCCGCGCATGTTCTGGTACATGAGCGTGGTCGGCAGCCTGATGACGCTGAGCTACTTCGTGTTTTCGGCCAAGCAGGATTCGGTTGGCGTGCTGCAGAACCTGTTCCCTGCATTTACCGCGTTTTACAGCCTGCATCTGGATGTGAAGCATCGCGGCTGGAAGCGGGATCGTGCGGTGCACTGAGCTGGGAATCGGGAATCGGAAAAAGCCGTCGGCCTCCGGATGGGATGCGGGCTTTGTAAGTTGGGCTGATGTGTTGCTTTTTGGCCCACTGCTTGAACTGCTAGATATCTGAGTTTCGAAGCGTTTCTTCGTACACCGCGATGCGCTGGTTACCGACAGGATATGGTGCGCGCGGCCGATGCCGCTTCGCTAAAGTCATCGGCATGCTTTGGTCATGTCCAGCGCACTGCTCCATCGCCCTGTCTCCATGCCAGCGCCCATTGCCACGCACTGGCACCTGCGTTTGCACACGCATCAGCAAGTACGGTTGTTTGCAGACTGGCGTTGCGCGCGGGCGGCGGCAGCGAGCCTTGCGGCGGCCGGTCATTGGCAGGATGCGCAGTTGCTGTGTTGGGTACTGCTGCCTGACAGTTGGTGCGCCCTGCTGCAGGCACCCGGCAAGGCTGCGCTGATGCAGATGGCTGCCGACGCGCGACAGGCGGCCGGCGAGGCGGTCAATCGCGCACGTGGCCGTGGCGGAACGGTGTGGCAGCCGCAGATGCAGGCGTCGGCGCTTCCACTGCACGCCGACCATCGACAGTTCGCGCGCACGCTGGTCGCGCTGCCGTTGCGTGCGGGGCTGGCCGAGCAGATCGGTGGGTATCCGTATTGGGATGCGGTCTGGTTGTTGCACGACGACGGTGAGCACAGCGCTGCGATACCTGCACCAGGTGATCGCTCACGCATGGCGGGTTTACGCGGCGCGGGACGGTGATCGCTCGCGCCTGTCGGGTTCGAGCGATACGTGCAGGTGATCGCCTAGGCCTACCACCAAGAGCAGCATGTGATCGACATCTGCGCCGCCACACCCTGCTCTGCTTCTCTCCAGGCAGAGCAGCCATCCGTCGCGTCTCGTCACCCGTCGATCAAAACGCCAACGGATGCTCTGGCAGCAAGGCCTGCAATTCGCTGCGGAACAATGCGTGGATCCGGTTCAATGCGGCCTCGGTTTCGGCTTCGAAACGCAGCACCAGGATCGGCGAGGTGTTGGAGGCACGTACCAGGCCCCATCCTTCGGCGAAGTCCGCACGCAGTCCGTCGATGGTGGACAACCGCGCCGATTCGAACGGCGATCCCTCGCTGGCCTGCGCACGCGCGACAAAGCGCGCCACCAGCGCGTGCGCATCGCCGTCAACCGGCACCTTGATTTCCGGAGTAGCCACGCTTTCTGGCAACGCGTTCAGCACTTCGGACGGAGTTTCTTCGCGCTGGGCCAGGATTTCCAGCAAGCGCGCGGCGGCATAGATGCCGTCGTCGAAGCCGTACCAGCGCTCCTTGAAGAAGAAGTGCCCGCTCATCTCGCCGGCCAGTTCGGCGTCGGTCTCGCGCATCTTGGACTTGATCAGCGAGTGGCCGGTCTTCCACATCAACGGGCTGCCGCCATTGCGCAACACGTAGTCGGACAGCTTGCCGGTGGATTTGACGTCGTAGATCACCAGCGCGCCGGGATTTCGCTGCAATACGTCGGCGGCGAACAACATCAGCAGGCGGTCGGGGAACACGATGCTGCCTTCCTTGGTGACCACGCCCAGACGGTCGGCATCGCCATCGAAGGCCACGCCGATGTCCGCATCGAAGCGCTGCACCATCTTCACCAGATCGTCGAGGTTATGCGGCTCGCTCGGGTCGGGGTGATGGTTGGGGAAGGTGCCGTCGACATCGCAGTGCAGCGGGATGACTTTGGCGCCGATGGCTTCCAGTAAGCGCGGTGCGATATCGCCGGCCACGCCATTGCCGGCATCCACCACCACCTTGATCGGGCGGTCCAGCTGGACGTCGTCGGCGATGCGCTGGATATAGGCATCGCCGATGTCGCGCTGTTCCAGTTCGCCAGGGGTTGCCGCAGTGTGCAGGCGGCCTTCGTTGATGCGCTGGTGCAGTTCGGTGATCGCCGCGCCCGACAGGGTCTCGCCGCCGATCACGATCTTGAAACCGTTGTCGTCGGGCGGATTGTGACTGCCGGTCACCGCCACACAACTGCCGGCACGCAGTTCGTATGCGCCGAAATACACCACCGGCGTGGGTGCCAGACCGATGTCGATCACGTTGCAGCCGGCGCGGCGCAGGCCTTCGATCAGGCCGTTGGCAAGCTCAGGGCCCGACAGCCGCCCGTCGCGCCCGACCACCACCTCGCGCAGGCATTGCGCCTGCATCACGCTGCCGATGGATTGGCCGATCAGCGCGGCAACGCCTGGATTCAACTCCTTGCCGACCACCCCGCGGATGTCATAGGCGCGGAACATCTCGGTGGCGATCTGCACCGCCGGCACCAAAACCAGCGGCGCAGCGGCAGCGGCGTGCTGGTGCAGCGCGCGTGCCTGGCTGGCGACGCTGGCATCGTGCTGCAGGCTTTGACCGAAGGTGGGTTCGTCGGCAGTCGATTCTGTTGCCACTCGGCGGCGCGGCAAGGCGACACGGCCACGGCTGGCGAGGACCAACAGCACGGCAATGATGAGCAGCAACGTCGTCACGATTGCACAGCCAACTGCGCCAAGACCTAACGGGCCGCTGTCGCTCTGCCGCACGGCGGCGGCAACGCGCAGACCGCTGTCGCCCAACGGCCGGGCCAGCGTTTCGGCAGCATCGCCAAGCGAAACGTCGCCCTGCTCGGCGACGTTGTAGCTGCCCTGGCGCAGCGCCAGATAAGCGCTGCCGGGCACCGCGATCGCATCCAACGGGCCGGTCAGGCGCAGCAGCGGCAGGCGCGTATACGCCACCGCCGGCTGAGTACCCAAACGCACCGCCGCCGCCACGCCGAGGCGGACCTGCTTGGCGTCGCGCACCACATGCACCTGGGCACGTTTGCCGACCAGCGCCGATTCGAGCAGGCTCAGCCGCGCGTAGCCGAAGTCCTTGGGATCTTCATACGCAGCAGTGAGATCGCCAGGCAGTACCTGGACGTCTTCGGCGCCCTTGAGGTGCTCCCGGATGGTCGAGACCGCAGCCGGGCCATCGCCGTTGGCCAACGCGGCGATGACCTGCGGCAGCTGAAGCACGGCGTCGAGTTGGCTGGCTTGCTTGGCCATCGCCTGACTGAGGTCCTGCACCGCGCGATCGCGCGCCAGCTCAAGGCCCTGCGTCATCGCATCTTCGCGCCATTGCGCGTAGCTGCTCCAGCCGAACCAGACTGCCAGCAGCAACAACACGCCCCCCAATACCGGGCCACTCGTACGCACGCCGGACGCGGACTGCCTGCGCTCATTCGCCTTGCTCATGTGACGCCCCCCCGTCAGCGCACGCCGGTGTGGCCGAATCCACCCGCTCCCCGCGCGCTGTCGACGAAAGTATCCACCACTTGCAAGCCCACGCGCACGATCGGCAGGATCACCAGCTGCGCGATGCGATCGCCCGGCTCGATGGTGAAGGCGGCGCGGCCGCGATTCCAGGTGCTGATCAGCAGCGGCCCCTGGTAATCGGCATCGATGAGGCCGGTGCCGTTGCCAAGCACGATGCCATGGCGATGGCCCAGGCCCGAACGCGGCAAGATCACCGCGCACACCTGCGGGTCGAACAAATGAATCGCGATACCGCTGGGTATCAGCGCCGCATCACCAGGCTCCAGCGTCATCGGCGCCTCCAGCGCGGCGCGCAGGTCCATGCCTGCGCTGGCTTCGGTGGCGTAGGCCGGCAATGGCCACAGATCGCCGAAGCGCGGGTCGAGCAACTTCACCTGCAAGGACTGGGTTGGGATGCTCATGCCTGCAATCTCTCCGCGATCAGGGCCAGCAGTTGGTCGGCCAATTCGGTTTTGCTGATGCTGGGGAAGGCGCGTTCGCCGCCCTGCCAATACGCGATCGCAGCGTTGTTGTCGCTCTCGAAGCCGCCGCCTTCGATCCCCACCTGATTGGCGATGATCAGGTCCAGCCGCTTGGCGGCGAGCTTGCCACGCGCATAGTGCTCCACCTCGTGCGTTTCAGCAGCAAAACCGACCACCAGCTTCAGCGCGCCGGTCTGCGCGGCGACTTCGGCCAGAATGTCCGGGGTGCGCACCAGTTCCAGGGTCAGCGTTTCGCCGGTCTTCTTGATCTTCTGCGCGACCACCCGCTTGGGGGTGTAGTCGGCCACGGCGGCGGCACCGATGTAGATGTCGGCCGGGAACGCGCTCAGCACCGCATCGCGCATCTGCGCAGCCGAGCGCACATCGATCCGTTGCACGCCGGCCGGGGTGGTCTGATGCACCGGGCCGCTGACCAGCACCACGTCGGCGCCCTGGCTGGCGGCTGCGGCAGCCAGCGCATAGCCCATCTTGCCGCTGCTGCGGTTGCCCACGTAGCGCACCGGATCCAGGTCCTCGAAGGTGGGGCCGGCGCTGATCACGATGCGCAGGCCGTCCAGCTGCGCGCTGCTGGGCACGAAGGCCGGCGACGCTGCGTGTTTGGACGCGGCAGGTGCAGCGGTGGCGGACAATGCAGTGATGATCGCCGCCGGCTCGGCCAGCCGGCCGGGGCCGGATTCGCCTTCGGCCAGCGGACCGTCGTCCGGGCCGACCACGCTCACACCACGCGCGCGCAAGGTCGCAACATTCGCCTGGGTGGCCAGGTGCAGCCACATGCGGTGGTTCATCGCCGGGGCCACGGTCAGCGGCGCGGTGGTGGCCAGGCACAGCGTGGTGACCAGATCGTCGGCCAGGCCATGCGCCAGGCGTGCCAGCAGATCGGCGGTGGCCGGGGCGACGATCACCTGATCGGCCCAGCGGGCCAGTTCGATATGCCCCATCGCCTGCTCGGCGGCGCAATCCCACAACGTGGTGCGGGTGGGCTGCCCGGACAGCGCCTGGAAGCTGAGCGGGGTGACGAAGTGTTGTGCGCCGCTGGTCATGGCGACCTGTACCTGCGCGCCGGCGTCGCGCAGGCGACGGACCAGTTCGAGCGATTTGTAAGCGGCAATGCCTCCGCCGACGCACAGCAGCAAACGCTGTCCGTCCAGGGGGCGGGCCTGAGTGGAGCCGATCACGTCGGAGTCGTCCTACGGTTACAAGGACAACTAGATTAGCCGATGCCCCCCCCTGGCCTGATAGGCGTGCGCGATGAGCACTGGCAATCTCGCCATATGCACATTCACGACTGGCCCACCCACGAACGTCCGCGCGAGAAACTTCTGGCGCGCGGGGCGCCTGCCTTATCCGATGCCGAGCTGCTGGCGATCTTCGTCGGCTCAGGGCTGCGCGGCCAGGATGCCGTGCGCACCGCGCGCGATCTGCTGCATCGGCACGGCCCGCTGCGCTTGCTGCTGGATCGCCCGGCCTCGGCCCTGGCGCGCTTGCCCGGCCTTGGGCCCGCCTCGGCCTGCAAGCTCAACGCATCGCTGGAACTGGCCCATCGCCACCTGATGAGCGAACTGGAGCGCGGCCAGGCGCTTAGCGATCCGCCCAGCGTAGGCCGCTATTTTTCGCAGCGATTGCGTGCACGCTCCTACGAAGTGTTCGCGGTGCTGTTCCTGGATACCAAGCATCACGCCATCGCCTTCGAGGAGCTGTTCACCGGCACCATCGATGGTGCCGACATCCATCCGCGCGAAGTGGTGCGGCGGGCGCTACTGCACAACGCAGCGGCGGTGATCGTCGGGCACAACCACCCTTCAGGCAATCCGGAGCCCTCCGAGGCCGACCGCGCGGTCACCAAACGTTTGCTAGACGCACTGGGCCTGGTGGAGATCCGCCTGCTCGATCACTTCGTGATCGGCGACGGCCGTCCGGTCTCGCTGGCCGAGCGTGGCTGGCTGGAATGAGGTGCGGCGGTGACCTGAACCATCGTCCGGACCCCGGGGCGCGCGGTCGGGTAAAATCGATGGTTTGGTTCCAAGCAGATCTCACGTGAAAGCCCAACTCCGCGCACTGATCGGCCAAGGCATTGAAGCCTTGCGCGCCAACGGCACCCTGCCTGCCGACACCCTGCCGCCGGATTTTGTGGTCGAGCGACCCAAGACGCGCGAGCACGGCGACTTCGCCACCAATGCCGCGATGCTGCTGGCCAAGCCGGCGCGCAGCAATCCGCGCGCACTGGCCCAGGCGCTGTTGGCCGCATTGCCGGACAGCGACGATGTCGCCAAGGTGGACATCGCCGGCCCGGGCTTCATCAACTTCCACCTGACACCCTCCGCCTACCAGCGCGAAGTGGCGCATGTGCTCAAGCATGGCCCCGACTACGGGCGCGGGCTGGCAGGCAATGGCCGCTCGGTGGGCGTGGAGTACGTCTCGGCCAACCCGACCGGCCCGCTGCACGTCGGCCACGGCCGCGCGGCGGCGATCGGCGACAGCCTGGCGCGCGTGCTCGATGCCAACGGCTGGAACGTCAAGCGCGAGTTCTATTACAACGATGCCGGCGTGCAGATTGAAAACCTGGCGTTGTCGGTGCAGGCGCGCGCGCAGGGGCTGACTCCCGACAGCGACGGCTGGCCGGAGAACGGCTACCGCGGCGACTACATCGCCGATGTCGCCAACGCTTACCTGGCGGGCGACACCGTTGACCTGGAAGGTCATCTGGTGGTGGGCGGCAAAGACCCTGCCGATTTCGACGCGATCCGCCGCTTCGCGGTGGCCTATCTGCGCAACGAGCAGAACCACGATCTGGCCGCGTTCCGCGTCGATTTCGATATCTATTTCCTCGAAAGCTCGCTGTACAAAGATGGCAAGGTCGAAGAAGCAGTGCAGAAGCTGATCGCCTCCGGCCATACCTACGAGCAAGGCGGCGCGTTGTGGTTGAAGTCCACCGATTTCGGCGACGACAAGGACCGGGTGATGCGCAAGTCAGACTGCACCTACACCTACTTCGTGCCCGACGTGGCCTATCACCTGACCAAATGGCAGCGCGGCTACGAGCGCGCAATCACCGAACTGGGCGCCGACCACCACGGCTCGCTGGCGCGCGTGCACGCCGGCCTGCAGGCGTTGGAACTGGGCATCCCGCAAGGCTGGCCGGAATACGTGCTGCACCAGATGGTCACGGTGATGCGCGGCGGCGAAGAAGTGAAGCTGTCCAAGCGTGCCGGCAGCTACGTCACGCTGCGCGATCTGATCGAAGAAACCAGCGCCGATGCGGTGCGTTGGTTCCTGATTGCGCGCAAACCCGATTCGCAGCTCACCTTCGACATCGACCTGGCCCGTCAGCAGAGCAACGACAACCCGGTGTTCTATGTGCAGTACGCGCATGCCCGCGTGTGCAGCGTACTGCGTCAGGCGCTGGAAAAAGGCTACAAGTACGAGCAGGCGCATGGGTTGGCCGAGCTGGCGCGTCTGGATGACGAGCATTCGCTCACCGTCATGCTGGAGCTGTCGCGCTATGCGGAAGTGGTGGAAATCGCCGGCCAGACGCTGGAGCCGTATCAGATTGCGCAATACCTGCGTGAATTGGCGCACGCCTTCCACACGTGGTATCACAACACCAAACTGCTGGTGGACGATGCCGCAGAGCGCGACGCCAAACTCACCCTCGCCGTCGCCACGCAACAGGTGCTCGCCAACGGCCTGGAACTGCTCGGCGTCAGCGCCCCAGAAAAGATGTAAGTCGGGCCGCATGGCCCGCAACGATGTGATTCGGAGAAGTGGTAGATGGCAGCACGACGCGGTAAGAGTCAGGCGCGACGCAACACCAGCAATGGCACCCCCGGTTGGGTGTGGTTGGTGGCAGGCGCCGCGATTGCGGCAGTGATCTTTCTGGCGGCGCCCAATCTGTTCAAGAAGGACGGCGACGGCTTCCTGCGCGTGGGCCCGCGTGCAAACCCCGACGCGCAGCCCGAGCCGGTGGCCGATGCTGACGTGGATACGCCGGCCGAGCTGCCCAAGCACAGCGCGCAACCGCCCAAGCCACAAGCAAAGCCCGGCGATGCGCAGACCCAGTACGATTTCTACACCTTGCTGCCCGGCAAGGAAGTGCAGATGTCCGATGCCGAACTGGCCGCCAGTGCGCGCGCCGAAGAAGCCGCACGTGCGCGTGCGGCACTGGAAGGCAAGCCGGTCGCGCCTGCCCCGGGTGCAGCAGCACGTGTTGCTGCAGCCACACCGGCCGCCAGCGTGCCGGTGCCGTTGAACGAAACCGCCGCCAGCGCGCCCAAGCCATTGGCGGAGACCGCACCGGCGCGTCCGGCCAGCACGGCGGCGCTCACCACGCCGGCTGCAGCCGCACCTGTTAATGCGGCGCCGAAGCAGGCTGCGACGACAGCGGCTGCACCGGCAGTGACAGACAACACCCGCTACATCCTGCAGGCCGGCTCGTTCGGCGCCTCTGGCGAGGCCGAATCGACCAAGGCCAAGCTGGCGATGATGGGTCTGGCCGCACGCGTGGAATCGGCCGAAATCAGCGGTAAAACGGTCTACCGCGTGCGCATGGGTCCGTATGGCAGCGCCGGCGAACTGGCCGAAGCCAAGCAGAAACTGACCGGTAGCGGGTTGCCTGCCATCGCCATCAAGGCGCAGTAGCCGCAGTGATGCAGCGCGCTGCCGGTTGCTGCCGCGTCGTTGCGCGCGGGCCGCTCAGTACAGCCAGGCTGCACGCACGCCGCGCAGTGGCACATGCATCCGGCACGGTCGCCACACCGGCTTGCTTCGCCTGATCCCCCCTTCGCTGGAGTTATCCCGCATGTCCAAGACCGTCCTGATCACCGGTGCCACCTCCGGATTCGGCAGCGCCGCCGTGCGCCGTTTTGCTGCCGCCGGCTGGAAGATCATCGCCACCGGGCGCCGCTTCGATCGCCTGGAGGCGCTGGCCGCTGAACTGCCTGCCGGCCAAGTGCACACCGCCGCGTTCGACATGCGCGATGCACAAGCCTTGTCGGCAGCGATCGACACATTGCCGGCTGACTTCGCCGACATCGATGTGCTGGTCAACAACGCCGGTCTGGCACTGGGTACCGCCCCAGCGCAGCAGGCCGACCTGGCGCAGTGGCAGCAGATGATCGACACCAACGTCACCGCACTGGTCACCCTCACCCATCGCCTACTGCCGGCGCTGATCGCACGCTGTGGCGCGATCATCAACATCGCCTCGGTGGCGGCGACCTACCCGTACGCCGGCGGCAATGTGTACGGCGGCACCAAGGCCTTTGTGCAGCAGTTTTCGCTGGGCCTGCGTGCGGATCTGCATGGCACCGGCGTGCGCGTGACCTCGATCGAACCGGGCATGGCCGAAACCGAATTCACCCTGGTGCGCACCGGCGGCAACCAGGCCGCCTCGGACACGCTGTATCGCGGCGCCACGCCGATGACCGCCGAGGACATCGCCGAGCAGATCTTCTACGTCGCCAGCCTGCCGGCGCATTTGAATATCAATCGGCTGGAAATCATGCCGGTGACGCAGTCGTTTGCCGGCTTCCAGGTGGCGCGCGACGCGCCGTGATGGTGGCTGCTGCAGGTAGGGAATCTGGCGCGATGTGATGCTGCGTGAGTCGGGCGCGTGAGCACACAGCGTGGCATCGAGAGATGATGGAAACGCTGCGCATTGCGCGGCGTTTCGCTGTGTTCGGTTAGCCGCTATCAGTCGCAGCCAAGGGCCGCGTGCCTCGCCGCACCACCTTGGTCCGCAGCTGCAAGAACGGGCGCTCCACCGCGTAATGCAACACCGCGCCGCACAACAACGCCACCACGCCATACACCGCGAACGCGAGCAGGCCTCGCCCTTCCAGCGCCGGGCCGAACCACTCCTAGGTGAGGTGAAACACCGCCTTATGGGTCAGATACACGCTGTAGGAAATGCCCGCCAGCCAGGCGGCCCCGTGCACGCGCAAGCCGCCGAGCAGGCCGCTGGTGGCAGTGCCCGCAAGCACCAGCAAGGCGAGCCCCAGCGACAGCACCGGCCAACCCACCGCATTGCCGAGCAGGCCGGTCCGCTCGCGAAACAGCCACATCGCCAAGGCCAGAATCGCCACACCTGCAAGTAAAAATGCGTTGCCGTGCTGTTGCAGCCGTTGCCACAGCGGCGGGCGAAACACCTTGAGCACCGCCAGCACGACACCGGCCAGCAGACCGTCGAGCCGGTTCCAGGTCGGGGAGTAAATGTCTTCGATAAACCAGTTGCGCTGCAGCCCCGCGCCGGCGCTGTCCAGGGCGGTGTAATGCAGCCAGATGCCTGCACGCAGCGCGATGCCTGCGACCACCACTGCAACGCACAGTGCGGCAAAGCGCGCGGCCGAGGGCCGACGCATCAACAGCGTCGCCAGCAACGGAAACACCAGATAGAAATATTCTTCCACGCACAGCAACCAGGCGTGCGAGAACGCGGCATCACGGCCGTAGTCGACGAACAGATTCAAGGTGAAGGTAACGAACATCCACCACGGTGCCAACCCGGGCGCCTCACGAACATCCAGCCATGCCATGTAAACAAGCAGCACCACCAAAAATGCCGGCAGGATGCGCAACGCGCGCCGCAGATAAAAATCCTTGAAGTCCAAACGTTGCCCACGCGCCAGCGGTATCAGCACCTGCGTGCCAATCAGAAAACCGCTCAGCACGAAGAACAGATCCACGCCCATCCAGCCATAGCGCGACAACCATGCCCAGTCCGGCCCCAGGCCGCCAACCACGAAGGAATGGAACAGCATCACCCAGACGATGGCGATGCCACGCAGTAGGTCGAGGGCGGGATAGCGCATGCGGGCGATGAAAGGCCGAGGGAGCCTGACTATGCCGCATACAAAGAACGCAACGGTGCCGGCCCCCATGATTGCCGCGCTCCTCGGCTCAGGTCAGGGATGCGGACTCTGAGGTTTCCCCACGTTTTCCCGAGATAGATCAGCTGGTTGCACCCGGATCGTGTAGAAACAAGTGCGCGCAT
>NZ_MDEJ01000118.1 GCF_002940065.1 Xanthomonas populi
AGCGATTACGCACACTGCCCGAACACGTCTACAACCAGATGGTCATGGGCTGAAAAACGTGGGGATACCTCAGGGTCAGGTGGACGTGCGGGCGGCGCGCTCAGAACCGCAGCGGTCCAGTGATAGATGCGCCGCGAGCACCGGCTACGCCCGCCGGATTGTCAGTGCAGCAGTGTCGATGGCTGCTCTACGCGCGATCGCCGAAATAGCTGCGGCACCACTCCACCACCTGCGGCAACCCGCGCTCGACCGGGGTGGCCGGATCGAAGCCGAAGGCCGCCTGCGCGCGCTGCGTGTCGGCCATTGTGCGGACCATGTCGCCCGGCTGCATAGGCCGATAGCGCTTCTCGGCCGCGCGGCCGGCGGCTTGCGCGATCACGTCGATGAAGTGTTCCAGCTCCACCGGAGTGTGGTTGCCCAGGTTGAACACCCGGTGCGGCACCGGCTCGCCGCTGGGCGTGTCCAGCGCGCCGAGCACGCCGGCCACGATATCGTCCACGAAGGTGAAATCGCGCTGCATCTTGCCGTGGTTGAACACCTCGATCGGCCGCCCCGCCAGCACCGCGCGGCTGAAGATCAGCGGCGCCATGTCCGGCCGGCCCCACGGCCCATACACGGTGAAGAAGCGCAGGCCCGTCGCGCGCAGGCCGTACAACTGCGCGTAGGTGTAGCCCATCAGCTCATTGGCGGCCTTGGTCGCCGCATACAGCGAACGTGGCTGGTCCACGCGCTGGTCTTCGGAGAACGGCGGGGTCGCCGAGTCGCCATACACCGAGCTGCTCGACGCATACACCAGATGCTGCACGCCCCGATGCCGGCACAGCTCCAGCATGTTGACGAAACCGACCAGGTTGCTGTCGACGTAGGCGGATGGATTTTCCAGCGAGTAACGCACCCCGGCCTGCGCGGCCAGATGCACCACGCGCGTGGGCTGAATCTCATCGAACAACGCGGCCAGGCCATCACGGTCGGTCAGATCCAGCGTGCGGATGTCGATGTCCGGGCACAGCGCTGCCACCCGGTCGCGCTTGAGCTGCGGGTCGTAGTAGCTGTTGTAGTTGTCCAGGCCCACCACCGTCTCATCACGCGCAGCCAGCGCGCGGCAGGTGTAGGCACCGATGAAACCGGCAGCGCCGGTCACGAGAATGGTCATGGAAGTTGTCCTGGAGATTTTTAGTGGCAAAAGGGAGGCGAAAGGCGACGCTAGACCACTCCGAAGCGCTTTCCTGGCGACGTTCGCTCACCCATCGCACTCACCCCATGCTGAGCTGTGCTTCGCTGGCCAGTTTGGCTTTGCGTTCGGCGCTGAACGACCACCACGGGCCCGGCGCCTCGCCTTCCATGAAACGCACGATCGATAGGAACACATCGATCACGCATGGGTCGTGCAGCACGCCGGTGCGCAGGCACAGTTGCGCGTACATGTCGTAGGCATCGCGGCCGCGCACCTGCGCAGGCACACGTATGCCGATCAGACGCAGATCTTTTTCGCAGGCCGGCCCGACGTTCGGCAGGTCGGTCAGACACAGCAGATGATTGCGATCCACCTTAGTGGGATTCATGCCGGGATGATCCTCTTGCGTGGGCGCAGGAATTCAGCTGCGCTGGGCGCGTAAACGTTCCAGCACGCCGTCCAGCGTGTCCAGGTCGGTGTAATGGATCACCAGCTTGCCCTTGCCGCCGCGGCCGTGATTGAACACCACCTTGGTGCCCAGCGATTCGGACAGCTCGGTTTCCAACGAAGCGATGTCGGCCTGCGGTGCGGCGGCGGCCGGCTTGCCCTTACGCAGCGAACCGGGCACCTTGCCAGCGGAGAACTGCTGCGCGCGGTGTTCGACCTCGCGCACCGACCAGCCCTGGTCGGCCGCTTCCTGCGCCAGCTTGCTGGCCAGTTCCGGCGCCAGGGTGAGCAGCGCACGCGCATGGCCCATTTCCAGCCGGCGGGTTTCCAGCAACACCCGGATCGCCACCGGCAATTCCAGCAGACGCAGCAGGTTGGACACCGACGCACGCGAACGGCCCACCGCTCCGGCTGCCTCTGCGTGGGTCAGCGAAAATTCGTCGATCAGCCGTTGTAGCGCTTGGGCTTCTTCCAGCGGATTGAGGTCTTCGCGCTGGATGTTCTCGATCAGCGCCATCGCGATGACGGTGCGGTCGTCCAGCTCGCGCACCACCACCGGCACATCGGTCAGCCCGGCCAGTTGCGAAGCGCGCCAGCGACGTTCGCCTGCCACGATCTCGAACTGCCCCGGCGCCAGTTCGCGCGCCACGATCGGCTGGATCACGCCCTGCGCCTTGATCGATTCGGCCAGCTCGGCCAGCTTGACCTCGTCCATCTCCTTACGCGGCTGGTACTTGCCCGGCTGCAACTGGGTCACCGGCAACTGGCGCAAGCTGTCGCCCGGCTGCAATGCGTCCTCGCTGGCTGCGCTCGGTGCCGCTGCGGCTGCCGCGCCCTTCGGTCCCAACAGCGCTTCCAGGCCGCGGCCCAGACCACGTTTTTTTGCGGGGATCGGCTTGCTCATCAAACGGTCTCCACGGGCCGGAAGGCCTTGTTGCGGTCGTTGTGCCGGCGCACGATTTCGCCGGCCAGCCCCAGGTACGCCACGCCGCCACGCGAGGTGCGGTCGTAACCGATGATGCTCTGGCCATGACTGGGCGCCTCGGCCAGGCGCACGTTGCGCGGCACGATGGTGCGGAACACCTTGTCGCCGAAATGCTGCGTCAACTCGGCCGACACCGCATTGGCAAGGTTGTTGCGGATGTCGAACATCGTGCGCAGCACGCCTTCGATTTCCAGCGCCGGATTGAGGTTGGCGCGCAGCGCTTCGATCGTTTCCAGCAATGCCGTGAGTCCTTCCAGCGCGTAGTACTCGCACTGCATCGGCACGATGATCGAATCGGCGGCGGTCAACGCATTGAGCGTCAGCAGCGACAACGCCGGCGGGCAGTCGATCAGGATGAAGTCGTACTCGTCGCGGATCGGCGCCAGTGCGCGCTTGAGCCGTTGCTCGCGCTCGCTCTGATCCATCAGCTGGATCTCGGCAGCGGTCAGGTCGATGTTGCCGGGCAGCAGGTCGAAGCCCTCCGGCGCAGTGACCAGGATTTCGGCGGCGGTGTTTTCGCCCAGCAACAGGTCGCAGGTGGACGCGGCAACATCGCGCTTGTCGATGCCGCTGCCCATGGTGGCGTTGCCCTGCGAGTCCAGATCCACCAGCAACACACGCTTGGGCGCGCGCGCCAGGCCGGCCGCCAGATTGACTGCGGTCGTGGTCTTGCCGACGCCGCCTTTCTGGTTGGCAATGGCGATGATCCGGGCCATGCGGGAAAGCCTCGTGGGCAAGGAGTAAGACCGGCCATTATGCGGTCAGGGCGTCGAATCGGGAAATGCCGCCCGCCGTGGCCAATCGCACGCGCGGGAATGACCGCCGCAGCAGTCAGCCGGCGGGCGAGGCGCCGGCGTGCGGCTCCTTCATGGCCCGGTAGCGCAGCAGGATGTCGGCGATTTCGCCGTCCAGCGCCACCCGTTGCTGCTCGAAGCTGGTCTGCAGACGCAATTGCGCCATCAACTCGCGATGGCGCTGCTGGATGTCGCCGGCCAGCTCGCGGTCGCCTGCACTGCGCAGCATGCTGGCCAACCCCTCGCGCAGGCTGGTCACGTTGAAGCGCGCGGTATGGATGTTGTTGTCCACGATAGCGATGCGCTCGTTGAAGACCCGGCGCAGATCGTCCTCGCTTTGGTAGGACATCAACATCGCCTGGTCGGTGCGCTGGCGCATCTGCTCGGCGGCCAGATCGGCCTGGCGTTGCTGTTCGCTGGCCGCGGCGGCAGCACGCTCGTCGCTGCTCATCGCGCGCTGCACCTCGGCGCTGCGCATGCCGCTATTGACGTTGAATTCGTCGCGCGCCTGGTTCACCGCCTCCGGCGGCAGCGTATCGCTGCACACGCGGATGCCGTTCTGGTTCCAGCAATACAGCTTTTTCGCGGCCGGTTTGTCCTGCGCACTGGCGGGCGCGGCGGCGGTCATTGTTGCAACGACAGCTGCCGCCGCGGCGGCGAGTAACGCCAAACGGATGTGTATCGGCATCATCGCAGCCCCCTGTCGCCTGCCGTCAGCATGTGGTGTCGGTCCCGTAGCGGCCACGATAGGCCAGCAGCGGTTCCCGGAAGCCCACAAGGTCGGCGTTTCCTGCCGCAAAAGCAAGCAAGTCGCCCAGGTTGGCCACCGCAATCACCGGGATGCCGGCCTCGGCCGCCACCGCCTGCGCAGCCGAGCGCCGATCCTGCTCGGAGGCGATCTCCTGCCGGTCCAGCGCCACCACGATCCCGGACGCAATGCCGCCCGCGCCGTGGATGATGCCCAGCGCCTCGCGGATCGCGGTGCCGGCGGTGATCACGTCATCGACGATCAACACCTTGCGGCCCTCAAGCGGCGCACCGATCAGGCTGCCGCCTTCGCCATGCGCCTTGGCTTCCTTGCGGTTGAACGCCATTGGCACGTCGCGCCCGCGCCCGGCGTAAGCGCAGGCCAGCGCGGTCGCCAAAGGGATGCCCTTGTAAGCCGGCCCGAACAACAGATCGAACTCCACCCCCGCCGCATCGATCGCATCGGCATAGCACTGCGCCAACTGCGCGGTCTTGGCGCCCGAATCGAAGCGCCCGGCATTGAAGAAATACGGACTGAGCCGCCCGGACTTGAGCGTGAACTCGCCAAAGCGCAGGGCCTCGGCGCCCAGGGCCAGCTGCAGGAAACGGGTGCGGTGGTCGGTCATGGCGGGGGATCGGGAATCGGGAATCGGGAATGGTAAACGCATCGCGCGCCGGCAACCTTCTGCATGCGCCTGGGGTAGGCTTTACGATTCTCCATTCCCGATTCCCCATTCCCGCCCATGCGCATCATCAGTTTCAACGCCAACGGCCTGCGCTCGGCCGCCAGCAAGGGTTTCTTCGAGTGGTTCGCTGCCCAGGATGCCGACGTGCTGTGCGTGCAGGAGACCAAAGCCCAGGAGCATCAGCTCGCCGGTCCGAAATTCCTGCCCGCCGGCTACAAGGCCTGGTTTCGCGACGCCAGCACCAAGAAGGGCTACAGCGGCGTGGCGATCTATAGCAGGCACGAGCCCGATGAGGTGCGCACCGCGCTGGGCTGGCCCGAGTTCGACGAAGAAGGCCGCTATATAGAGGCCCGCTTCGGCAACCTCAGCGTTGTGTCATTTTATATACCGTCGGGTTCTTCGGGCGAGTTGCGCCAGGGCTACAAATTCCAGGTGATGGAATGGCTGCGGCCGATCCTGGACGAGTGGTTGGCCGGTGGCCGGCAGTACGTGCTGTGCGGCGACTGGAACATCGTGCGTACCGCGCTGGACATCAAGAACTGGAAGTCCAACCAGAAGAACTCCGGTTGCCTGTCGCCCGAGCGCGACTGGCTCAACGGCCTGTGCGCCGACGCGCTGGAAGAAGCCAACGCCGCCAAGGGCCGTGGCTGGATCGACACATACCGGGTGCTGCACCCGCAGGGCGAGGACTACACCTGGTGGAGCAATCGCGGCGCGGCGCGCGGCAACAATGTCGGGTGGCGCATCGACTACCAGCTGGTCACTCCCTGGATGCGCGACAAGCTGCAAAGCTGCTCGATCTATCGCGAACAGCGCTTCTCCGACCATGCGCCTTATATCGTGGATTACGCGGAGTGAGCCAAGGATCGGCACCGGCTCCTGAAAGGCAACGTCAGCGTCTCGTCGGCTTCCGCTCCCACTGGCCAGACGCATGACCAAGCCTGCATCCAACGACAAAGGCTGGCGCGGCATCCGGCACGCTTTCGCTACGCCATCGGCGGCGACCATGGCGTTGCTCGGCTTCGGTAGTGGATTGCCGTTCCTGCTGATTGCCTCGCAGACCCTGTCGACCCGATTACGCGATGTCGGCCTGGACCTGGGCAGCATCGGTCTGATCAGTCTGGCCAGCTTCTTCTACCTGCTCAAGTTTCTGTGGGCGCCGCTGATCGACCGCTATGCGTTTCCGCTCACCGCGTTTCTGGGGCGGCGTCGCTCCTGGCTGCTGGTGGCGCAGATCGGCGTCACCATCGGCCTGTGTGCGCTGGCGTTCTCGCGCCCGGACCTGAGCGTGACTGGCCTGATCGGCTGGGTCCTGTTCGCCTCGTTCTGGGGCGCCACCCAGGACTCGGTGGTAGATGCCTACCGCATCGAAATCGCCCCGGATGCCGCGCAGGCCGCGCTGGCGGCAACCTACACGCTGGGGTATCGCATCGGCCTGATTCTGGGCGGCGCGGGCGCGCTGTACATGGCCGAATATCTGGGTTGGACCTTGGCCTATTTGGGCATGTCGGCACTGATGCTGCTGCCGATCGTCACTACGTTGCTATGCCGCGAGCCCGATCGTCCCGAGGCCACGGTGGTACGTCGCGTCGATGTGGCAGGTGCATTCTGGCAGCCGATTTCCAGCTTCTTTTCCATCAATGGTCTGACGCTGGGGATCGTGTTTCTGCTGTTCGTGGGCTTGTACAGGTTTCCCGACCAGGTCATCGGCGTGATGGCCGGGCCGTTCTATCTGGATTCGGGCTTCACCAAGGCCGACATCGCCACCGTCTCCAAACTGTTCGGCGTCTGGATGGGCATTGTCGGCGCCTTCGCTGGCGGTGCGGCGGTGGCGGCGTTCGGATTCCGTCGCATGCTGCTGGTTGCCGCCCTGGGTGTGGCGTTGTCCAACCTGGCGTTCCTGCTGATGGCGCACAACCCCGGCAAGCTGTGGGCCTTCTATGCCGCGCTCAGCGCCGACAATCTGTTTCAGGGCTTCGCCGCTACCGTGCTGGTGGCCTTCATGTCCTCGCTGACCGACCGCAATTTCACCGCCACCCAATACGCCTTGCTAGTCTCGCTGGCCAACCTGCCTGGCAAGTTCGCCGGCGGCGTCTCCGGTTTTCTGGTCGAAGCGACGTCCTACAGCACCTTCTTCATCCTCAGCGCGTTGACCGTGATTCCCACACTGCTGCTGCTTGCTTGGCTATGGCCACGCCTGCTGGCGCACGAAAGGCGGCCGCATTGAAACGTCCGCCCAGGTTGCCGATGATGCCAACGGGGCAGCGCATTGCACGAGGCAGGGCATGACCGATCTGGTAGTGCGTGACATCGATCCAGTGCTGGTGGACAGGATCCGTCGCATTTCCGTTGCACGTGGCTGGACCCAGCACCAGACCGTGATGCATCTGCTCGAACAAGGCCTGTTCACCAGCGAATACGAAGTCACTGGCGGCCAGCAGCACCCGGAAGTCGATGCGCTGGCCGAAGCGATCGCCGCGCTCAAAGCCTTGCCGGCTGGATACAGTCCTTAGCGCAGCTTGCCGTTGGCTATCGCATCCTCGGGTAACGACGCACCTAAGTGCGACAAGGCTTTACCAGAATACCTCGACGTCCAACGCACCGCGCCAAGCGTCACCCATCATTCAGCTCAGCAGGCAATCGGCCTCACGCCGGATAAATCGCCCCCAACAACCGCAGCCCCGCGGCCCCGGTCACCGACGGTAGATTGGCCGGGCGCCCTGCCAGCAGTTCTGCCGCCAGCCACGCAAACCCCATCGCCTCCAGATAATCCGGATCCAGCCCATGCCGCGCGCTGGATTCCACCGCCACGCCCGGCAACCGTGCCCCCAAGCGGGCCATCAACACCGGATTACGCACCCCGCCACCGCAGACCAGCACGCGGCGGGTGTCGGGCTGCAGCCGTAGCAACGCATCGGCCACGCTGGCGGCGGTGAGTTCGAGCAGCGTCGCCTGCACATCGGCTGCGGACAGCACCGCGTTCCCCAGTGACTGCATCGCCTGCAGCGCCCAGGCCAGATG
The DNA here is from genome assembly GCF_002940065.1 of Xanthomonas populi. Classification (GTDB taxonomy): domain Bacteria; phylum Pseudomonadota; class Gammaproteobacteria; order Xanthomonadales; family Xanthomonadaceae; genus Xanthomonas; species Xanthomonas populi. The sequence goes on from NZ_MDEJ01000118.1 coordinate 7,855, forward strand.
GAACTGCTCGCGCCCGGTGCTTTTGGGTGGCGCCAATGCAAACCACGGGTCGGCCAACAGCGCCTGCAATAGCGCGGTATCGACCTGCCCACTGGCAGCAAACGCACCATCGGCATCGAACGGCGTGCCGAGATGCTGTTGGCACCAGCTATCCAGCAATGCATTGGCGGGGCCGGTATCGAAACCTAGCACCGCGCCATTGCGCGGGATCAATGTCAGGTTGCCGATGCCGCCCAGATTGAGTACCGCGCGGTCTTCGTCGCCTGCGCCCAGCATGGCCAGATGAAAGGCTGGCATCAGCGGCGCACCCTGACCACCGGCGGCCACATCGCGGCGGCGGAAATCGGCTGCCGTGGTGATGCCGGTGTGCTCGGCAACCCGGCTGGCATCGCCGATCTGCCAGGTGAAGGCCGGATCGGCCTTCGGTCGGTGCCGAATGGTCTGCCCGTGCGAGCCGATCGCGCGAATGTGCTGCCGCTCGACCCCGCTCTCGCGGATCAATTGGTTGGCTGCAGCCGCGAACGCCAGTCCCACCTGCGCGTCCAGTTGCCCAAGCGCATCGATGGCGATCACTTCGGCGCCCTGGCCAAGCATCACCAGCGTCTCGCGCAGCTGCGGCTCCCAGGCCACCGTCGTGCCAGCAACCAACTCGCAGCGACGGTGGCTGTCGTCTTCAAAGCGCACCAGCGCCGCATCGATACCGTCGGCGCTGGTGCCCGACATCAGGCCCAGATAAAGCGGGGATTCCACGTGTTTCAGTGCAGACATGGCAGAATCAGTTGCGCAGCGATCGCTCAGCTTGTGCAGCCGGGGCAGGGCCGTCAACCAAATTGACGACTCAACAGGACTGCGCGTGCGTCATGCGAGCACTGCGGCAGATGCTCGAATCGCCAATGGCGCTTGTGAAGCGGCACTGTTTGCCGCCTGCAATCACTGGCCGACCGCCTGCAATGTCTTTTATAACGCACCCACTCAACCGCGCGGCTTGCCCCTGGCAGGCTTGGCGGCGTCGGCATAAATCAACTTTTCCATGCCTTCGATGCGCGCCAGCGCAGGCGCGGTCTGCGCGCGGAATACGGCAAGCTCTCCGCCTTGCAACGGCTCCGGTGGCGGCATGGTGACCGACATCGGGTTGCGCTGCTGCCCGGCGACGCGGAATTCGTAATGTAGGTGCGGGCCGGTCGCAAGACCGGTCATCCCGACATAGCCGATCACCGTGCCCTGGTTGATGCGCTGCCCCGCCTTGACCTTACCGAAGCGCGACATGTGCCCGTACAGCGTGCTGAAATTCTTGCCGTGATCCAGGATCACCACATTGCCGTAGCCGCGCTGGGTACCGACAAACACCACCCGCGCATCGCCGGCCGCCATGATCGGTGTCCCCGACGCTGCCGCGTAATCCACACCCTTGTGCATGCGCATCGTGCCCAGCACCGGATGCCTGCGTGCCCCGAAAGTGGAGCTGATGCGGCTGTAAGCCACCGGCATACGAATGAAGCTCTTCTTCAGCGGCCGGCCCGTGATGTCGAAATACTCGGCTGGTTTGCCTGCGCGCTCGAAGCGGAACCCGGTGTAGGTCTTGCCGCCGGTGGTAAAGGTCGCCGCCAGAATGTCGCCGGTGTTGATCCGCTCGCCTTCGCGCCAGGTTTCGTCCATCACCGCGCTGAAACGATCGCCAGGCTGCAGATCCTTGTCGAAGTCGATGTCGTACTTGAAGATCTCGTCGGTCATGATCGCCACCGCCGCGGGCGACAGCCCAGACTTGCCGGCCGATGCGTATAGCGAGCTGCTGATTTCCCCGCTCGCCACCACCGTGCGTTTGGTCGTCGCCCGCTTGGTGACGTTCTCGCGCACGCTGTCGCCCAGCAGGCGTAACTCCACACGGTGGCTGTCGTCGCGGTCGAAGCGCAATGCGCGCAGCTCGCCCGGCGTGGGCATATCGAACGCGATCTCGGCACCCGGGCGCAGCTTGGTCAGCGCGTCCTTGGTGCCCGGATGCGCCAGCACCTGGTACATCACCGTGGTCGGAATCCCCAACTCGCCGAACAAGGTGCTCAGCGTCTGCCCTGATTTGACCTGCAGAATCTCCCAATCGGTGCTCGGTGCCAGCTGCTTGCGGCTTGGCACCAACGGCGGCAGTGGCAATGCCAGTGTGGAATGGCTGGGCAGCGGCGTATCAATGGCATTGGAGAAGCCCGGCACGATCGTGGCCACCAGCGCGCCGATGGTGGCGAACAGACTGGCGTGGATCCAGTGACGGCGCGTCCACTGGTCATTGAATGCTTCCGGGAGATGCGCCTTGAGCTTGCGATGCAGGGCAGTGTCGTGGAGGACGTGGAGGCGTTCTTGAAAGCGCCGCTTGCGTGCACGGCCCTGCTCTGAGTTCTGCATCGTTCAAATTCCTCGTTGGCTCGAAGTGCGAGCCCAATCACCGGTACCATAGACAGCCTGCAACAGCGCGTCAAACCATTGAGCCTGTTCGACATTTTCATTATGGTGCGGAATTGACCCGAGTTTAACATCGTTCACGTTTTTGACGGCAAACGCCGCTGGAGTCTGTGGTTGGCCACTATCGAAGAATCCCTCGCACTTATCGGCCGCGGTGCCGAAGAGATCCTCAAGCTCGATCAGCTTCAAGCGCGGCTGACATCAGGGGTGCCGTTGCGGGTGAAGGCCGGTTTCGATCCCACTGCGCCGGATCTGCATCTGGGCCACACTGTGCTGCTCAACAAGATGCGGCAGTTCCAGCAACTCGGGCACCAGGTGATCTTCCTGATCGGCGACTTCACCGGAATGATCGGCGACCCCAGCGGCAAGAACGTCACCCGCAAGCCGCTCAGCCGTGAGGATGTGCTGGCCAACGCGCGCACTTATCAGGAGCAGGTCTTCAAAATCCTGGACCGCGAGCGCACCGAAGTGCGCTTCAACTCCGAGTGGTTCGGCCAGATGAGCGCGGCGGACATGATCAAGTTGTCGGCCCAACACACGTTCGCGCGCATGCTCGAGCGCGACGACTTCGCCAAGCGCTTCAGCGGCCAGCAGCCGATCGCCATCCACGAATTCCTGTATCCGCTGGTGCAGGGCTACGACTCGGTCGCCTTGAAGGCAGACGTCGAGCTGGGCGGCACCGATCAGAAGTTCAACCTTCTCATGGGGCGCGGCCTGCAGGAGCACTACGGGCAGGCCCCGCAGGTGGTGCTGACGGTACCGTTGCTGGAGGGCCTGGACGGCGTGGCCAAAATGTCCAAGTCGCTGGGCAACTATATCGGCATCAACGAGCCGGCCATCGACATCGTCACCAAGACCATGAAGATCGGCGACGAGCTGACCTGGCGCTGGATAGATTTGCTCTCCTTCGACATGAGTGTCGCCGAGGCCGCACGCCTGAAAGAGCAGGTCGCCTCCGGTGCGCTGCACCCACGCGAGGTCAAACTGCGTCTGGCCCGCGAACTGACCGCCCGCTTCCACGATGCCGCCGCTGCCGAGCAAGCCATCGCCGGCTGGCATGCGGTGGTGACAGGGCAGGGCGACACCAGCCTGCTGCCGCTGCAAGAGGTCGCCGTGCCTGCCGAGGGGCTGCGTATTGCCAGCCTGCTCACCGCCTCCGGCCTGACGCCGAGTAATTCCGAAGCTACGCGTAAGCTCAAGGAGCGAGCGGTCAAGATCGACGGCGAAGTGGTTGAAGACCCTGCGCGTCAGTTCGTGCCGGGCTTTGAAGGTGTCATCCAGGTAGGCAAACGCAATTTTGCCCGCGTTGCGCTTGTGAACGGCTGAGCTGCTTAAGGTTGCTGCACGGCGGCAACCCTTGCCCTGCGAGACGGCATTTATATGAGGCCGCTATGCGTCTGCGCATGATCAGCGGCCTGTTGTGTCTAGCTACAGCGACGTATCGCTGCATGTGAGACCAACACCGTGAAATTTTTTTCACAAACCTCTTCCCAAAGAGTCGTCTTGGGCATATAGTTCAGCTCCCCCGACGCAACGGACCCGCAAACGCGGAACCAGAGCGAAAGGATTCGAAACCCCTTAGAATCTAAGGTATTGACGAAACGGAAAAGCCGGCTATGCTTGGCGGCTAGCTACACGTA
>NZ_MDEJ01000119.1 GCF_002940065.1 Xanthomonas populi
ATCATGTCTGTCGTTCTCCGCTGGCAGGGCGTCAAGTCAATGATGGCAGATTGCTGGGGTTTTTAGAGGCTCCTAAAAGATCGAACGCTCACCGAACGTGTCAGACGTGACTTCCAGGATCCACGGGTAAAATAGGCTGCGTGACAGAGTTAAAACGTCTCTTAGTCGGATCAAATGAACACCACACGTTCGTCATCCAAGCATGACCATCCTGCACTTGCGGGGAGTCGTGCTCTTATCGCGCAGCAATCGCCACGCTCCCCGCAGAAGTGCGTTCCATTCCACGAGGTCGTTGCGTCACATGCTCGAAGTGTCATCACACAACGTCTGGACCGCGTTCGCGGTCACCTTGGCTGCCGGACTCGCTACCGGGCTTGGCAGCCTGATGGTCGTGTTTTCCAAGAAGCCCAATCCGCGCCTGCTGGCGTTCGGTCTGGCATTCGCCGGCGGTGCGATGGTGTACGTGTCGTTGTCGGAGATCCTCAACAAATCGATCGCCTCGTTTTCCAGCGCCTACAACGACAAGCTCGGTTTAACCTTCGGGACCTTGGCGTTTCTGGCCGGCATGTTGTTGATCATGGTGATCGACCGGCTGGTACCCAATCCGCACCAGAGCCTGTCCAGCGACGATCCGCAGTTTCGCGACGACAACCGCGCTTACATCCGTCGGGTCGGCTTGATGACTGCGATTGCGATCACCGCGCACAATTTTCCCGAAGGCCTGGCGACGTTTTTTGCGACGCTGGAAAGCCCTGCGGTCGGCATGCCGCTCGCGTTCGCAATCGCCATCCACAACATCCCCGAAGGCATCGCGATTGCGGTGCCGGTGTACTTCGCCACGCGTAACAAGTTCTACGCATTCGGCGCCAGTCTGCTAAGCGGATTGGCCGAGACGATCGGTGCGGGCATCGGCTATCTGGCCTTGTTTAATGTGCTGTCTGAAGCGGTCTTCGGCACTGTATTCGGCTTGATTTCCGGTGTGATGGTGTTTCTGGCGCTGGACGAATTGCTGCCCGCTGCCAAGCGCTACGCGCAAGGCCACGAGACCGTTTACGGCCTGGTAGCTGGCATGGGGACCCTGGCGATCAGCCTGGTGCTGTTTCGCTTTGCGACGCCTTGACTTGGGCGTGGGTGCATTGCCCCTGCGCACTCGGCTCATGGTCCTTGCTTGCGTTGGAGCGCGACCTCGTATCTTAGAAGACCGCAGATTCATACGCGCATCATCGAATGAGCGCACTCCGCAGTGCTGACCGCTACGGCACCCCGATCAACACCAGCACGCCAGCCGAATGCCCTCCGCTGGCGTACTACAACGTCTGCGTCAGCGCCCCAGACGGTCCAACGCTTCGGCCAGCTCCGGCGCCAGCGGCGCGTTCAACACATACGGCGCCTTGCCGGCATCCAGCGAGAACTCCAGCGAGGCCGCATGCAGAAACAGCCTCTTCAGGCCCAGCTGCTCGCGTAGACGTTTGTTCACCTCCGCCTCGCCGTACTTGTCGTCACCGGCCACCGGATGCCCAAGATGCTGGGCATGCACACGAATCTGGTGGGTGCGGCCGGTCTCGATGCGGACTTCGCAATACGAGTGCCCGCCGCGTCGTTCGAGCAGCTTGAAGTGGCTCAGAGACGGCTTGCCGATCGCATTCACCTGCACATGCCGCTCGCCGCCCTGGCGCAGGCCGATATGCAACGGCGCATCGACCGTCATCACCCCATCGGGCATCCGCCCGACCAGCAAAGTCAGGTAGCGTTTGGTGATGCAGCGGCCCTGGACGCGGTCGTCCTCCCGCATCAGCGCCTGCATCTCGGTCAGCGCCGACCGCTTCTTGGCAACGATCAACAAGCCGGAGGTATCGCGATCGAGCCTGTGCACCAGCTCCAGGGTCTGGTTCGGCCGCAGCGCACGCAGGGTTTCGATGGCGCCGAAGCTGATCCCGCTGCCGCCGTGGCTGGCCACGCCGGACGGCTTATTGAGCGCCAGCAGGCGTGCGTCCTCAAACACGATCGCCGCCTCCAACCGGGCCATGAGCGAGGACGGCGGAGCCGCCTTGTCGCCCTCCTGGTTGACGCGCACCGGCGGAATGCGGACTTCTTCCCCACCCTCGAGCTTGCGCTCGGCCTTGGCGCGGCCGCCGTTCACCCGCACCTGACCGCTGCGCACCAGCTTATAAATAAGACTGCGTGGCGCGCCCTTGAGCTGGCCAAGCAGAAAATTATCCAGCCGCTGCCCGGCACGGTCTTCCGCAACTTTGAGAATGCGCACGCCTAGACGGTCGGCGGGCGGCTGGGGGAACTGGATGTCGGTCATCTGGCTCTTTAATTCTGTTACACTCGGCTAGCGAGATAAGGGTTTGATTTCGTTGGAAGTTGATTGGCCAGAAGCCTGACTTCCGATGATTCCGACACAGTGCGCGACCACCGCCCCCGGGGCGGCCATGTTAGCGGCTCACCGGCCTGCCCGGCCATCGCCGTCGGTTTCTGACCGTCGCGCTGAACATGTCCCGTGCGCTGCCCCGGTTCTTCCGGACGCGGCTGCCGGCCCTGAAACACCTTTAAAAACTTAAAGACAAGCGCTCCCGCGGCCTGCCGTGGTGTTGCAGCGCTGGAAACCCTGGTCAGGCCTGTCCGCGCGTTGCGCGAAGGGCCGACAAGCTGTTCCAGAGGCGAAACGTCACGGCGTTCCGCGCGGTAGAGCGCGTGAGGAACGCAACAATGAAGCGAATGCTGATCAACGCAACGCAGGCAGAAGAGCTGCGCGTGGCGATTGTGGACGGCCAGACCCTGTACGACATCGACATCGAACAGCCTTCCAAGGAACAAAAGAAGTCCAACATCTACAAGGGCCGTATTACCCGACTCGAGCCCTCGCTGGAAGCGGCGTTTGTGGACTATGGCGCCGAGCGTCATGGCTTCCTGCCGCTGAAGGAAATTTCCCGCGATTACTTCCAGGCTGGCGTCGACCACAACAAGTCGACCATCCGCGAGCTGTTGCGCGAAGGCCAAGAAATCGTGGTGCAGGTCGATAAGGAAGAGCGCGGCAACAAGGGCGCTGCCCTGACCACGTTCATCTCGCTGGCAGGTCGCTATATGGTGCTGATGCCCAATTCGCCGAGCGCCGGTGGCGTCTCGCGCCGGATCGAAGGCGAAGACCGTGCTGCGCTGAAGGAAGCGCTGGACAAGCTCGATATCCCTGACGACATGGGCGTGATCATCCGCACCGCCGGTGTCGGCCGTGACGCCGAAGAGCTGCAGTGGGATCTGGATTACCTGCTGCAGACCTGGAAGGCGATTGCCGAGGCGGCGCTGAGCAAGCCGGCCGCCTTCCTGATCTATCAGGAATCGCGTCTGATCATCCGCGCCCTGCGCGATTACCTGCGCGCCGACATCGGCGAAATCCTGGTCGATACGCCGGAGCTCTACGCTGACGCCCAGGAATTCATGCAGCAGGTAATGCCGCAGAGCCTGCGCAAGCTCAAGCACTACACCGACGACATTCCGCTGTTCAATCGCTTCCAGATCGAATCGCAGATCGAAGGCGCCTACGAGCGCAACGTGCGTCTGCCCTCGGGAGGCTCGATCGTGGTCGACCAGACCGAAGCGCTGACTGCCGTCGACGTGAATTCCTCGCGCGCCACCAAGGGCAGCGATATCGAAGAGACCGCGTTCCAGACCAATCTGGAAGCGGCCGAAGAAGTGGCCCGTCAGCTGCGCCTGCGCGACCTTGGTGGCCTGGTGGTGATCGACTTCATCGACATGGCTTCGACCAAGCATCAGCGCGAAGTCGAAAACAAGCTGCAGAACGCGCTCAAGTACGACCGTGCGCGCGTGCAGCTGGGCCGTATTTCGCGCTTCGGCCTGATGGAAATGAGCCGCCAGCGCCTGCGTCCGAGCCTGGGCGAATCCAGCCAGATCGTGTGCCCGCGTTGCGACGGCCATGGCCGTATGCGCAGCGTCGAGTCGCTGTCGTTGTCGATCATCCGCGTGGCCGAAGAGCACGCGATGAAGGAAAACACCGGACAGGTGCTGGTCCAGGCCCCGGTGGAGATCGCCAACTATCTGCTCAATGAGAAGCGCAGCGCGCTGCGCGAGATCGAAAATCGCCACGCCTCGCCGATCATCATCGTTGCCGACGAACATCTGCACACCCCGCATTACGAAGTCACGCGCCTGCGTGAGAACGAGCTGGGCGAAGACAGCGGCAAGCCGAGCTATCAGCGTGGTACGCCGCGCAAGTTGCCGGTGCATGCGCTGACCAAGGCACAGTTGAACATTCCGGTTGCGCCGGCAGTGACCTCGATCAAGCCGAGCCAGCCGGCTCCGGTGCGTGAGGAAGCCCCTGCCCCGGTCGCTGCAGCACCTGCGCCGGCTCCAGTAGTCGCACTGCCGCTTCCTGCACCGGTCACCGGCGTGGTCGGCTGGCTGAAGCGGATCTTCGGTGGCGTAGAGCCGGTGGCTGCTGCGCCCGCGTCGACCCAACGTCCGCGCCAGAACGATCCAGTCCGTGGCAACCGTAACGAGCGTGGCGATCGCGGTGGTCAGCGTCGCGATGGCCGTGGTGAAGCGCGTCACGGCGGCAATCAGCAGCGTGGCAATGGCGGTAACGGCGGCAACGGAAACGGAAACGGTGCCAACAAGGAGCGTCGCGATGAGCGCCGCCAGCCTGCCAATGGCCAGAGCGCACATAACCCGCAGAATGGTGGTCAGGCGCAGCAGCAGGTGCAGGTCGCCAAGCAGCCGCGTAACGAACCGCAGGCGCCCAAGCAGCCGCATCAGGGCCAGCAGCAGCAAAAGCAGAAGCCGCAGAATCAGGCTCCGCGTCCGCCGCGTGCACCTGCACAGCAGGACGGCGCGCCGTCCGAGAGGCAGCAGCGCCCCGCCCGTCAGGACGAAGGCACGGCTTCGGCGCAGACGCTGACCTCTACGGCCGCAACGGCGACGACTGCAGGCGTAGTTTCGGCAATCGCCGAAACCGCTGCGCCGGTGACCACGCACGTTCCCGCAAGTGAGGCCACGCAGGCACACCCGGTTGACGTGATCGTGACCGAAGCGCATGCCGACCATGGCACTGACGCCAGTGCAGACAGTCAGACGCCGGATGCACCGGGCGATGATTCGGCCAATGGCGAAGGCGGTAGTCGTCGCCGTCGTGGCCGTCGTGGTGGCCGTCGTCGCCGTCGTGGCGCTGGCGCAAATGGTGAGGGTGGTATTGGCGCCGATGGTCTGGAAACGGACGATCTGGATGGCGATTCCGAAGGCGATTCCGAAGGCGATCTCGATGGCGACAACGAGAACGAAGGCGACGATGCCGGCACGCAGACGCAAACGTCCGTTGCGCCGCGCGCCGGCCAGCCGGAGTTCGACTTCGACGATGAAGCCACGCCTGCAGCCTCTGTTCGCGCTAAACCGGAGTCCAGCACTGCTGCAGCAGTAAAGCCGCGTCCAGTGCCGAAGGAGCGTTCGGAAAGTCAGGCAGCGGCCGACACCACCTCGACCACCGCACCGGTCTCCAACGCCACACCGTCCTTCGACCAGCAGGCTGCAGTTCCGGTTGCAACTGCAGCTGAGCAGGCGCGTAGCAATGCTTCAGTTGTCTCTGCGGCATTTGTTGCTCAATCGGCACCTGTTGCATCAACGCCTGCTGCCACACCGGCTCCGGTTGCTACTCCGGCTCCAGTTGCGGCTCCTGCCGTAATTGCAATGCCGGCTCCTGCAGCTGCACCTGTCGAGCGTACTGATACGACGTCGCCGGCTACTGCGTCGGAACCGGTTGCGCAGCAGCCCAAGCCGGTGTCGTCGGCATCGACTGACGTTGCAGCAGCCCCTGCCGTCAGCCCGGAACGCGCTGCGCCGGTCGTTGCTCGGGCGCCCGTGCAATCGGAGCCGGTGAAAGCCAACACAGTTCCGGCTGCTGCTTCGGTGCACACGCGAGCAACAACTTCGCCTTCCAGCGAGCCTGCTGCCCAGGCAGACGTGGTCACTGTCAAGCAGCCGCAAGCAGAGCTATCCAGTGCTGCGAGACCGGCTGTGGATGTCGCAGTTACCTCCACCATGACAGTGCCGCAGACCACGCCAGCTGCTGACTCTGCTCCGGTGACTGCGGCACGCAAGCCGTACGCCCCGGTGCAGACGACGCTGCTCGACACATTGGCTCCGGCCGACGCCACAGCACCGGCATCCTCAGCGCTTGCCGAAACGCACGCACCGTACAAGGCACCTGAGCAGCCTGCAGCAGTTACCTCCGTGGCGCCTGCGAACGTGCACAATCATGTGAACGATGAGCCCAAGCCGACGGTTGTCGTCTCCGAAGCGGTGAAACCTAAGGCTCCTTCGAGCAGTGTGACTGAAGCACAAGAGCAGGAAGACGACACCAACAAGCCACGTAACGATCACTGATGGCTCCATCGCTTGTTTGGACCTTGTCTGAGTAATCAGGCAAGGTCTGTGTCAAACAAAGCGGCCTTCGGGCCGCTTTGTTTTTGCGCGCAATTCGTTGGGCATACCAACAAGCGATCTACATCGTTCGCGCAGGATCGGTCAAACCGTATTGGTTGGCCAGACGTGCGAGCGCAATGCTGTCCTGAATTCCAACTTTCTCGAACAGACGCGCCTTGTGCGTATTGATGGTCTTGGCACTGAGATTCAGACGCTTGGCGATGTCTTCCTGGCGTAGCCCCTGCGTCAGCAGCAAAGCGACTTCCAGCTCGCGTGGCGACAATGCATCGAACGGCGAACCACCACCTTCCAGATTGGACAGCGCAAGGTTCTGCGCAATGGTGTTGCCGAGATAGCGCCGGCCCAATGCGACTTCACGCACTGCACGCAGCAGCTCCTGCGCATCGCCACCCTTGCCGACATAGCCGGATGCACCGGCCTCAAGCAGACGCTTGGGCAAAGGGCCATCTTCCAGTACGGACACGATGACCACGCGGGTGCCGTAATCGCCTTTGACGATGCGCTCGGTGATTTCCAGACCGCTGACGCCGGGCAGATGCAGATCGCATAACACGATCTCGGGCTTGAGCTGGCGGATCTGCGGCAACGCCGACTCGCCACTCTCGGCCTCTCCTACCACATCAATGTCCACTTCCTTGGACAGGATCATCTTCATGCCTGTACGCACGAGTGCATGATCGTCAATCAGAAAAACTCTGATGGTCATCCTTGTTGTCCTCGCTATGCTGCTGGCTGGTGCAGCCTATCTCCGTGAATAATTCAGGGCAAGCACGATGCGACGTATTACTTTGGAGTTAGAGTCCAAACCCTCTCGACGCTGTGCAGGAATGACACACCTGCAGCGCACTGCCCCGTCGTGTTTGCATGATGCGAACGCACGCAGTGCGCGAACATCGGGGAATTCACTCGCTTTCGGTCAGATTTCCCCTGCCGCAGCACTGCGCTGTGCATCTACCAACGGGCGCAGTTCGGGATCTAGCGCGACACGCTCGTCGAAAACAAAGCAGCAGCCATCGTAGCCTTCGCCGCCCACGTCTTCGAAGTAACCCAGTATCCCGCCTTCGAGTTGCAGCACGTTGTCCATGCCCTCGGCCTGCATCCACAGCGCAGCTTTTTCGCAACGGATGCCGCCGGTGCAGAAGCTCACCACGGTGGCATCCGCCAGCGCAGCGCTATGTGGCCCCAGCGCGCTCGGCAACTCGGTGAACTTGTCGATCCGCAACGTCAACGCACCTTGAAAGGTGCCGTATTCCACTTCCTGCGCATTGCGCGTATCCAGCAGCACCAGCGGGTGGCCGCGATCGTCGTGCCCTTGTCGAATCCATTCACGCAGTACGCTTGGCGTCACTGTCGGCGCTCGCCCTTGCAATGGCGAGGCATCGTCGCGACGGAAGCTGATGATCTCCGGCTTGAGCTTGACCTTGAGTCGCGCGAATGGCTGCTGCGCGCTCAGGCTGTACTTGATCCGCATCTGCGCAAAACGGGAATCGGTCTGCAGCCACGCGTAGAACGCGTCGATCTGTTCGGCCTCGCCCGCCAAAAATAGATTGATGCCCTCTTCAGCCACCAGCACCGAACCCTTCAATACCTGCCGGTCGGCGTGGCTCAGCACGCTGTCGGCAAGCTGCTGCGGGTCGTGGATGGCGACGAATTGATAGGCGGCGGTATTGATGATCATCGGGCTATTTTAAGCCCGATGGCGCCACAGCGGGATCAGCCGCGTAAGAGCAGAAACGGCAGCAGCACCAACGAGGCGACCACCAGCATGCCGATCAGCGTGGCGATCACGAACAGCGGGCGCTTGCGCAGTAGCGCGCCGAAAGTTTCGGCGGTGCCGGATGCGAGCGCCTCCTGGCGCTGCGCGCGTGCGACCGCCCCGCGCCGGGCCTGGTAGGCCTCCATCACCGCCTTGGCGTGCGGATAGTCGGCGTCGTCGCTCAGCCAGATGCCACCGGCGGAAATGCCCCAGTTACTCGGGCGCGTCTCGTAGATCTGGACAAGGTTCTCACGCATCAGTGCCCGCACCTCGTCGGCTTCGTCATCGGGAACATTGCGCAGATTGAGCAGCAGCTTGGCCATGGGTGCGATGATAGCCGGAGCCAGATGCGATAATGGCGCCCTTTGTTCATGGACCATCTCATGCGCTTTTTGTTGACGCTCTGTGCCGCCCTGTTGCTCGCAAGCTGCGCGCCTGCCCTGCCGCCGTCCGGCGGCACCATCGCCACCTTCGAGCGGATCGACCGCAACGTCGGCACCGGTGCAGTGGCGACGCCGGGCGCGATGGTCACCGTGCACTACACCGGCTGGCTGTACGACGAAAAAGCCGCCGACAAGCACGGCAGGAAGTTCGACAGTTCGCTCGATCGCGCCGAGCCATTCCAGTTCGTGCTGGGCGGCCATCAGGTCATCCGCGGCTGGGACGATGGCGTCGACGGCATGCGCGTAGGTGGCAAGCGCACGTTGATGATTCCGCCCGATTACGGCTACGGCGACAATGGCGCGGGTGGCGTGATTCCGCCCGGTGCCTCGTTGGTGTTCGATGTGGAATTGCTTGGCGTGCAGCGGCGCTGAGTGCCCGAGCAATGACAGATGTGAGCAAGCGACGGCTGGCGGTGATTGGTGGCGGGCCAGCCGGCTTGATGGCCGCAGAAGTGGCGCGTGCGGCCGGCCTTGCAGTGGACCTTTACGAAGCAAAGGGTTCGGTTGGGCGCAAGTTTTTGATCGCCGGCAAGGGCGGTTTGAATCTCACCCATTCGGATCCGATGCCGCTGTTTGCTCAGCGCTATCGCGAACGCGCCACGCCAGTTGCGTCCTGGTTACAGCACTTCGATGCGAACGCACTGCGCGATTGGGCGCGCGAGTTGGGTGTGGAGACCTACATCGGCAGCTCCGGACGCGTGTTCCCGATGGATCGCAGGGCCGCGCCGTTGTTGCGTGGCTGGGTGCGCAGACTCAAGGAACAAGGCATCGCGTTTCATGTGCAGCATCGCTGGCTCGGCTGGAGCGATGACCGTGCGTTGCGCTTCGACACATCGACCGGTGAAATCGAGCACGTTGCAGACGCCGTGGTGCTGGCGCTCGGTGGCGGCAGTTGGCCGCAGCTTGGCTCGGACGGTCAGTGGCAAGCGCCGCTGCAACAACTTGGCATCGCGGTTGCGCCATTGGTGCCGGCCAACTGCGGCTTCGACATCGACTGGAGCGCGCATTTTATGCAGCGGCATGCTGGTGCGCCGCTCAAGCCGGTGGTGGCGCACTGGCGAGATCGCCATGGCGTGCAACACGAACTGCAAGGCGAGTGTGTTGCCACTGCTACGGGAATCGAAGGCAGTCTGATTTATGCCGTGGCTGCAGATCTGCGCGAGCAGATCGACGCGCATGGTGTCGCAGAACTTTGCTTGGACCTGGACCTGGTCCCCGGACGCTCGCTGGAACGCGTAAGCGCCGAACTGGACAAGCCGCGCAAGGGACGTAGTTTCAGTGAGCATTTGCGCCGGCAAATCGGCATCGATGGCGTCAAGGCGGCTTTGCTGTACGAACATCTGGGCAAGCAGGCCGGCGACGATCTCGCGCAGGTGGCACGCACCCTTAAACAGTTACCGTTGCGCTTGCTGCGGCCGCGCCCGCTTGCCGAGGCGATCAGTTCGGCCGGTGGCGTGCGGCTGGAAGCGCTGGATGATGGTCTGATGGCGCTCGCGCAACCTGGCGTGTTTTGCGCCGGAGAAATGCTCGATTGGGAAGCACCGACTGGCGGCTATCTGTTGACTGCCTGCTTCGCCAGCGGATTACATGCCGCACATGGGGCGGTGCACTGGCTGCAGCAGCAGGACGCGCGCGCTACAGACGATCGCTGACCGCTTCGCGCGGCCAGACCGATTTGACATCGTAAATCACCGCGCCCTGTTTGCCCAGCGCTGCGATGCGCTGGGGGTCGTAGTCGCGGTACTGTGCGTGCGCCACCGCCAGTACGACGGCATCGTAGGCGCCTTCGTCCGCAGCCTCGCACAACTGCACGCCGGCATGATGCAGGGCTTCTGCAGGGTCGGCCCATGGGTCGCAGGTGTCGACCTGTACACCAGCGGCTTGCAGCAACTGCACCAGTTCCAGTGCACGGCTGTTGCGCAGGTCCGGGCAGTTTTCTTTGAAGGTGGCGCCCAAGACAAGCACCCTCGCCTGCGCAAGCACCAAGCCGCGCGTGGCGAGCATGCCGCAGACGCGCTCGGCGACGTGTCGGCCGACACGGTTGTTGACTTTCCGCGCGGTGTGGATCAGATCCGGGTGATAGCCCACGCTTTCGGATTTGTGCATCAGGTAATACGGATCCACGCCAATGCAATGGCCGCCGACCAGGCCGGGCCGGAATGGCAGAAAATTCCACTTGGTTCCGGCCGCTTCCAGCACATCAAGCGTGTCGATGCCCAACTTGTCGAAGATCAGCGCCAGCTCGTTGACCAGTGCGATGTTGACGTCACGCTGGATGTTTTCGACCACTTTGGCGGCCTCGGCTACACGCATCGACGGCGCGCGCCAGGTACCCGTAGTGATGATGCTGGTGTACAGCGCATCGACCGCATCGGCTGCGGCTGCGGTGGAGCCGGAAGTGATCTTGCGGATATCGCGCAGGCGCCGCTGGCGGTCGCCGGGATTGACGCGTTCGGGGCTGTAGCCGCAGAAGAAATCTTCGTTGAAGCGCAGTCCGGAGGCGGCTTCGAGCAAGGGTACGCAGACTTCTTCGGTGGTGCCCGGATACACGGTGGATTCGTAGATCACCAGGTCGCCGGGCTTGAGCGCGGCAGCGATCAACGTAGTGGCACTGCGTAGCGGCTCCAGGTCGGGTTGCTCGAAGCTGTCGATCGGCGTTGGTACAGTGACGATGAAGATCTTGCAGTCAGCCAGATCTGCAGCGTTCGCGGTGTAGCGCAACCTCGTGGCGTCAGCCAGTTCGGTGTCATCCAGTTCCAGCGTGGCGTCGTGGCCATCGCGCAACTGCGCTACCCGCTGCGCATCGATGTCGAAGCCCACGGTGTCGCGCTGCTCGCCAAACGCAACCGCCAGCGGCAGGCCGACATAGCCCAGCCCGATGACGGCGATGCGCGGTTGAAGCAGTGCGAGGAGCGTGGTGCGGGACATGCGGTTCCTTCGATCGTGCGCGGGCGGTTTCCGCGCGTCTATGCGGCGGCAGCATAGCGCAGGCCGCACAGGCGCCGGCAGTGAAGCAAGACACGCACGCAGAGATTCACAATCGGCGCGCAATCAGGCACGCTATCGCAATGCCCGGGTGGCGAAACTGGTAGACGCAAGGGACTTAAAATCCCTCAGCTGTAAGGCTATGCGGGTTCGATTCCCGCCCCGGGCACACTCTTATCAAACAATTGATTCGCACGGCGAATTCAACTCTGGTTGGCAACGCTGTTGTCGACACCCTCAAAGAAGACTTCGAGGGGCGTTTTGAATCCGAGTAT
>NZ_MDEJ01000120.1 GCF_002940065.1 Xanthomonas populi
GCGCGCATGGTCGTCAGTCCTTCTATGGCTTAGTCACCTTGAAGACTGCGCCATGCGCGCACTTGTTTCTACACGATGCGGGTGCAACCAGCTGATCTATCTCGGGAAAACGTGGGGAAACCTCAGGCGCAGGTACTGGCTTTGTGTGCGCTGTCCAATCTATGGATGGTGCGCCGGCAGCTGTTGCCGGCTAGTGGATAATGCTGCCTGGCGGCGGTGGAAGCCGCCAGAAACGCGCAAAACCTCGTCTGATAAACCCACCTTGCGCGTTCATGGCGCTCAAGATGCTGGATTCATGCGGCCGGGAGCGTTGTTCAGACCTTCCTTATATCGGCGCGATACGCGTGCAATCTTCAGCATATGCGCGACTGTTCGATTGTCTGGCACTGCATGCATGGAAGTTGCGCATGCGGCACCAGCTGCTCGCTGTGCTACACATCATCATCACTTGCGGGTGTGCTTTGACGCTGATTTTTAGCGAATTGACCATGTATCGAGATGCGTATGCGGCGTGTGCATACGCAATGGTCTGCACGCGCTTTGTGTTAGCGGCTTCGTAGATGTGTTGCCATTTGCGGCGTACGACGAGACGTACTGCAATACAGTAGTGCGCGAGCTGGTCGGTGCGAATTGGCGGAGACAATTGAGCCACGGCGTGTCGTGTCGATATTCGCGTTCGCAACACAATGTCGCTCGCCAATGGGCCGCTTCAAGTTCCAAGTGCAACACCCTTTCAGCCAGTAGGTTATGCACCTGTCAAAACGCTATTGTCCCCTAAGCGCAGAAGCGCGCGCGATGCTCCAGATTCAGGCGCGGCGAGGTCAAAGCCTGCGCTCGATCTCCAGGCTTTTGGGGACAAGCCCGTCGACAGTGAGTCGGGCGGTGGCCAGGCAGGACAGCACGGCCTCTTGCGCGCGCAGTGCGGGGAGACGTTACCGGGGCGTCAGCATAGCATCAGGCGACGACGGCTGCCTCCGGGGACCGACCTGTTTCAGGTGGTGCGTGATCATCTGGTGCTGTGGCGCTGGTTGCCCCCGCAGGAGGTGCAGCAGCGTTTGGTTCCAGGCCCTTGGGAAGGTGACCTGATCAAGGGCGCATTCAATCGGTCCTGCGTCGGCACATTGGTGGAGCGCAAGACGCGCGTTGTCGTGCTGTGCCGGATGGATGGCTGCACGGCGGCAGATGCGCTGGAAGGGGTTAACCGCCAGATGAAAACGCTTCCTGCCTCGATGCGAACGGAGCCTGACCTATGATCGCGGGAGCGAACTGACGCGCTACGCCGAGCTGATGGAGGGGGTAAATATGCATGTGTAGTTTGCCGACCCGCATGCGCCCTGACAGCGCGCAAGCAACGAGAACACCAACGGCCTGCTTCGCCAGTTGCTGCCCAAAGGAGCGGACCTGTCTGGCATCAGTCAGGAATACCTCACTGACCATCGCCTGACTGATGAACACCCGTCCACGGAAAACCCTGGGCTGGACAACACCCAGCGAGGCAATGGAAGAAGAACTTGCAACGTTCACATCACGTGCTGCACGTGAGTCTTGAGACCGCCATCCATTCGTGACTGGCCAAGCCGATGCGACCGGCAATCTGCTCCGGACTGATCTCCTCGTTCAGCAAGACCTCGATTTGTGCTATTCGCTCCGCAGCAATGCGTGGACGCTGGCCAGCCTGCGTGCGCCGATGCTCGCTGAGGCGCTGCGCGTGGTCTGGCAGAGACTGCCCAGCGTGCTGGGTGCGGCGTAGTTCGCGGCTGATCGTGCTGGGTGCACGCTCCAATACACGGGCGATGGCCCGCATCGACATGCCGGTTTCATACAACGCATGCAGACGGTATCGTTCCGGAAGATCCAGGCGGCTGGATGACCTGAGCCACTCCACTTGGCGGTGAGGTCGCTCAGGTCAGGTCGCCTGGATCACGTCACACCCGTTGGTGGTGCGATCCAGAGTTGAAGCCGCCCTGATGTTCAGTATACGAACGCATTGAATCAGACACATCAACCACATGTGGCGCGAAGATTTTTTGCACGCACGCACGCACGCAGTGCGATTGCTGGTAAGCACCGTTGCGATCGCAAAGAACGTCATTCGCAATTGCTGAAGTTCTTCCTGCATTATCAATCCGATTACACGTGTTGCGATGTAAATGCTGCTGCAACAGATCTGGGTTTTCCAGACATTACAAAAGTGCTTTCGGCCCAGGCGATCAACACGCACAGTACGCCGCAAATCATCGGCCCCAATGCGATTGCCACGCCAGATGCGCGTTGTTTCCAGTGCGATGGTCGGATGCGCCGAGTAGCAGTCCGATCAGAGCACTGCCGGCTGCCAGTGCGCGTTGGGCGGTGGCGGTGAGTGCGGCGAATCCGCGGGCCTGCGCTGCGGGGCCATGGCGCGAGGCAAGTTCTGCATGCTGTGCCCAGAGCCATTGCCTGCCACTGCCCGCCGCCAGACCCATGCCGAAGGCCGAGCTGGCATCCAGCACGATGTGTCGAGGCACCACAATGGCAAACACCAATCCCAGTGCTGCCAACGCGGCTCCGCTGACGCCTAGTCGACGCATTGCGACAGTCGGCCAGCGCGCAGCCAAGTGCTGTAAGAAGACGCTGCCTAGCGCATAGGCAATCAACAGCGCGCTACCCCATCCAGCCGAGCCGAGACGCGACGCGACGCGACTGCGCCAGATAAGGTGCCAATTTTGGTAAATATTTGCAGCGCCAACGCCAGCGCTGCGATGACGGCCAACCGCAGCAACTGATCGCGCTGCCACCTTGGCGCAGCTGGCGGCTCTGGAGCGCCTGCAAGCACGTGTGCGTAGGGCTGCAGCGTCTGCCGTAACCGCCACGCCGATAGCAGTGCAATGCTGCCATACAGGGCGACGATCATCAGCGCAGTCGATGCGGCGGTGTGCGTGCCGTCTTTCAGTAGCAGGCCGATCGCTGCGCTGACCAACAACGCGGGCAGCCCGCTACCGATCAGACGCAGCGCACTGACACCGCGCGCACCATGCCAGGCCAACGCCCCAATCCCAACAAGGTGTTATGGGTCGCGTCGCCGATCGCATACGCAGCGCGAAACGGCAGGCTGAGCAGCAGTATGCTGATCAAGCGGATATCGGGCGGAAATGCCGGCGTCACGAAGACCAGCGACAAGGCGACGGCCAGCAACGCAATACCGCGCTATTGCGAACGCCCCGCGCGGGCCAGGCTGGCCCCAGCACTCCAGCACTCCAGCACTCCAGCACCGCGCTTCGCGACACAAAAAAACAATTCATCGAGCATGCTCCGACCAGCGGCTTACGCGATGGTATCGCGTCATGGATAGCAGCATCGACGCCAGCGCCGATCTGGTTTCATCCCAGACGCCCGCGCACAAACTTGCGCAGGCGTCTGCCGAGCAGAATGGCTATTGCTTTCGCGACCATCGATATCAGCGTCGAAGTCATAGCCCATCCGGCTCTCTTGCAGATGCACAAACCCGCTCGGGCGTCTGTTGGGAAGAGTGGCTGTCACTGCTACGAAGTCGCAGTAAGCTTGTTACAACCGCGCCGCCAACCGACACGCCTGATTGATCGCACGCTTGGCATCCAGTTCGGCGGCGACGTCCGCACCGCCGATCAGATGCGGTTGCTGCGCGTTGGCCTGCAGCGCGGCAAACAGCTCGCGACGCGGTTCCTGACCGGCGCAGATCACCACCGTGCCCACGTCGAGCAGTTGTTCGGTGCCCTCCACGCGGATCCGCAGACCTGCATCGTCCACACCTAGATATTCCACGCCGCCCAGCATCTTGACGCCCTTGGCCTTGAGCGTGGCACGGTGAATCCAGCCGGTGGTCTTGCCCAGACGCGCGCCGGGTTTGCCGGGGCTGCGCCGCAGCAGTCAGACCTGGCGTGCAGGGCGCTCGGGCTGCGGTTTGGCCAACGCACCGCGTGTTTCGAAGCTGGGCTCCACGCCCCATTCAGCCATCAAGCGCGCCGGATCCAGCGACGGCGAGACGCCTTGATGCACCAGAAATTCTCCGACATCGAACCCAATCCCGCCAGCGCCGATGATGGCGACTTTGTCGGCTGCTACATGGCGGCCCAGCACCACATCCAGAGAGTTGACCACCATCGGGTGATCGGCGCCGGGGAAGTCCACCTTGCGCGGCTCGATGCCGGTGGCCAGCACGATCTCATCGAAGTCTTTTAGATCGGCTGCTTGCACGCGAGTGTTCAGGCGTAGCTGCACGCCGGTGGCCTCAATACGGTGGCCGAAATAGCGCAGCGTCTCGTTGAATTCTGCCTTGCCCGGAATGCGTTTTGCGACATTGGAATTGCCCGCCGATTTCATCGCTTGCATCGAACAAGGTCATCTGGTGGCCGCGCTCGGCCGCTACCGTCGCGCAGGCCAACCCGGCAGGGCCTGCACCGACCACCGCGATGTGCTTGGGCAAGCTGGTTGGCGTGTAGATCAGCTCGGTTTCGTGCACCGCGCGTGGGTTGACCAGGCAATTCGCCAGCTTGTTGTCGAACACATGATCCAGGCAGGCCTGGTTGCAGGCGATGCATGTGTTGATGGTGTGGGATTGGCCGGCGCTGGCCTTGTTGGCCCATTGCGGGTCGGCCAAAAGTGGACGAGCCTGCGACACCATGTCGGCTGCGCCGTCGGCCAGAATGCGATCGGCCACTTCCGGCATGTTGATGCGGTTGGTCGCCACCACCGGAATGCGCAGGTGCGGCTTGAGCTTTGCGGTCATGCCGGCAAATGCCGCGCGCGGCACCGAGGCGGCGATGGTCGGAATGCGCGCCTCGTGCCAGCCGATACCGGGAATTGGTGATGGTCGCGCCGGCCGCCTTGATCGCCTGCGCTTGTGCCAGGATCTCCTGCCACTGGTTGCCGTCTTCGACCAGATCCACCAGCGAAAGCCGGTAGATGATGATGAAGTCCGGCCCGCAGGCCTCGCGGATGCGCAGCACGATCTCCACCGCAAAGCGCATGCTGCCGCCCCAGGCCTCGCTGCGCTGGTTGGTGCGTGCGGCGGTGAATTCTTTGATCAGATAGCTTTCCGGCCCCATCACTTCCACGCCGTTGTAGCCGGCGTCGCGCGCCAGCCGCGCGGCACGTGCATAGGCGGCGATCTGCCGATCCACTGCAAGCGCCGACAACGCGAGCGTAGTGAACGGGTTGAGCGGTGCCTTGAGCTTGGACGGCGCCACCGACAACGGGTGATAGGCATATCGCCCGGCATGCAACAGCTGCAGGCAGATCTTGGCGCAGTGCGCGTGCACCGCACCGGTCACATGACGATGCGGGCGCACTTCCCACGGCCACGACAACTTGCCGCCGAACGGCTTGAGCCAACCCACCACATTCGGCGAAAACCCACCGGTGACGATCAGCCCGACGCCACCGGCAGCGCGCTCGGCGAAATAGGCAGCCAGCTTGGGAAAGTCGCGTGCGCGGTCTTCAAGACCGGTGTGCATCGACCCCATCAGGAGACGATTGCGCAGTTGCGTAAAGCCCAGATCGAGCGGGCTGAACAGGTGGGGAAGGGCGAGTCAAGCAGGCCGGTGGCGGGCGATACTATATGGATCCGCTAGCGTACGGAGTGCGCACGATGCAGGCAAACGGGCGTGCCGGCAAGTATTGGCGCACGCTGCCGGTGCTGTTGGCAGTTCGCAGAGGAGGGCGGGGAGCTATCCAGATGGCTCCGCGCCCGTCGCGGGCCGCGCCTTGCAATAAGCAAGACCACAAGCACACGCAAACGCAGCAGCCGAACTCAACCAGTCACGCCGATCACCAACCCGCCAGTACCAATTTGCCGATCGTGCTGCCGCTTTCCAGCCGTCGATGCGCCTCGCGCAACTGCTGCGCATTGATCGGCGACAGCGTCTCGGTCTGCGTAGTGCGCAGTTCGCCCGCATCGATCAGGCTGGCCGCACGATTGAGAATGCGATGCTGCTCGACCATGTCTTCGGTGGCATAGCGGGCGCGCGTGAACATCAGTTCCCAATGGATACCGATGCACTTGGATTTGTACGGGTCGCCGATCGACAGCAGGCCGCGCGGCTCCACGATCAAGCCCACGTGTCCCTGGGGCGCCAGGATCTGGCCCAACTGCTGCCAGTAGCGGTCGGTATCGGCCAGATTGAGCGCCGCATCCACGCTCTGCAGGCCCAGCGCCTGCAGTTGCGGATGCAGCGGCTGGTAATGGTCGATCACATGCTGCGCGCCCATCTGCCGCACCCATTCGATGGTCTCCGGACGCGAGGCCGTGGCGATCACCGTGAAGCCGGCGTGCCTTGCCAGCTGGATCGCGATCGAGCCAACCCCACCGGCGCCACCGATGATCAATAAGTGGTTGCCACGATTGCGTGCGCCGTCGAAGGCGAACGGCATGCGCTGGAACAACAACTCCCACGCGGTCAGCGTGGTCAACGGCAACGCGGCCGCCTGGGCGAAGCTGAGCGAGGTCGGCTTGCAGCCGGCGATGCGCGCGTCGACCAACTGATATTGCGCGTTGCTGCCCGGTCTGCCGATGTCGCCTGCGTAATAGACCTCGTCGCCCACCACGAACGCAGTGACCTCCGGGCCCACTGCTTCGACCACGCCAGCTGCGTCGTAGCCCAGAATTTTCGGCGCATCCAGCGTTTGCGACTTCGGTGCGCGCACCTTGGTATCGACTGGATTCACCGAAATCGCCTCCACACGCACCAATAGGTCATACCCCGATGGCGCTGCAGGGGTCGGGAGTTCCATGTCAAGCAGCGACTCCGGATCGTCGATCGGCAGATGGCGAGTGAGGGCGATGGCTTTCATCTGGGCGCTCCTGTGGGGGAGTTCAGGGTGCGTTGTGAGGCCGTTGGCCTGCAACCACCAACACCACAATTCAGCTCGGAGTAGGGTTTGCATTCACCAATGTGGTTGCGAGGTCATTCGGCACGTCCACCAGGCAGTCAGTCCGTAAGCGTATTCAACTGGCTTAATTTGGCTGCGGTTCATGCGGGGCAACTGTGCGAACTGAGTGCCCGGTCCTTTCCTTCATTAAACTGTATACGTAGTATTGAATGGGATCGTGGGCCCTGGTGATTGTTTTCACATGTTATATGTCCGTTAACGCGATCTTCACTGAGGCCAGCTTAATCTGCGCCCCGATGGCTCTGGATGTGACGAGCATCTTTACCAAAGAACACGCCTCTATCGGTTTATCTCCCAAAGAAGGAGCTGTATACATGAACAAGAAAATTCTCACTGCCGCGTTGCTTGGCGGCCTGGCGTTTGCCCAGGCTGCGTCCGCGCAGGAGTTCGATGACCGTTGGTACCTGACCGGTAGCGCTGGCTTCAACTTCCAGGACAGCGATCGTCTGACCAATGATGCCCCGTTCGTGACCCTGGGTCTGGGCAAGTTTGTCAGCCCGAACTGGTCGATCGACGGCGAGCTGAACTATCAGAACCCGAACTTTGATGCCAACCAGGACCAGAACTGGAGCCAGTACGGCATCTCGTTCGACCTGCGTCGCCACTTCATCGCTGAAGGCCGCGGCTGGAACCCCTATCTGCTGTTCGGTCTGGGCTACCAGCGTTCGGAAGAAGAGTTCGACGCAACCCCGAACCCGGTGTCGCCGGGCCAGCAGAAAGACGGCAACTTTGCCGCCAAGGCTGGTGTCGGTCTGCAGACCACCTTTGACAAGCGCGTTGCCGTGCGTGCCGAGTTGGCCTATCGCGCTGACTTCAACGACCAGAGCGTTGCTGCTCCGCAGGAAGACTGGTTCGGCGACGTGCTGGCTTCGGTCGGCGTCGTGATCCCGTTGGGACCGGCTCCGTCGACTGCCCCGCCGCCGGCTCCGGCTCCGGTTGCTCCGAGCTGCGCAGACCTGGATGACGACGGTGACGGCGTCAACAACTGCGACGACAAGTGCCCGGCTTCGCAGCCTGGTCAGACCATCGGTCCGGACGGTTGCCCGGTGCCTGTGTCGATCGACCTGAAGGGCGTGAACTTCGACTTCAACAAGTCGACCCTGCGTCCGGACGCACAGTCCATCCTGAGCGAAGCGACCGAGATCCTGAAGCGTTACCCCGACCTGAAGGTCGAGGTTGCAGGTCACACCGACTCGAAGGGTACCGACGCGTACAACCAGAAGCTGTCTGAGCGTCGTGCGACCACCGTGTACGACTACCTGACCAAGAACGGCGTTGATGCGTCGCGTCTGGTCGGCCCGATCGGCTATGGCGAGAGCCGTCCGATTGCTCCGAACGCCAACCCGGATGGTTCTGACAATCCGGAAGGCCGTGCGAAGAACCGTCGTACCGAGCTGAACGTCCAGAACTAATTGGATCGCTAGCTGTTGCATACAAAACCCGGCCTTGTGCCGGGTTTTGTCTTTGTAGGAACCAAAAAAGTGCGTCGAGGCGCCGCCAAACCTGTCTGTGTTGCCATCCAAGCACGGTTCCGGTTGAAACAGCGTTCATCGCTGCCTACACTCGCCGCGTTAACACCAAACTCATAATTGGATGAACCCGATGCTGCGTACTGCCACGGCAGGTTTGCTCTGTCTCGCTTTGATTCCTGCCGCTGACGCCGCTCCGAACTGCGCCGGCAGCACGGTGTCCCAACCGCTGCCGTTGCCTGCCACGGTGATTGCACCGGCGGCGGCTGAGCTCTACACCCGTAGCGTCCAGCTGGGCATGCCCACCGGCGTGCTGGCTCAGCCCTATACCAGCGAGCAGTCGGTAGACCGCGTGCTGCTTCGGTTGCGCGTTGAAGGCTGCCAGGACCTGGCCAAGGTGATTCCGCCCGGCGGCACGCTCAACCCGAACGATCCGGCTGCCTACAACGCCACCACCGCGTTCGACAACACGCCGTGGCGCTTTGACATGAGCCAGAACGGCAAGCGCATGACCGCCGAAGAATTCGATGCCTGGATGAAGGCGCGCGGCGTGCGCGTTGTCAAGGCACGACCGGTCGCTGGCGCGTCTGCACCTGCTGCGGCAGCTGCCGCAGCAGGTGCGGCAGACGCCAAGTCGGTCGAAATCAAGTAATCGGCACGGCCGGGACCGCATGACCCGGCGGCCTCCGCCGGCGACGTCCCGGCAGCGCAAGCGTGGTCCGGCTGGTGCTTCGCGCGCTTCCGGTACGGCCACGGCGACCACCGCGCCACGTCATGGGTTGGCGCGCGTGTTTTCCAAGCTAGGCGTGTGTTCGCGTACCGAAGCGGCACGCTGGATCGCCGAGGGGCGGGTGAGTGTGGCTGCGCGCGTGGTACGCGACCCCGAATATCCGATCCGCGTCGATCAGCAGTCGAGCATCACCGTCGACGGGCAGCCGTTGGCCGGGCCGGCGCGCTGCTATCTGATGCTCAACAAGCCGCGCGGCGTTGTGACGACTGTGCGCGATGAGCAGGGCAGGGACACGGTGTACCGCTGTTTCGATGGCGCCGGCTTGCCGTGGCTTGCTCCGGTCGGGCGCTTGGACAAGGCCAGCGAAGGCCTGCTGCTCTTCAGCAACGATCCGCAATGGGCGGCGGCGGTGACCGATCCGTCCACCGGGCCGGACAAGACCTATCCGTGCAGATCGATTGCCGCCCGAGTGCTGCGCAACTGGCGCAGTTGCAGGCCGGTCTGGCCGATTCCGATCCTGATGGCGATGGGGTGCTGCTGCGCGCCAAGCAGGTTGGCGTGCTGCGCGAAGGCGAGCGCAATGCGTGGCTGGAAATCGTGCTGGACGAGGGCCGCAATCGGCAGATCCGTCGTCTGTTGGTAGCGCAGGAGATCGGTGTGCTGCGCCTGGTGCGGGTAGCGATCGGGTCGCTGGCGATGGGCGAGCTGGGCAAAGGCGGGTGGCGAATGCTTAGCGACGAGGAAGTCAGGGCGTTGAGTGGGGCTCCCGCCAGCGCGCCAGACGCGCGCTGAGCAAGGCGCTGACAACGTCAAATGCGCGTGCGTCGCCGGCACCGTTGGCATCGTGACGGCGACCCTTGGCGTGATTGCAGCTGGCACAGGCCAGGGCGAGATTGCGCGCCGCATTCGGATCGTCGCCGAGCATCGTGCACAGCGCGGCCGCAGCACGACGACCGAACCAGGCCTGTGGCACCACGTGTTCCAGGGTGGCGTGGCCGAGTGGTTCGCCATCTGCGCGCAGCTGCAAGCGCCGACGGCAATGCAGGCAGCGGGTTTCCCAATTGTCGTCCAATAACTGGGCTTGGGCATCGGTGTGCGCCGCCAGCAGTAGCCGTTGGCGCAACACCGCGCGCATCAGTTTTTGATGACGTCGAGTTCGCGGCCGATCTTGATGAACGCAGCGATTGCCTGGTCCAGGTGCTCGCGTGTGTGCGCAGCGCTGATCTGGGAGCGAATGCGCGCTTGCCCTTTGGGCACCACCGGAAAGAAGAAGCCGATGGCGTAGATGCCTTCTTCCAGCAAGCGTTCGGCGAATTTCTGCGCCAGCGGCGCGTCGTACAGCATGACCGGGCTGATCGGATGCACGCCGGGTTTGACGTCGAAGCGGGCAGCGGTCATGCGCTCGCGGAAGTAGTGGGTGTTTTCGACCAGTTGCGTGCGCAGCTCGCCGGCGGCTTCCAGCATGTCGAATGCCTTGATGCCGGCGGCCACCACATGCGGCGGTAGCGAGTTGGAGAACAGATACGGGCGCGAGCGCTGGCGCAGCAGTTCGATTACTTCGCGCTTGGCGGTGGTGAAGCCGCCGAGCGCGCCGCCCATCGCCTTGCCCAGCGTGCCGGTGATGATGTCGATCTGGTCCAGCACGCCCTTTACCTCGGCCGAGCCGCGGCCGCTGGCGCCGAGAAAGCCGGTGGCATGACATTCGTCGATATGCACCAGCGCGTTGTACTTGCGTGCCAGCGCAGTGATCTCGTCCAGCGGGGCGATAAAGCCATCCATCGAAAACACGCCGTCGCTGGTGATCAGTTTGGTCTTGCAACCGGCTGCATCGGCGGCCTGCAGCTGCGCCTCCAGGTCGGCCATGTCGCAGTTGGCGTAACGGAAGCGCTTGGCCTTGCACAGGCGCACGCCGTCGATGATCGAGGCGTGGTTGAGCGCATCGGAGATGATCGCATCGTGCTCGCCTAGCAATGGTTCGAACAGGCCGCCGTTGGCATCGAAACAGGCCGCGTAGAGAATCGCGTCGTCGGTGCCGAAGAACGCGGCGATGGTGCGCTCGAGCTGCTTATGCAGATCCTGGGTGCCGCAGATGAAGCGCACCGAGGCCATGCCGAAACCGTGGCTGTCCAGCGCGTCCTTGGCGGCCTGGATGATGTCCGGGTGGTCGGCCAGACCCAGGTAGTTGTTGGCGCAGAAGTTGAGCACGCTGCGGCCATCGGCCAGCATGATCCGGGCCGACTGCGGGCCGGTGATGATGCGCTCGGACTTGAACAAGCCCTGGGCCTGGATCGTCTCCAGTTCGGCAGCGTAGTGGGCAGTCAGCGCGGCGGGTGCAGTGGTCATGGCAATCGCAATGGACAGGAAGAAGCGCGATTTTAGCGAGTCGCCCCTGAAAAACCCCAAGCATCCAGTCACCGCAACGCGTTGTTGGCGAGATAGGCGTGCCAGAACTACCAGTTTTCGCTACGCGGCATGCTGGTTTCTGGCAATTTCTGCCCACGCGTACACGCTGTCCTGCCGCCGAGTACATGCCTGCCGCCGAGTCGTTTCTTTCGCGCTTGGAGAATCGGATGACCTGCGCCATCCATTGGCGCAACTGAGCCATCGGATGCCGTGGGTAGCGTTGCAACAGGCACTTTCGCCGCGCTTGCCGGCCACTCCTGCCGGTGGCGGCCGGCCTTGCCGGTGCGCTTGATCGAGCGGTTTGCTGTCCCTCAAACACGCCTACGACCTGTCTGAGAAAGCGGTGTGCGAGCGTTGGCCGGGAAACCCATACTGG